>NZ_JAVROT010000551.1:0-44027 GCF_032162605.1 Mycobacterium sp. | reverse complement strand
CCCTGCACGTGGCACGCCATCTGCCAACCGTGCGGGAAGTAGGCGCTCACGATCTCGGTGAGCTGCTCGCGCGTGTAGTTGGCGTGCCCACACGAACCGGGCACGACGCCGATGGTGCGGGTGGCGTCGGTGTCCAGGTAGGGGAACGTCAGGTCGACGTTGCCGATCCACGGTGACCCGTCGACCCAGATCTTGATGCCCACCTGCCTGACGACGTCGTCCCCGTTGGACGGCGTCTGCGTGGTGGACATCTGTGCCGTCGACATCTCGTAGGTGCGCAGCCGCACCGTCAGGTCGTCCCGCAGCGAGTCCAGGACCGGCCGGAACATCGGGTCGAACGCCATCTCCGAACAGGTGGTCAGGCCCGCCCGGTTCAGTCGCCCGCACTCGGCGAGCAGCATCGCCGGGTAGCCGTTCGGGTCGATCGCGCCGCCGATCAGCGGGAACACCGCGCCCGTCTCCTCGGCCGTTCCGTCGAGCTCGCCCGCGGCGTCGTGGCCGTACTTCGCACCCTTCGGGTCGGGGGTGTCGCGATCCAGCCCCAGCTGCCGGGCTGCCGCGGAGTTGAAGTACGCCTTGTGCCCCGAGTTGTGGACGATCACCAGCGGGGTGCCGGGCGCCTCGGCGTTCAGCCATGCGAGCGTCGGCTCCGGCAGACCGACCTGCAGCAGCGGGTCCCACCCGTTGAGGTACGCACCCGACGCGCCGCGCACCGCGACCTCGTCACCGATCGCGGCCAGCACGGCGTCGGCGCTGCGCATGGTGACCGGGCGGATGTCGACGATGCGGTCGGACAGCACGATGGCCTCCATGAGCGGGTGCCCGTGCGCCTCGATGAGCCCGGGCATCAGGCAGCCGTCTCCGATTTCGACGATCTCGGTGTCGGGCCCGATCCAACTCTGCACGTCGGCCCGATCGCCGACCGCGACGATGCGCCCATCGGCCACCGCGAGCGCCCCTGCGGTGGGACGGGCGTCGTCGACCGTCAGGACGGTCCCGAAAAAAGCCAGGTCAGCAGCCATTCCGTCATCCTTGCAGAGGCAAAGGAGAATTCGTCGAAGTTTCTTTTCTTGTCGTGTCGATTTCCCGGGGTTGCCATTCGACGTATGAACGAGGGCACGATGGACGCGCCCCTTCCTACAGAAAGAAGGAGACTCCAATGCGTTACATGCTGATCATGCGGTCCACGCCGGAAGCCGAGAAGTTCGTCGAGGAGAACGTCGACTTCAGCGAGATCATCGCCGCCATGGGCCGCTACAACGAGGAACTCATCAAGGCGGGCGTGATGCTGGCCGGCGAGGGACTGACCGGACCCGAGGAGGGCTTCGTCGTCGACTTCAGCTCAGATCCGCCCGTGGTGACCGACGGCCCCTACGCGGAGGCAAAGGAGTTGTTCAACGGCTTCTGGATCCTGGACGTGTCGTCGGTCGACGAGGCCAAGCAGTGGGCGCAGAAGTGCCCGTTGGGGCCCGGCGTGAAGCTCGAGGTGCGCCGCGTGTCCGAGATCGAGGAATTCGACCAGGACAACGAGTGGATCCAGAAGGAGCTCAAGTGGCGCGAGGAGAACGACCCCCGCTACGCGAAGTGACTTTGGGGATGCGCAGCAGCTCGTTCTGTAACACGTTCTAGTCTGT
This sequence comes from Mycobacterium sp., assembly GCF_032162605.1. GTDB lineage: Bacteria > Actinomycetota > Actinomycetes > Mycobacteriales > Mycobacteriaceae > Mycobacterium. The sequence goes on along the minus strand of NZ_JAVROT010000551.1, from coordinate 42,393 downwards.
CCTCTATGAGCGACGAGCTGCTGCGACACCCGATCCACTCCGGCCACCTGCTCGTCGGCGCGCTCAAGCGCCACAGGGACAAGCCGGTGCTGCATCTCGGCGACACCACGCTGACCGGTGGCCAGCTGGCCGCGAAGATCAGCCAGTACGTGCAGGCCTTCGAGGCACTGGGCGCCGGTTCCGGCGAGACGGCTGGCCTGCTGTCACTCAACCGGCCCGAGGTGCTGATGATCACCAGCGCCGGTCAGATCCAGGGCTACCGCCGGCTGGCGCTGCATCCGCTGGGCTCGCTCGACGACCACGCCTACGTGCTCACCGACGCCGAGGTGACGACGCTGATCATCGACCCCAACCCGATGTTCGTCGAACGGGCGCTCGGGCTGCTCGAGAAGGTCGGCTCCCTCAAGCAGGTCCTCACCATCGGACCGGTCCCTCCCGAACTCGCTAGCGCGGCGGCTGCCGCGGGAACCACTGTCGTCGACCTGACGGCAGAGGCGGACAAGTACGAGCCCCGCCCTCTGGTCGCCGCCAACCTGGCGCCCGATCACGTCAACGGCCTCTCCTACACCGGCGGCACCACCGGCAAGCCCAAGGGCGTCATGATGACGAGCCAGGCCACCAGCACCATGACGACCATCCAGCTCGCCGAGTGGGAGTGGCCGGACAGCCCGAAGTTCCTGATGCTCACCCCGTTGTCGCACGCCGGGGCCGCGTACTTCCTGCCGACCCTGGTCAAGGGCGGCGAGATGCACGTGATGGCGAAGTTCGATCCGGGCGAAGCGCTGCGCGTCATCGAGGAGGAGCGGATTACCGCGACGTTCGTGGTGCCGGCCATGCTGTATGCCCTGATGGACCATCCGGATTCGAAGACCCGCGATCTCTCGTCGCTGGAGACGGTGTACTACGGCGCGTCGGCGATCAACCCGGTTCGGCTGGCGGAGGCCATCGAGCGGTTCGGCAAGATCTTCGCCCAGAACTACGGACAGTCCGAAGCGCCGATGGCGATTTCGTATCTGGGCAAGAACGACCACGACGAGAAGCGGCTGACGTCGTGCGGACGACCGACGCTGTTCGCCAGGTGCGCGCTGCTGGACGCCGAGGGCAATCCCGTTGCCCAAGGCGACGTCGGCGAGGTGTGCGTGTCCGGGCCGCTGCTGTCGGGTGGCTACTGGAAGCTGCCTGAGCAGACCGCCGAGACGTTCAAGGACGGCTGGCTGCACACCGGCGACATGGCCCGCGAGGACTCCGACGGCTTCTGGTTCATCGTCGACCGGGTCAAGGACATGATCGTCACCGGCGGGTTCAACGTCTACCCGCGTGAGGTGGAAGACGTTGTCGCCGAACATCCTTCGGTGGCGCAGGTCTGCGTCGTCGGCAGTCCCGACGACAAGTGGGGCGAGACCGTGACGGCCGTGGTGGTGCTGCGCTCCGATGCCGCCAGGGACGAGGCCGCCGTCGCGGCGCTGACCGCCGAGATCCAGGCGGCGGTCAAGGACCGCAAGGGGTCGGTGCAGGTGCCGAAGCAGGTGTTCGTCGTCGACGCGCTACCGGTGACCGGTCTCGGCAAACCGGACAAGAAGGCCGTCCGCGCACGGTTCTGGGAGGGCGCGGGCCGGGCGATCGGCTGACTTCCCTGCGCGAGCGGAAGGGAGACGGGCTACACGGTCAGCCCGGCGAGGATGCGATCGAGTAGCTCACCGGCAGTGCTCCCCGCCTGCTCCACGTCGCCCGCGGCGATGTGCTCGAGCAGCACACGGTGGTCGACGATCTCGACTGGCGTCTCGGTGGTGGCGGCGACGCTGGCGGTGATGGCCTCCATCAGTCCGCGGTAGAGCTCGGTCAGCATCACGTTGTGCGAACTGGCCACGATGGCGAGGTGGAACTCCGCGTCGGCGCGGGCGAAGTCGTCGTCGCGGCCGTCGCGCAGGCATTCGTCGCGCCGAGCAAGCAGGGACCGTAGGTCGACGAGGTCGTCGTTGGTGCGGTTGGCCGCGGCAAGCCGCGCCCCCTCGACCTCCAAGCCGCGCCGCACTTGCAGCACGTCGCGCAGTTCGGTGCCGCACAGACGGCGCAGCGCGCCCGACACCTCACTGGTCGCCCTGACGTAGGTGCCGTCGCCCTGCCGAACCTCGAGGATTCCGGCGTGCGCCAATGCGCGGACCCCCTCGCGCACGGTGTTGCGGCCGACGCCGAGGGACTCGACGAGGACGGCTTCGTTGGGGATGCGGTGCCCGACCGGCCACTCCCCGGTGGTGACCGACTGCCGGAGCTGTTCTATGACTTGGTCGACCAGGCCGGCCCGGCGGGCAGTGCTCAACGGCACGGGGACATCCTTTCAACCAATCATGGGATGTATGGCAATGTAGCAGCGTGCGTGGCGAGAAGCAGGACGAACGAAACCTCCGATCACCGGAGGCCGAACTCGGCGGCATCCCGGTCATCGCGGGCGGAACGCTGCTCGCCGTCGCCGTCGTCCTCACTGCATTGAACCTTCGGCCCGCCGTCACCAGCGTCGCCCCTCTGCTCGGCGACATGCGAGCAGAGTTGGGCACCTCGGCGACGTGGGCCGGCCTGCTGACGACGCTGCCCGCCCTCTGTTTCGCGGCGGCGGGCTTGACCGCGCCGCGTCTGTCCGCTCGGTTCGGTCTCGGCCGTGTCATCGCACTGGCCCTGGTGACGCTCACCGCGGGGTTGGCCGTCCGCGCCCTCGACGGGCCTCACGTCGTGATGGGCGCGACGCTGGTCGCCTGCGCGGGCATCGCCCTGGTGAACGTCTTGATCCCGGTCGTGATCAAGGGCTCGTTCCCGACCAAGGTCGGCCTGATGACCGGCATCTATACCGCCGCCCTGCAGGGTGGCGGAGCGCTGGGCTCGGCGGTGACCCCGGGAATCGAGGTGCCGCTGGGCGGCTGGCGGACGGCACTGGCGGCATGGGCGGTGGTCGCACTGATCGCGCTCGCGGCGTGGATACCGGCCGCTCGGCGTCACCGTGGCGCCTGGGTCCAGACGGCGGCGCCTGCGGGCGGTCGCCGGTCGCTGCTGCGCAACCCGCTCGCCTGGACGGTCACGTTGTTCTTCGGCTGCCAGGGGTTCCTTGCGTACATCGTGATGGGTTGGCTGCCACAGGTTTTCATCGACAACGGCATTGACAAGACGCAGGCCGGGTTGCTGGTCGGGCTGGCGTCACTGGTGGGGGTGCCGGTCGCCCTGCTGATCTCGCCACTGGCGGCTCGCAGCCCCAACCAGAGCGGGTGGATCGTCGCGATCGGCGTGCTCGGGATGGCGGGAACCGTGGGACTGCTGATTGCGCCCGCCGCGGCACCGGTGGTCTGGAGCCTGCTGATCGGCGTCGGAATGAGCGCCTTCTCGGTGGCGCTCGCGGTGATCGCGCTACGGGCACGCACTGCCGAGGACACTGCCCAACTGTCTGGAATGGCACAGGGATTCGGTTATCTGATCGCGGGTGCCGGGCCCTTCCTCTTCGGCCTTCTGCACGACGTGTCGAACGGATGGACCATTGCCTGGGTGATGTTCCTGGTGGTCTACGTCGTGCAGATCGTCGCCGGCGCCGCGGCGGGCCGCAACCGCTACGTCTGAGCGACGCGCGCACCCCGGGTGACCCCCGGCTGAATTCCCGCGCGAGCGTGCAGGTTTGCACATCCTGACTCGGCGCGTCGCGTACAGACACGCACGCTCGCGGGGAGGGGTGGCTACGGTTGGAGCGTGCCCGCCGCCGCCGACGTTCGTCAGACCGTCGACGCGGTGTGGCGGATGGAGGCCGCCAAGATCGTCGCCACCCTGACCCGCGCCGTCGGCGACGTCGGGATGGCCGAGGACCTGGCGGCCGACGCCTTGGTCGACGCGCTGGAGCAGTGGCCGACCACGGGCGTGCCACGCAACGCGGGTGCGTGGCTCACCACCGTCGCCAAGCGCAAGGCGATCGATCACTGGCGGCGTCAGGACCGCCTCGACTCCAAATACGCCACGCTGGCCCGCGAGTTGGCGACCCATCTGAACGATCCGACGGCCGAAGCGTGGGACCCGGACCTCATCGACGACGACGTCCTGCGGCTGATCTTCATCTCCGCGCACCCGGTACTCCCGCGGGAGGGCCAGATCGCATTGACGCTGCGGGTCGTCGGCGGCCTCACCACCGAGGAGATCGCGCAGGCGTTCCTGGCGCAGAAGGCCACCGTCGCGGCCCGGATCACGCGCGCCAAGAAGACCCTCGGCGAAGCGAACGTGCCCTTCGAGGTGCCCGAGAAGTCGGAATACCCGCGTCGGCTCTCGGCGGTGCTCAGCGTCGTCTACCTTATCTACAACGAGGGCTACTCGGCGTCGTCGGGCCTGCGGTGGATCCGCGACGAATTGTGCACGGAGGCATTGCGTCTGGGCCGAGTACTGGCCGCGCTGGTGCCCGACGAGGCCGAGGTGCACGGACTGGTGGCGTTGATGGAGTTCCAGTCCTCGCGGTTCGCGGCTCGTACGGGCGACGACGGCCACCCCATCCTGCTGGAGGACCAGGACCGCACCAGGTGGGACCGGGCGCAAGTCATCCGCGGCACCGCCGCCCTTCAGCGCGCCTCGGAGGCGTTGCGCCGCAAGGGTATCGGCTGGGGACCCTATGCGCTTCAGGCCGCCCTGGCCGAATGCCATGCGAGCGCGCCGACCGCGGCGGACACCGACTGGGCGCGCATCGTGTCGCTCTACGACGGCTTGGTGCAGATCGCGCCGTCGCCCGTGGTGGAACTCAACCGGGCGGTCGCGGTGGCGATGCGGTCGGGACCGGCCGATGCGCTCGCGATCGTCGATCGGATCGACGGTCTCGGCGAGTCATATCTCCTGCCGAGCGTGCGGGGCGAACTGCTATCGCGCCTTGGCCGACATGTCGAGGCGGCCGACGAATTCGAGCGGGCCGCGGGCATGGTGACCAACGAAACCGAACGCAGAGTTCTTTTCGACAAGACCGACCGGGCACGATGGCAGACGTGACGACGACGCGTGCGGTGCTGTTCGACTTCTCGGGAACGCTCTTCCGCCTGGAGGAGGAGGACAGCTGGTTTGCCGGGATCGAGGTCGACGAGCGGGCCGTCGACGGCCACGCCCAAGCCGAGTTGATGCGCCGACTGACCGCCCCCACCGGGCGCTCCGTCGAGATGGACGACCAGGCCTACCGCGCGTGGATCAACCGCGACCTGGCCCCGCACCTGCACCGCGAGGCCTATCTGCACGTCCTTCGGGAGTCCGGGTTGGCCGACCACCACGCCGCGGCGCTCTACGACCGCGTGATCGACGCGGCGAGCTGGACTCCCTACCCCGACACCGCCCTGGTGCTCGCAGGCCTGCACCGTCGGGGCGTGAAGACCGCCGTGGTGTCCAACATCGCGTTCGACGTCCGCCCGGCGTTCGTGGCGATCGGCACGCAGGAGGACGTCGACGAGTTCGTGCTGTCCTATGAAGTCGGGGCGGTCAAGCCGAACGCCGAGATCTTCCGCACCGCGCTCTCGCGGTTGGGTGTCGACGCCGCGGACGCCCTCATGATCGGCGACAGCGAGGAGGCCGACGGCGGCGCGGTGGCGGTCGGCTGCCGGTTCGCGCTCGTCGACCCGCTCCCCACCGGGCAGCGCCCCGATGGGCTCATCGCGGCCCTGGGGGCGTTCGGAGTCGCCCACTAGGCTCGGGACATGCCGACATCGACGCCGACCGGCGCGGACAAGAGCGAGAACCCCTTCGACCCGTCGGTGTGGCAGCCCGTCAAGGGTTTCGAGCTGACCGACATCACGTATCACCGTCACGTCACCGACGGGGTGGCCAGGCCGACGGTGCGGATCGCGTTCGACCGTCCCGAGGTCCGCAACGCCTTTCGGCCGCACACCGTCGACGAGCTGTACCGCGTGCTCGACCACGCCCGGATGTCGAACGACGTCGGCGTGATCCTGCTGACGGGCAACGGGCCATCGGAGAAGGACGGCGGCTGGGCCTTCTGCTCCGGCGGTGACCAACGCATCCGCGGCCGCACCGGTTACCAGTACGCGGCGGGTGACACGGCCGACACCGTGGACCCCGCCCAGGCCGGCCGACTGCACATCCTCGAGGTACAACGCCTGATCCGGTTCATGCCCAAGCCCGTGATCTGCCTCGTCAACGGCTGGGCCGCCGGCGGCGGGCACAGCCTTCACGTGGTGTGCGACCTGACGCTGGCCAGCCGCGAGCACGCCCGCTTCAAGCAGACCGATGCCGACGTCGGCAGCTTCGACGGCGGCTACGGCAGCGCGTACCTGGCCCGTCAGGCGGGTCAGAAGTTCGCCCGCGAGATCTTCTTCCTAGGCAGGCCGTACACGGCCGAGCAGATGAAGGCGATGGGCGCAGTCAACGAGGTCGTCGGCCACGCTGAGTTGGAAACCGTTGCGCTGGAATGGGCCAACGAGATCAACGGCAAGTCCCCCCAGGCCATCAGGATGTTGAAGTTCGCGTTCAACCTGCTCGACGACGGGCTCGTCGGCCAGCAGGTGTTCGCCGGCGAGGCGACCCGACTGGCCTACATGACCGACGAGGCGGTCGAGGGGCGCGACGCGTTCCTCGAGAAGCGCGACCCCGACTGGTCGAAGTTCCCGCGTTACTTCTGAGCGCTCAGATTCCGGTGCACAGCGACACGAACGGGATCGTGCCCTGCCCGCATTCGGTCGCATTGCTCACCGACGGCGAGACGATCGTGGCGTGGAATTTTACGCCTGACGAGCCGGGATCATCAGCGGTAGTGACTGGCGCGCGGCCGCCGACTCATCTCGAATCCGGGACCGGTAGCGAAGTGGCGCAATCCCGACCTCGCGTTTGAACGCATTGCTGAACGCACTCTCCGACGAGTAGCCGAGCTCCGCGGCCAACGCGCCGACCCGGGTGTCCCCATCACGCAGGGCACGCTGGGCCAGCTTCATGCGCCAGCTGTTGAGGTAGGTCAGCGGAGGCACGCCCGCCACCGTGCGGAACCGCTCCGCGAAGGACGTGCGCGACATCGCCGACGCGTGGGCCAATTCGTCCAGCCGCCAACCCCTTCCGGGTTCGGCATGCATCAGGGTCACGGCGGGCCGCAGTCGCTCGTCGGTGAGCACCCTCAGCCACCCCGAAGGCAGTTCGGCCTGATCGACGTAGGCGCGCAACACGTCGAGCAGCAACAGCTGGCCGTACTGCCGGATCGCGAACGACGAGCCCATCCGATTGCCCGTCACCTCGTCGATCAGTCGGTCGAGGCTACCGCGCAGGCTGGACGCGTCCGCCGCGCGGACGTGGCCGACCGGCGGAAGAGCCTGCACGAGCAGCGCCTCGCCGGCGGTGTTGAGGTCGACGTGGCCACCGACGATGACGTCGGCCGAGCTGCCGGTGCAATCCGCATCGTCGAACCGCACGAAGGGGTCGCCCTCCCGCACGACGAGTTCGCGCGGCGCGTCCTCGCCACGGCCGCCCTCGAGGACCATCCACGACCGGCTGTTGAGAATGGCGACGTCGCCGGGCTCGAGGTCGATGGGCCGATCCAGGCCGTCGGCCGTCAGCCGGACCCGACCGCAGACCACGGCCGCGAGCTTCAGCGGGTAATGGATCGGAAAGCGCGCGACCCAGTCACCGCGCGCGGCGAAACCGCCGGACACCAAGCCACGCACCTCGACGAGGTCGAACACTTCGGACAACTGATCACCGGCCATCTTCGTACTATCGCGCAGATAAAGCGGACGGACAACTATTCAAAGTCCGGGTGCGTGGGTCCAGGGTGGAGTCATGACACAGCACACCACTCAGAAGCAGCATCCCCTCGGCTCCGGATTCACCGCGGCGTCGACCGCCGACGACGTCCTCGAGGGCATCGACCTGACCGGTCGCAACGTCGTCGTCACCGGTGGGCACGTCGGGCTAGGGCTCGAGACCACACGAGCCTTGAGCAAGGCAGGCGCCTCGGTGACGGTCGGCGTACGCAGCCCCGAACGCGCCGCACCTGCCCTCGGCGGGATCGAGCGCGTGCAGATCGAACAGCTCGACCTGCTCGATCCCGCGTCGATCGACGCTTTCGTCGCGAGGCATGCCGACGGGCGGCCACTGCACCTCCTGATCAACAACGCAGGCATCATGGGCGGCGAACTGGTGCGCGATGCCCGCGGGTACGAGTCGCAGTTCGCGACCAACCACCTCGGTCACTTCCAGCTGACCAACGGACTTCTGCCTGCGCTGCGCGCCGCGAACGGTGCGCGGGTCGTCGAGGTCTCCTCCTGGGGCCATCACCTGTCCGACATCCGCTGGGACGACCCGCACTTCGAGACCGGTGACTACGACGGCATGGTGGGCTACGGCCAGTCGAAGACCGCGAACGTGTTGTTCGCCGTCGAGCTCGACCGCCGCTTTTCGGGTGACGGCATCCGCGGCTACTCGCTGCACCCCGGGGGCATTGTCGGGACCAACCTCGCGCCGTGGCTGACCGTCGACGACTGGAAGGCCATGGGGCTCGTCAACGACGCGGGCCAGCCGATCATCGACCCCGAGCGGGACCAGAAGACACCGCAGCAGGGCGCCTCCACGCAGGTGTGGGGTGCGACGAGCCCGCTGCTCGCCGACGTCGGCGGGGTCTACCTTCAGAACAACGACGTCGCGCCGATCGACGACGAGGTCATCGACGTCAACCCGGACATCGCGGCAGGGCCGATCGAGATGACCGTGAGCGTGACGCCGTACGCCGTCGATCCCGAATCCGCGCAACGGCTGTGGGACCTCTCCGAGCGGATGATTCGGGCGCGCTAACGTTCGGTGCGCGATAGTCAGCGCGTCGTAGTCATGAGGGGGCCGGTCATCGAAGCGAAGATCACGCGATGGACGATCGGCGCCCTCGGCGTCGTCGCCGTCGCGGTCGCGACGGCGTTGCCGTGGTACTCCGCCCAAGCCGCGACCGGGTCGGCCCAGATGGCGGGATGGGGCGCCTGGATCACCACGGGCGACGTCGACGCCAGCTTCCGAACGCTGCCGCTGGCCGTGCTGGTGTACCCGTCCGCGGCGGTGATGATCTACTGCGCGGCGAGAAGCGCGTTCGGCCTCGCGGTCGTCGGGGCCATGGCCACGCTGGCGGCGGCGATCCTGCCGTTCATGGTGATGCCCGCCGCCGACCGCCACGTGCCGGGAAGCGGTGCGGTCGGCGTCGAGGTGGCCGCGGCACCGCTGACCCTTCTCGCGATCGCGGTGGTCGCGACCGCCGTCTGCTGGATCGGCTACGCGCGCTGCGTCCTTCGCGCCTCACCACGCGCCGATGCCGGGACTTAAGCTCATCGACCGTGAGTAAGAACCCCCTCCGCCGTCTCGCGGACAGGCTGCTGCTGGCCAGCATGCGACCGCCGATGACCGCTCAGCTCTTTCAGCCAAGACACGACGTCGACCTCGTCGGCAAGCGGATTCTGGTCACGGGGGCGTCGTCGGGAATCGGCGAGGCGGGTGCGGTGAAGCTCGCCCGCGAGGGTGCGCGCATCATCGTCGTCGCCCGCAGGCAGGAGCTGCTGGACTCCGTCGTCGAGCGCATCACCTCCGAGGGCGGCGACGGATGCGCGTACGCCTGTGACCTGTCCGACCTCGACGCGGTGGACGCCCTGGTGGCCGAGGTCGATGAGCGGTTCGGTGGGGTGGACGTCCTGATCAACAACGCCGGGAGGTCGATCCGCCGACCACTGGCCGAATCGCTGGACCGCTGGCACGACGTCGAGCGGACGATGACGCTGAACTACTACTCGCCGCTTCGTCTGATCCGCGGCTTCGCGCCGGGGATGCGGGAGCGCCGCGAAGGACACATCGTCAACGTCTCGACCTGGGGCGTGCTCAGCGAGTCGTCTCCTCTGTTCGCCGTCTACAACGCGTCGAAGGCGGCGCTGACGGCCGTCAGCCGGGTCATCGAAACCGAATGGGCCGCGGGCGGCGTGCACTCGACGACCCTGTTCTACCCCCTGGTCAAGACGCCGATGATCGCACCGACCAGGGCGTACGACGGTCTGCCCGGACTGTCCGCCGACGAGGCGGCCGACTGGATGGTCTCGGCCGCGCGGCACAGGCCGGTGCGCATCGCGCCGCGGATGGCCGTGACGGCCCACGCGGTGAACAGTTTCGCGCCCGCCGCCGTGGACGCCGTGGTGAAGCGTCAGCGCGTCCAGCCCAGCGGTGACTGACTGGTGCGACTCAACTCCGTCTGCGCCGAAATAGCATTCCCTGTCATCAAACCGACCGGTTGATGACAGGGAATGCTATTTCGGCGGGTGGCTGTGTTAGAACCGACGCATGGAGATCCTGGCCAGTCGCGTGCTGTTCCGGCCGGCCGACTATCAGAGATCATTGCGCTTCTACCGCGATGCCATCGGACTCGCCGTCGCGCGGGAGTACGGCGCAGGCACGGTGTTCTACGCCGGCCAGTCGCTCGTCGAGCTCGCGGGGCACGGCCGCACATCGGATGAGGCACCACCCTTCCCTGGCGCACTGTGGCTCCAGGTGCGTGACGTCTACGCCACCCAGGCCGAACTGGGGGGCCGCGACGTCGAGATCGCCCGGGCGGCCAAGCAGGAGCCATGGGGTCTGCACGAAATGCACGTCACCGATCCGGACGGGGTGACGCTGATCTTCGTGCAGGTCCCCGACACGCACCCGCTGCGCCGCGACTCCAGAAACTGAGATCCCCCCGGCTCAATGAGCCGAGGGGATCTCTGGTGCAACGTCTTTCAGCGCGCGGGTGCCGCCAGCGGCCAGCCCACCGAGGCCAGCCGCGAGGCGACCTGATGGATCTCCTCGGGGTTCGGCTCCTTGTCGATCACGTCCTGGACCGCCTTGCGGATCTCGTCCTCGGTGACCGTGTCGGCGTCGGTTGACTTGAGGATCGACTGGGCCGCCGTGACGACCTCTTCGTCGCTCAGCGAACGCTTCAGCAGTGCGAGCAGTGGAAAGTAGTCCTTCGGCGGGACGCCCTCCGGGTAACCCTGGTTGAGCCAGCGGACGACGTTGTCGAGAACGGTCTTGTCAGTCATGTTCTCCTCAGCTCAGTTCTTGATTCCGAAGAAGGGGTCGAACCCGGTGTGGTGGATGATCGTGGACCGGGTGATCCACAGGATCGCGACGAAGATCACGAACCCGACCAAGGCGAACAGCAGCAGGCCGAGGAACTTGAGCGCGGCGTTGGGGGCGTCGACCGTCCCGTCGGCCTCAGCTCCACCGACACCCTGCGAGTAGGCCACCAGCCCGAAGGCGAAGACGGCGGGCAGGCCGGCCCCGAGGACCAGGCCCACGATGAGGACCGTGATCAGCGGTATCACATACGAAGTCATCAATGAATCCTTCTGTTAGTAGCTCGATGGGCCGAATTAGACGCTGGCCTTGGGGCTTTCGGTCACGACGTCGCGGGCGTCGGCGGGAACGACCGAGTTGGTCGAGTCGTCCCAATCGGCGTTGACATTCTTGCTGTCGACCTTCTGCTTCTGCGCACGCCAGTACATGTAGCCGGACAGCCCCACCAGGATCACGAAGATCACGCCGTCGCCCGCCAACTGCGTCGTGGCGCCGGCGACGAAGTGGGACAGCCAGAAGGCCAGCGCACCGACGATCGCCGCGGCGGGAAGCGTGACCAGCCACGCGAGTGCCATGCGGCCCGCCACTGCCCAGCGCACCTGCGCGCCCGGCTTGCCGACGCCGCTGCCCAGGATCGAGCCCGTCGCCACGTGCGTGGTCGACAGGGCCATGCCCGCGGCGCTGGAGCTCAGGATGATCGCGGCCGACGAGGCTTCGGCGGCCAGGCCCTGTGGCGACTCGATCTCGACGAGGCCCTTGCCGAGCGTGCGGATGACTCGCCAACCACCGATGTAGGTGCCGAGCCCGATGGCCAGCGCACAGGACAGGATCACCCAGAACGGCAGACCGTCCGCCTTGACGTTGCCCGTGAGGTGGCCGGTGGTGATGAGCGCCAGCGCGATCACGCCCATGGTCTTCTGCGCGTCGTTGGTCCCGTGCGACAGGGCGACGAGCGATGCGGTGGCGATCTGCCCCCAGCGGAAGCCATCCTCGCGGCGCTTCTTCACGACGTTGCGGGAGATGCGGTAAACCAACCAGGTTCCGCACGCCGCGACAAGCCCGGCGATGAACGGGGCGGCGATGGCGGGGACCAGCACCTTGCTGATGACGCCGGGCCAGTTGACGCCGGCCAGGCCGATGGCGGCGATGCCCGCACCGATGAGGCCACCGAACAGAGCGTGCGACGAGCTGGACGGGATGCCGAACAACCAGGTCAGCAGGTTCCACAGGATGCCGCCGATGAGGCCGGCGAAGATGATGGTGAGACCCATCGATGCGTCGATCGACGGGACCAGGGCGCCCGTCTTGCTGTCCTGGATCTTCAGGACCGAGGTGGTGACCGTGACGGCGACCTCGACGGAAAGGAACGCGCCGACGAGGTTCAGGACGCCGGCGAGCAGCACGGCGGTCTTGGGCTTGAGGGCACCGGTGGCGATCGAGGTCGCCATGGCGTTGCCCGTGTCGTGGAATCCGTTGGTGAAGTCGAATGCCAGCGCCGTGGCAATCAGCAACACCAGGATGATCAGCTCTGTGCTCATGTACAGATTGTGGTGCTTCGTCGGCCGTTTTGACTAGGCGGTAGGGGGCCTATCGGACGGCCTCACCAGGCGATTTCCGCCTTCCGGAGACCTGTTCATTCACTGTTCACCTGACGGGCGAGGCGCGTTCGTCTGCGACGCCGGAATATCCAGTCCGATGCAGTGCCGGAGCGCCTAGACCCACGCGCGCCATTAACATCGATCCATCACACGTTGCCGGGGCAGTGCGCCGCGGCTTTAGGGGAGTTGACGCCGTGAACGCATTTCTCGCCAAGATCGTGGCGTGGATCAACGCCGGGTACCCGGAGGGGGTGCCGGGGCCCGATCGCGTGCCGCTGATGTCGCTTTTGAACCGCCGTCTCACCAACGACGAGGTCAAGGCCGTCGCCCGGGAATTGATCAACCGCGGCGAGTTCGACCACGTCGACATCGGCGTGCTCATCACGCAGACCACCGACGAGCTGCCCCGCCGCGAGGACGTCGAGCGGGTCAGGGAACGCCTGGCCGCCAGGGGTTGGCCGCTCGACGATCCGCGTGAGGAAGGCTCCAGCATCGAGGGCGACGACGAGGATTCGGCATAGCGCCCCTACGCGGGGTCGTCATCCCGCCCATCCCGTCACTGCAGCCGCTCCTCGCGGTGCTCGAAGGGGTGCTCGACGGCCGCGAATCCGCGATCCTGCCGGTGCCCGCGGACGCGCGTGCCGCCGAGCTGTTGGCAAGGGCATTGCGGATCGGCGATGACATCGACGACGACGTCGCGGTGGTGGTGTCGACGTCCGGCACGACGGGAGTTCCCAAGGGCGCCATGCTCACCGCGCCCGCGCTGATCGCCAGCGCGTCAGCGACACACGACAGGCTGGCCGGTCCCGGCAGCTGGCTGCTGGCGCTCCCCGCGTATCACGTTGCCGGCCTTCAGGTCCTGGTGCGCAGCATCCTGGCGGGTACGGTTCCCGTCGCGATCAACCCCAGTTTCGAGGTCGACGAATTGCCCGCCGCCATAGAGGCATTGGGGACGGGGCCGCGGTACGCGTCGTTGGTCGCGGTCCAGCTGGTGAAGGCGCTCGGTGATCCAGCCGCCACGGCCGCCCTTGCCGAACTCGACGCCGTGCTGATCGGCGGCGGGCCGATGCCCGCGACGGTGGGCGAAAGCGCAACAGCTGCGGGCATCCGGGTGGTGCGCACCTACGGCTCCAGCGAGACGGCGGGTGGTTGCGTGTACGACGGCGTGGCCCTCGACGGGGTGCGAGTGCGCATCGACGACGGCCGCGTGGTGCTGGGTGGCGAGACGCTGGCGAATGGGTACCGCAACCCGGTGGATCCCGACCCGTTCGTGGAGGCAGGCTGGTTTCGCACCGATGACGTTGGCGCCAAAGATGATTCAGGTGTCCTGCGAATTCTGGGACGCCTCGACGACGCCATAGGCACCGGTGGCCTGACGGTGCTGCCTCAGTTGGTGGAGGGGGCGCTGGCGACCCACCCCGCGATCGCCGACTGTGCGGTGTTCGGCGTCACCGACGAGCGGCTCGGCCAGCGGGTCGCCGCAGCAATTGTCCTCGCGGCGGGCCGCGACGCTCCGACGGTGGCCGAGTTGCGCGCGCACGTCGAGCAGACCCTGGACGCCACCGCAGCCCCCCGGGAAGTGCACGTCGTCGGCGAACTGCCCCGCCTCGGCATCGGCAAGATCGACCGAAGGGAGTTAACAAACCGCTTTGACGCCGGAGCATGATGGAGACATGTCTCGCGAAGTCACCACCGTCGAGGAGCTGCGCGCGATCGTCGGTCATCCCCTCCCCGCCGTTGCCAACAAGGTAAAGAGCCGGCTGTCGGAAGCGCAGCGGGATTGGCTGTCGCACTCGCCGCTGGGATTCCTTGCCACCACGGATGCTGACGGCCGCGTCGACGTGTCCCCCAAGGGCGACCCGCCCGGCTTCGTCCACATCATCGACGACGTGACGATCGCCATCCCCGAACGGCCGGGCAACAAGCGCGTCGACGGCTACCTCAACGTGCTTTCACGACCGCGGGTCGGCACGGTGTTCCTGATCCCCGGACGCGGCGACACCCTGCGGATCAACGGCTCCGCCCGGATCATCGCCGACGCCCCGTACTTCGACGCGATGATCGTCGGGGGCAAGCGGCCGATCCTGGCTCTGGAGATCGACGTTGACGAGGTCTTCTTCCACTGCGCGAAGGCGTTCTTGCGGTCGGACGCATGGAAACCGGAAACCTGGGACCCCACCGCGGTGCCCAGCGTCGCGCAACTCGCCAAGGCCATCAAGCCCGACACGAGCGACGAGCAGCTGGCCGAGTACTACGCCGAGAACAACATGCGGAAGATCCTGTATTAGAAGTCCGTGAGACTCCGGGGTTTGGAATTGACGATTTGGGTAATTCCTTCTGCGGCAGTTTCACTCGCTTCTACGGATTGGATTGAGCATGATCGTCCTCGGCATCGTCCTACTGTTGATCGGTTACTTCGCAGGCATCTCGATCCTGTACACCATCGGCGGAATCCTTCTGGTGATCGGCGTCATCCTGTGGATCCTCGGCGCTGTCGGCCGCCCCGTCGGCGGCCGAAAAGTGTGGTTCTAGCGCATTAGCGCAGTCGTGCCCCCCGCTGCGGACCGTGCTGACCAGTGGGTCAGTCCTCTGGTGCGGGCGTCCGCGGCGTGGGCATGGCGCCTTCTCGTCCTGCTCGCCGCTGCGTACGTACTGCTGCAGACTCTGTTTCGCTTCGGCGTCGTCGTGGTCCCGGTCGCGCTCGCCCTGGTCATCACGGCACTTCTACTGCCCGCCGTCGACTTCCTCGACCGGCGCGGCGCCGCACGAGGCGGGGCCGTCGCCTTCGTGCTCGTCTTCGGCCTGGCCGTGTTCGGCGGAATCCTCGCGTTCGTCGTCAACCAATTCGTCGAGGGCGCCCCGCTTCTCGTCGAACAGGTCACGCGCAGCATCGAGGGCACCCGCGACTGGCTCATCAACGGGCCCGCCAAGCTCAGCGGCGACCAGATCAATCACGCCGTCAACACCTTCACCGACGCCCTGAAAACCCATCAGACCCAGCTCACCAGCGGTGCCCTGTCGACCGCGGGCACGCTCGTCGAAATCCTCGCGGGCGCTTTGCTTCTGTTGTTCACCATGATCTTCTTCCTCCTGGGTGGTCGGAGTATCTGGCACTTCGTCACCCTCGTCGTGCCCGACGAGCACCGCGCACGCGTACGCGAAGCAGGGGCCGCCGGTTTCCATTCGCTGGCCGGTTATGCCCGCGCCACCTCGCTCGTCGCACTCGTCGACGCGGTCTCCATCGGCGCCGGTCTTGCCATCATGGGGATTCCGCTGGCGCTGCCACTGGCCTCGCTGATCTTCCTCGGCGCGTTCGTCCCCGTCGTCGGCGCCCTGACCACGGGATTCCTGGCCGTGATCGTCGCGCTGCTGGCCAAGGGATTCATCTACGCCCTGATCACGCTGGGATTGATCGTGGCGGTCATGCAACTGGAGGCGCACGTGCTGCAGCCGTTGGTGATGGGCCGCGCAGTGTCCATCCACCCTCTTGCCGTCGTGCTCGGCCTCACCGCGGGCGGCGTGCTCGCCGGCATCATCGGAGCCCTACTCGCGGTACCGGCCATCGCGTTCTTCAACAGCTTCGTACGCGTGCTGACCGCCGAAAACCCCAGTGCTCAAGTCGAAGCGCTCGACGACGACGACGGGCCGTTGGTCGAAGCCTCGTCCGACGAGCCGGCTCAACCGGAGCCCGCATGACTCGATTGCCGATGGAAAGCAAGACAGCCGCCGACTTCATGCCTTCGTCCCGCAGCCTCGCGACCCTCGCCATGGCGGCGAAGCAGTGCCGGGGTTGCGGACTGTATGTCGACGCAGACCAGACGGTGTTCGGAGAAGGATCGCGCTCGGCGGCGATGATGCTCGTCGGCGAGCAACCCGGTGACCAGGAGGACCGGGCGGGTGAACCGTTCGTCGGGCCGGCCGGCCACATTCTGGACAAGGCTCTGGGCGCCGCTGGGATCGACCGTGGGCCGCTCTACGTCACCAACGCCGTCAAACACTTCAAGTTCACTCGCGACGAGCGCGGCAAGCGGCGCATTCACAAGACTCCCAGCCGCACCGAGGTCGTCGCGTGCCGACCGTGGTTGTTCGCCGAGTTGGGAGCGGTGGCGCCCGACGTCGTGGTTCTGATGGGCGCGACAGCAGCAAAGGCACTGCTCGGCAACGACTTCCGACTCACCAAGCATCGCGGCGAGGTTTTGCGGCTGCCCGACGAAGGCCTCGGCCTCGACCCCGAGGTGGTGGTCACCGTGCATCCCTCGTCGATCCTGCGCGGGCCCGCCGAGCAACGCGACGCATCCTTCGACGGACTGGTCGCCGACCTCCGGTTCGCCGCGGGTCTGCTCGAGGGACGGACGAGTGACACCGAGTGAACCAGCACGCCCTTCGCAGTATCGGCGCGCCGGAAGTTGGTACGCCTGCCCGTGGGAGCTCGCGGCGTAAGGTCGCAGTGCGATGGCTGATGAAAGAGGTGCGCATTGCTGGGTCTGCCCGCGGGAGTCCGCGCCTGCCTGTTCGACCTCGACGGCGTGCTGACCGACACGGCCAGCGTGCATCGCAAGGCGTGGAAGGCGATGTTCGACGACTTTCTGCGCCGACGGTCCAGTCGCGAGGGCTCGGCGTTCGTGCCGTTCGACGTCGACTCCGACTACTTCACTTATGTCGACGGCAAGAAGCGTGAGGACGGCGTGCGTTCCTTCCTCGACAGTCGGGACATCTCACTTCCCGAGGGAGAACCCGACGACGGCCGGGACGCCGAGACGGTGAACGGGCTCGGCAACCGCAAGAACGACGCGTTCCTGCACACCGTGCACACCGACGGGGTCAAGGTGTTCGACGGGTCGCGCCGGTACATCGAAGCGGTTGCCTACCAAGGGCTTCCGATCGCAGTCGTGTCTTCCTCGGCCAATACTCGCGAAGTACTCGAGGTCACCGGCCTCGCCCAGTTCGTCGACCAGCGCGTCGACGGAGTCACCATGCGCGAGGAGAACATCGCGGGCAAGCCCGCACCGGATTCGTACCTCGCGGGGGCGCAACGTCTGGGTGTGGAGCCCTCCGAGGCGGCGGTGTTCGAGGACGCCCTCTCAGGTGTCGAGGCCGGCCGCGCCGGACACTTCGGCCTCGTCGTGGGCGTGGACCGGGTCGGCCAGTCCGACGCGTTGCGAGAACACGGCGCCGACGTCGTCGTCAAGGATCTCTCCGACCTGCTCGCCGCGCAATGATCAGCGAAGACACGTTTCCGGTCGAGCCATGGCAGCTCCGGGAAACCACCCTGGACCTCGACCTCCTCGCACAGTCCGAGTCGGTGTTCGCATTGTCCAACGGACACATCGGTTTACGCGGCAATCTCGACGAGGGTGAGCCCCACGGGCTGCCAGGCACCTACCTCAACTCGTTCTTCGAGATCCGGCCGCTGCCCTACGCAGAAGCCGGATACGGCTATCCCGAGCAGGGGCAGACGATCGTCGACGTCACCAACGGCAAGATCCTGCGGCTGCTGGTCGATGACGAACCCTTCGACGTCCGGTACGGCGAACTGCAGCACCACGAGCGGGTGCTCGACTTCCGGGCAGGCACCCTGACGCGCAACCTCCAGTGGCGCTCCCCCGCCGGGCGCCAGGTCGCGATCACCACCACCCGGCTGGTCTCCCTCAATCAGCGCGGAGTGGCCGCCATCGAATACGTCGTCGAAGCCGTCGACGAATTCGTCAGGGTGACGGTCCAATCGGAGCTGGTCGCCAACGAGGACCAGCCCGCGATGTCCAACGACCCGCGCGAATCGGCCATCCTGACCAAGCCACTGGAACCCGTGTCCAGCGAATGCGACGGACTGCGAGCGGTGCTGCTTCACCGCACCCGACTCAGCCAGCTGATGATGGCCGCGGCGATGGATCACGACGTGGACGTGCCCGGCCGTGTCGAAACACATACCGACACCCGCGAGGACCTGGCCCGAACGACCGTGATCTGTGGACTGCGCCCAGGACAGAAGCTGCGGATCGTGAAGTACCTGGCGTACGGCTGGTCGAGCCTGCGGTCGCGCCCGGCGCTATACGACCAGGTGGACGGTGCGCTGACCGGGGCCCGGTACACCGGATGGCAGGGGCTGCTGGATTCCCAACGCGCATACCTCGACGAGTTCTGGGACAGCGCCGACGTCGAGGTGGAGGGCGATCCCGACTCTCAGCAGGCCGTGCGCTTCGGGCTGTTCCACATGCTTCAGGCCAGCGCCCGCGCCGAGCGACGCGCCATCGCGGGCAAGGGGCTCACGGGCACCGGCTACGACGGCCACGCCTTCTGGGACACCGAGGGATTCGTACTACCCGTACTTACCTACACCCACCCGCAGGCCGCCGCCGACGCGCTGCGCTGGCGGGCGTCGACCCTGGACATGGCGCGACAGCGGGCCGCTGAGCTCGACCTGGCGGGAGCGAGCTTCGCCTGGCGGACCATCCGCGGGGAGGAATGCTCGGCGTACTGGCCTGCAGGCACGGCCGCCTGGCACGTCAACGCCGACATCGCCGCCGCCTTCGAGCGCTACCGCGTCGTCACCGGGGACCAGTCGCTGGAAGCCGACTGCGGCTTGGAGGTGTTGGTGGAGACGGCGAGACTGTGGCAGTCCCTCGGCCATCACGACCGCCACGGCGTGTGGCACATCGACGGCGTCACGGGGCCGGACGAGTACACGGCCGTGGTGCGCGACAACGTGTTCACCAACCTGATGGCCGCCCACAACCTGCGGGTCGCTGCGGCGGCGTGTGAGCGCCATCCCGAGGCCGCCCGCGCGATGGACGTGACCACCGAGGAGACGGCGGCCTGGCGGGACGCCGCCGATGCGGTCAACCTCCCCTTCGACGAGGGTCTCGGCGTGCATCAGCAGTGCGAGGGGTTCACCACGCTGCAGGAGTGGAACTTCTCCGACGACACCGCCTATCCCCTGCTCATGCACCAGTCTTACGTGCGGCTGTACCCGGCCCAGGTGATCAAGCAGGCGGACCTCGTCCTGGCCATGCACTGGCAGGGCCACGCCTTCACCGGCGAGCAGAAGGCGCGCAACGTGGATTACTACGAACCGCGGATGGTGCGCGATTCGTCGCTATCGGCGGTCACCCAGGCCGTGCTGTGCGCCGAGGTGGGCCATCTTGAGCTGGCGCACGACTATGCGTACGAGGCGGCCATGATCGATCTGCGGGACCTGCACCACAACACCCGTGACGGTCTGCACATGGCCTCCCTGGCGAGCGCCTGGACCGCATTGGTGGCCGGCTTCGGCGGTCTGCGCGACGACGAAGACGTCCTCTCTCTGGACCCACAACTGCCCGAGAAGATCACCCGGCTGCGTTTCCGCCTGCGGTGGAGGAGTTTTCGCATCACCGTCGACGTCGACCACGGCAAGGTCGCTTACACACTGCGTGACGGCGCCGAACGCACCCTCACCATCCGGCACGCCGGCGCCGATCTGAAACTAAGCACTGCGGCGCCGCGCACCGTGCAACTGAAGCCCCGCAAGCCCCTGCTGCCCGCCCCGAGCCAACCGCCCGGCCGCACGCCGCAGCGGCGTCAGCGCTGAGTCCACACACGCCATCAGGGCATCTCAGTCGCGACGCTGGATGTCGACGATCAGTGGCCGGTGGTCGGAGATCGGCATCTCGGGCGCGCGAGCGTCGGTTGCCACCAATCCGGGATCATCGGTCAGGATGTGATCGAGTTGCTGTTCCGGGGCGTGCGCGGGGAACGTGGACGATGTCGCGAGGGAACGCATCTTGGAGCAACGTCCGACGGCTTCGGAGGTGAGGTTGAGGTCTCCGGTGAGGACGTGAGGACCGGGATGCCCGCCGAGATCGCGCGCCAGGCGCCGAAGTTGATGGCGATTCCAGCCGGGGACGAAGGACAGATGGGTGTTGGCGACGGTGAGTGGGCCGACCGGCGTCTCGAATCGACCGATTACGGCGGCGCGCGGCTCCTCGTCGACGACCATCACCCGGTTGGGTCCCCGCAGGTACATCGGAAACTTGAACGGGACCCGTGGCAGTCGCACCACCTGCCACGTGATGGCGGGAAACCTCGACAACAGCGAGATCCCGTACGCCGCCGCCCCCGGCTGCTCGCGACCGGTCGCCGCGATCCACGTCGCGCCGGGGGTGCCGGCGATCGCGGCGACGAACCGGTGGCTGACCGCGCCCATGGCCTCGGCCGCGACCGCGGTCAGATCGACCATGCCGGAGCGCGGTTGCTCGAGATCCACCTCCTGTAGGGCCAAGACGTCGGCGTCGATCGCGCGGACGCAGTCCGCCAGGTCCTGGACGTCGACGCCGTCACCGACGGTCCTCCCGTGCAGGATGTTGAATGTCGCGAGCCGCATGGGGTACTTCATACCCATCATGACCGCACACCGATCCCGTCTGGACTGACCAATGCTCGCCCACGAGGACGCCCTTCGTGACGCACTGAAGCGCGCAGCATCGGCGTTGAAGGCGCACGGCCCCGACTTCGCGCTGGCAGGAAGCTATGCGTTGTGGGTGTACGGCGCCCCCGAACCCGTCCACGACGTCGATTTCGTCGTCAACGACTCCGATGCAGACCTGGCCGCCGTCACCCTCGGCGACGCCGGTTTCGACGTCGAACGCACACCAGAGGACTGGCTGTTCAAGGCCAAGACGAACGGTGTCATGGTCGACGTGTTGCACCGGGTCAACGGCGTCGCCGTCGACGCCGACCTGATCCGGGCCGCGGAGGTCCGCGATGTCCTGGCGATCTCCATGAGGGTTCTCTCGCCGACGGTGGTGCTGTCCCAGAAGCTCAGGTCGCAGCACGAACATCACTGCGATTTCGGAAAACTGCTACCAGCCACCCGGGCGGTCAGAGAGCAAGTCGACTGGTCCCGGCTACGTGCCGAGACCGCCGAGAACGACTTCGCCGCGGCGTTCCTCTTCCTCGCCGACCGCTTGGGCCTCGCCCCTCGAGATGGTGCGGTTCTGGAATAAAGGTTAAATAAGATGTCTTGTCCTTGGTTGACCGGTTCAATCGTCCCCAAGGAGAACCGCATGACCCGACCCACCCGAGTGAGCGTCCAACTGCAGCCGGGAGGCGCACCCGACTACCGCAGTTGGCGCGACGCCGTCCTGCGTGCGGAGGACGCGGGCGTCGACGTCATCTTCGGCTACGACCACTTTCACGCGCCCGCGATGGAGGGCATCGTCGACGGCAAGCCGTTGCTGTCCGAGGAGCAGCCCGACGTCGTGAACTTCGAGGGGTGGACCGCGCTGGCGTCATGGGCTGAGATCACCACGCGCGCCGAGATCGGCCTGCTGGTCACCGGCATCGGATACCGCAACCCCGACCTTCTTGCCGACATGGCCCGCACGGTCGACCACATCAGCGGCGGTCGGGTGATCCTCGGCCTCGGTGCCGGATGGTACGAAAAGGACTACACCACATACGGTTACGAATACGGCACGTGGAAGTCCCGATTCGACCTGTTCGACGAGGGATTGAATCGCGTCGAGCGCCGGCTGGAGAACCTCAATCCGCCACCGGTGCGTGATATCCCCATCCTCATCGGCGGCTCCGGCGCCAAGCGCTCACTCCCGGCGGTGGCCAAGCACGCCGACATCTGGCACGCCTTCCTCCCCGTCGACAAGTTCAACGAGGCCAGCAAGCTCGTCGGTGAACTGGCCGAGGCCAACGGCCGCAACGACTCCGACATCGAGCGCTCATCGGTGTGGGAGAACGGGGGCGACGCCGACGCCTATCGCGACGCCGGCGTCACCCTGTTCACCACCGAGATCCATCCGGATGCCGACGGCTACGACTTCAGCACCGTCGAGCAGATGGTCAAGTGGCGCGATGGCTGAGACGGCCGAGACCACGGTGCCCATCCGGCGGGTCACGGTGACCACCGAACGACCCTTCGACGGCGTGGTGGCAGCGGTGTACGCAGGCCTGGGGCGCGTCCCCGACTTCCGTGCGCTGGTGCAGAAGTGGAGTGCCGCAAGCGACGCCGAGCAGTTCGATGCGACCGTGGCGGCGGTGACCGGAAGCAGCGGCCTACTAGAGTTCATGAGCCTCGACCACGGCGCCGTCCTGGCGGTTCGCGACCCGGAGCGAAGCCGTCGACTGCTGCGGATCATCGCGGGCAACCCGGTCACGATGAGCAAGATGACAGCCACGGCGACGGATGCGGGGTCGTATGCGCCGGTGACCATCCTCGTCGCGGAACGGGATCCAGGGACGACGCTGTCGTACGACCGCGTCGCCAGCGCGATTGCGCCCTACGCAAGCGCCGAGGCATCCGCCGTCGCGGCCTCGCTCGACGACGCCGTGGTGAGGTTGCTGCGCGACGCAGCTGGCTGACTCCGTCAGCGAAACGTCACGCCGTGCCCAAGGGCACGACGCATAGGGTGGGTAGGCGTGAACACCGCCCGGCGTGAGATCGTCGTCGTCAGCCTGGCGGTGTTACTGGTCGCCGCGGCGTTCGTCGTCCCGCACCTCGGCCTCGGCATCGTCACGCCGCTGATCAACAGCACCCCGAAGCAGATCGCGGCGTTCGCCGCAGCGGCCCCGATCTTCGGGCGGTGGAACGTCCACGTGGGGTGGGGCACCGTCCCGGCGATCGTGATCGGTCTCGGGGTCGCGCTGTGGGGTCCGTCGCTGGCCCAACGACTGCCGTGGCGTGGCGTCCCGTGGGCGGCGTGGGCCACCTCGTGCGGGTGGGCCTTCTCACTGGCGATGATCGACGGCTGGGCCCGTGGTTTCGCGCGGCGCCTCCAGACCACCAACGAGTACCTCCGCCAGGTGCCGTCGGTCACCGACATTCCCGAGGCGCTGCGCACGTTCTCGTCCAGAATCCTGGACTTCCAACCGAATTCGTGGATCACGCACGTCTCGGGACACCCGCCTGGCGCCCTGCTGACGTTCGTGTGGCTCGACCGCATCGGCCTCAGTGGCGGGGCGTGGGCGGGCCTGCTGTGCTTGCTGGTCGGCTCGAGCGCCGCCGCTGCGATCGTCGTCGCGGTGCGAGCGCTCTCCGGTGAGGACCTGGCGCGACGAGCGGCGCCCTTCGTCGCCGTGGCGCCGACGGCGATCTGGGTCGCAGTGTCTGCCGACGGCTACTTCGCGGGCGTGGCCGCATGGGGCATCGCGCTGCTGGCTCTCGCCGTGCGCGGTCCCGGGCGGCTGCCGATCGTGGCGGGCGCGGCGGCGGGGCTGGTGTTGGGTTGGGGGATCTTCCTCAACTACGGCCTCGGGCTCATTGCCCTGCCAGCGGTAGCGGTGCTGATCGCGGCGAAGGACGTCCGCTCCGCGCTGCGCGCGGTCATCCCGGCGGTACTCGTCGCACTCGCGGTCGTCGGTGTCTTCGCGCTAGTGGGGTTCTGGTGGGTCGACGGTTACACCCTGGTGCAGGAACGCTATTGGCAGGGCATCGCCGCGAACCGGCCATTCCAGTACTGGTCGTGGGCCAACTTCGCGTCGGTGGTCTGCGCGGTCGGGCTCGGCACCGTCGCGGGCGTGTGCCGAGCGTTCGACGCCACGTCGATCAAGCGGCGGTCCGGCCTGCATCTGGTGGTGCTCGCCACGCTGCTGGCCATCGTGTGCGCGGACCTCAGCATGCTGAGCAAGGCGGAGGTCGAGCGGATCTGGCTGCCGTACACGGTCTGGCTGACGGCCGCCGGGGCGCTGCTTCCACTGCGTTCACACCGTTTTTGGCTGGCTCTCAACGTTATTGGAGCCCTGGTGCTCAACAGTGTGATCCTGACGAACTGGTAGCCGCCGACCGGTCGTCACCTCTTCCGCGAGCGTGCGCGGACGTACATTCGTGCACGGCGTGTCGTGTACAGACACGCACGCTCGCGGGGGGAGGGTTTCGCGGGGGGAGGGTTAGGCGGCGGAAAGGCAGGCCAACACGCGTTCGCCGACAGGCATGACGGACGCGACGGCGAGGCCGACGTCCGCGGCGAGACGCTTGGCGCAATCGGCGCCGACCGAGGCCCATTGAAACCACGGCCCGACGGTCTTCACCGATTCCAGCCGGACCCAGCGGTGCTGGACCCCGCTGATGAGCGGGTCGAACTCGGCGACGCAGTGCCCACCCGAGCGCATCAGCTCGCCAGCGCGCCGGAGGACGCGGGTCGGGTCGCCGCCGAGGCCGACGTTGCCGTCGGCGAGAAGGACGGTGCCCCAGCGGCCGGTGCCTGGCAGCCGCTCGAAGACGTCGCGCCGCAGAGCTGGGGCGCCGCTGCGGCGGGCCAGCTCAACGGCGGTCTGCGACTGGTCCACCCCGAGGGCCGGTATGCCGAGCTTGGTCAGATGAGCAACGAAACGCCCAGGGCCGCAACCCAGATCGATCGTCGGCCCGTTGCACAGCCCGAGTACCGCCTGATCGAACGCCCGATCGAGACGCCTGCTCCCTGGCAGCCAAGTGTGCACCGGCAGGCCCTGCACGCTGCCGTCGTCATAGCGGATCCAACATCGCTCCCCCGTCAGAGCCGCGTCGTACAGGTTGCCCAGCAAGTCACACCTCCACCGTCATGGTGACCCGACGAAATCGACTGTCCGGCATGCACTCACGCTGGACCTCTTCGACGTCGTCGACGGTGTCGACGTCGGCCAGCTCGGATACCAATGCCACGTCCATCCCGGTGTCACGGAGAGCCGCAAGCGTTACGGCCCCGGTCTGCGCGGTCGACATGGGCACGGTTCGCAGGCATTCGGCAGCCTCGGGCGTGGTGACGCCCAAGACCCACCAACCGCCGTCACGGGCCATGCCGAGCACGGCGTCAGCGCCGACGAGCGCGCCCGCGCACTCAGCGAGGAGAGCCGCCGTGACCTGAGGGGTATCCATGCCGATCTGCAGAACGGGCAGTCCGCCGCATGCGATCGAGGCATCGGTGTGGGCGTTGGCGAGACGGTCGGCGAAGTCCTCCCCACGCTGCTCGACGACGGTGAAGTCCTCGAGCCGGTCCCGGATGTCGGAACTGCGGCTGGCGGCGGAGAGGTCGCCGGTCATGGCGACGATGCGGAACGCGACGGGCGCGGCCGCGACGGCGTCGAGGGTGTCCAACAGGGCGGCGGCGGCGGCGTCGGCCGCGGCGACTTTGCCGATGCTGGCGGCGAGTCGGGTCTTCGCCAAGCCTGGCACTGGGGCCTTCGCAACCACGAGCACCGCCACCGGACACTCCCCTGTCAAGAGATCACTCTCCAAAAGTCCAGTACTGCAAAGAAACTGCCACGTAGCGACCCACTCACCTTCGACTTCCCTCCGGTGCGCGAGCCATAGGCGATATCGTGCTCAGAGACGATCCAGCCCGCGGCAGCTGCCCGGACCAGCAGTTCCAGCGGATACCCTGATCTGCGGTCTTCTACACCCAGCCCGACGAGGGCATCCCGATACGCCACCCGCATCGGCGCGATGTCATGCACCGGAATCCCATGCCGGGTGCGCAGCCGCCAGCAAACCACTTGGTTGCCGAGCCGCGCGTGCCACGGCCAGCGCACGCCCGGCAGCGGCCGTCGCCGCCCGACGGCCATGTCGGCGCCCCGTTCCAGCACGTCGACGAGCTTGGGTAGCTCGCGGGGATCCATCGACCCGTCGCCGTCCAGTACCGCCACGATCGGTGTCGAAGCGGCCAGCATTCCCGCATGCACCGCAGCCCCATACCCCGGCCGGGCCTCCTCGACCACCTGCGCGCCGTAGCGGCGGGCCACCTCGGCAGTGTCGTCGGTGCTGTTGTTGTCCACCACCAGGGCCAGATAGCCGTCGGGAACCAGCTCGAGCACCCCTGGAAGTGAGTCCGCCTCGTTCATACAGGGCAGCACCACCGTCACTCGACCTGGGTCCACGGAGCGAGATTAGCCAACGATCCTGGGTGCCAAACGGCGGCAACGCTGACGATTCGGTGACGTCGGCGCAGGTTGGGACGGTGCCGACTAGTCTGGACCGTTGTGACCCGCGTCCTGATCGCCGACGACGACAACGTCGTCCGCGACGTCGTGCGCCGATACCTGGAACGCGACGGCCTCGACGTCTCGGTGGCGCGCGACGGCAATCAGGCGCTTCGACTGCTGGGGACCGAACAGATCGACGTCGCCATCCTGGACGTGATGATGCCTGGGCCCGACGGCTTGGCTCTCTGCCGCGTGCTGCGCGAACGCGGCGGCTACGGGGTGCCGGTGATCCTGCTGACCGCCCTCGGCGAGGAGGACGACCGCATCGCGGGGCTCGAGGCGGGCGCCGACGACTACCTCGTCAAGCCGTTCAGTCCGCGCGAGCTGGCGCTCAGGGTCCGTTCGGTCCTTCGGCGCACGCCGCCGATGGTCGGCGCTCCGCCGGTCGTCGTGACGGTGGGGGGCATGACGGTCTCGGCCGCGGCGCGGTCGGCGACCATCAACGGCCGGCCGATCAGCCTGACCAACCGCGAGTTCGACCTCCTCCTGTTCTTCCTGACCCATACCGGCGTCGTCTTCAGCCGCGACGAACTACTGAAACTGGTGTGGCAGTGGGACTTCGGCGACCTCTCCACCGTCACCGTGCACGTCAAGAGGCTGCGGTCGAAGCTCGGTGACCAGCAACGGGTCCAGACCGTCTGGGGCCGTGGCTACATGTGGAGCGAGGAGCGGTATGCCGACTGACATCTGGGAGATCGTCGGCATCGCGCTGGCGTGCTCGGTGCCGGTCGTGGCGGCAGGCGCCATCCTGATCCGGCTGGCGCGCTCGTGGTCCCTGACGCTCAGCATGGTCGTGCTCGTGCTGATCCCGACGGTGGCCACGTTCACCGGGGTGTTCGGCGCGAGCGGGTTCATGCTCTCGCCCCGGTTCGAAGGCATCACCATCGTCCTCGTCATCGTCTCGGTGGTGACCATCCCCGCCGCGATCATGCTCGCCCGCTATCAGGCCAGGCGCACGGTGTGGGAGCAGCAGATCCGCGAGTCCGAGGACATCGCGGAACAGTCGCGCCGACAGCTCGTCGCGTTCGTCAGCCACGACCTGCGCACGCCACTTGCCGGTATCCGCGCGGTGGCCGAGGCGATCGCCGACGGCGTGGTCGAAGACGACGAGGTCCGCTCGCACGCCAAGCACATCGAGCACGAGAGCATCCGGCTCTCCGAGATGGTCGACGACCTGTTCGAGATGTCAAAGATCAACGCGGGCGCCGTCCAGCCGGCCTTCGACAAGGTGGCATTGGACGAGGTCGTCGACGACGTGGTCGCAGCGCACCGCATCGCCGCGGAGCGGGCGGGCGTCGCGCTTCGCGCCAAGGTGCCCCCCAAGCCCGTCGGCGTGATCGGCAGTGATCGCGCCCTGGTGCGGGTGCTGTCCAACCTGGTCGCCAATGCCATCGCCCACACCCCGGAGGGCGGCACCGTCGAACTGACGATCGGCTCCGACGGGCACGGGGCCTGGGCCCGCGTCGACGACACCGGAGTCGGCATCAACGAGGCCGATCTGGCCCGTGTCTTCGACGTCGCCTACCGGGGATCCAACGGCCGGGTTCCTCGCGAAGACTCCTCGCTGCCAAGCGGATCCGGGTTGGGCCTGGCCATCGCAGCGGGGTTGGTACACGCACACCACGGCACGGTGTCGGCGTACAACCTGGGGACCGGCGCACGCTTCGAGGTGCGCCTGCCACTGGCCGGCGAGGAATAGCTCGGCGCCCAACGTTTCACATAGCGCTGGCGGCGACGAATTGCGACCAGTGCTGACCGGCAGTGCTATCTGAACGCGTGATGGCTTACTCCGGCAACGAGTTTCCCAGCCGCTGCGCGGCGGCGAGGTAGTCCTCGATGAACTCGAGGACCACGTCGCGCGCCGGTTTCACCTTGTTCATCAACCCGACGCCCTGGCCGACGAAGTACGTCGCCAGCGCCCGAGCGCCCTCGTGGCCGCCCTCGGCGAGCGCGTCGATGCGCCGCAGCACCGGCTCGCACAGCATCGACTGCAACGGCAATGGCAACGGCTGCTGACCTCCGGCGTGCGGCAACCAGGCGTCGGTCCAGTCCGAGACGAGTTGGCGCGACGGCTTTCCCGTTCGCCCAGCGGACCGGACGGTGTCGCGCGACGTGGCCGCGAGCATCTTCTGCACGGTGTGCGGCGCGGTCTCGGCCTCCTCGGTGGTCAACCACACCGAGCCGGTCCAGGCGCCGTCGGCTCCCATCGCGACGGCGGCGGCCATCTGTCTGCCCGTCACGATCCCGCCCGCGGCGAGCACGGGGATGTCGCTGCCGATCGCCTCCAGCGCCTGCAACACCTCGGGAATGAGCACCAGCGTGGTCACCTCGCCGCAGTGCCCGCCCGCCTCCGTGCCCTGCGCGACGATCAGATCGACGCCTGCGGCCACCTGCTTGACCGCGTGCTCCTTGGCGCCGACCAGGGCAGCGACGGGTATGCCGCGCTCGCGGCCCGCCTCGATCATGTAGTCGGGCGGCACGCCGAGGGCATTGGCGATCAGCTTGATCGGGTGGCTCATCGCCACGTCCAACAACTCCCTGCCGGTGTCGCCGGTCAGCGCCGACCCGCCGATCCGTGGCTTGGACTCGGCCTCGATGCCATGCTCGTTCAGCAGCCGGGCCACGAAGCCCCGGTATTCGTCGGGAATCCTGTCGACCAGCTGTGTGCGGGAAAGATTCTCGCCCTTGCCCTCGAACTTCGCGGGCACGATGATGTCGGCACCGTACGGCTTGCCGTGCACGTGCTCGTCGATCCACGTCAGCTCCTGGTCGAGCTGCTCGGGGGTGTACGCCGTGGCGCCGAGCACGCCGAAGCCGCCCGCATTGGTGACGGCGGCGACCACGTCGCGGCAGTGGCTGAAGGCGAACAGTGGGAAGTCGATGCCGAACTGCTCACAGATCCCGGGTGTACTCACCCCGTCAGTATCAACCCCCCGTCGCTTCGCTCGCCCCGCGACATTCACCCCGTCGCTTCGCTCGCCCCAGACATCCTCAGCCTCGCAACGGCGCGAACGCGAACTCACTCAGACCGTCGGACGGATCGATGGCCGCCCGGAAGCCGAGCACCTCGGCCGCTGCGGCGGGATCCGCGACGATGTGGCGGACGTCGCCGCTGCGGTACTGGCCGGTGACGACGGGCGGCAGCCCCTGGCGGGCGTCACAGATCTCGGTCGCGACCTCCATGATCGAGATGGGCCGCCCCGAACACACGTTGAACGCCGCGAAACCCTCGGTGTCGGCCACGACGGCCAGCGCGTTGCAGGCCGCCACGTCGTCGACGTGGACGAAGTCACGCATCTGACCGCCGTCCTCGAAAACCCTTGGTGGCTCGCCCCTTTCGATCGCAGACCGGAAGATCGCCGCCACCCCGGAGTAGGGGGTGTCGCGCGGCATCAGTGGGCCGTAGACGTTGTGGTAGCGCAGCGCCACCACCGATCCGCCCGTCGCCTCACTCCAGGCCAGCGCGTAGTGCTCCTGCGCGGTCTTGCTCGCGGCGTAGAGACTGCGCGGCCGCAGCGGCGCATCCTCCCCCACCAACCGCCACTGCAACTCCTCGCCACCGACCGGGCAGCGGTGCTCGAAGACGCCTGCGTCCTGGTCCGCGCGCGTCCTCGGCAGCGGGTCAACCGGTCCGTGCACCGGGCAGTCGAAGCCGCCCTGGCCGTACACCACCATCGACGACGCCAGCACCAGTCGTCGGCAGCCCGCGGCGTACATCTCGGCGAGCAACACCGTCGTGCCGAAGTCGTTGTGGCTGCCGTAGTTCGGCGCATCGGAGGCATCGACCCCCGCGCCGACCACCGCGGCCTGATGGCACACCACGTCGACGCCGGGCAGCAGCGAGGCCAAGCCCGAGGCATCCCTGACGTCGAACTCGAGCACACCGTCGGGGGGTGTGGTGGCGTCGCCGTGCGCGGCGGCGAGCATCGCGTCGATGGCGACCACCTCGTGGCCCGCGCCGGTCAGCGCCGCGCACACCCGGGTGCCGATGAAGCCGGCGGCACCCGTGACGAGGACTCTCACGGCAGGTCGATCGGCAGGGTGAGACCCTCGTGCGGAAGGCAGTGCGTGCAGGTGCGGACCTGCGCCACCCCAGCTATGGCCTCGTGGACGAGCTTCTTGAAGGGCACCATGTTCTTCTCGAACTCCGCGAAGACGTCGACGGCCTTGACGGCCGTTCCAGAATCGATGCCCGCGTCCAGGTCGGTCACCAAGGCGATTGCCGCATAACACATTTCGAGTTCGCGAGCGAGCACCGCCTCCGGGTAGCCCGTCATGTTGACCAGCGTGAAGCCCTGGGAGGCGAACCAACGGCTCTCCGCGCGCGTCGAAAAGCGGGGGCCCTGGATCACCACCATGGTGCCACCGTCGACGACGCCGGGCAGGTCGGCGGCCGCCGCACGCAACTCCGGGCAGTACGGATCGGCGAACCCGACGTGGATGCCGCCGGAGTCGAAGTAGGTGTCGATGCGGGCGCTGGTGCGGTCGACGAGCTGGTCGGGCACCACCATCGAGCCCGGTCCCAGCTCGGGCGTCAAGCTGCCGACCGCGCAGGGGGCGAAGATCCGTCGCACACCGAGGGCCCGCAGCGCCCACATGTTCGCGCGATACGGCACGGTGTGCGGGGAGAACTCGTGGTTGGCGCCGTGCCGGGGGAGGAAGGCGACCTCGTGCTCGCCGACCGTGCCGACCGTGATGGCGTCGCTCGGTGCGCCGTACGGCGTGTCGACGCTGATACTGCGCGCATCTGGGCCGAAGAACGTGTAGAAGCCGCTACCGCCGATCACTCCGAGCATGAGTCCATTGTCGTGCATGCTCTTCAAAGGCCTGCCGACCGGCGGCGTTCGACACGTGCCACCCGAACGCCGGCCGCGCACAGCCGGTTGTGCTTGACTCCGGCGATGGCAGTCCCCGATGCGGTGATCGGCGTCCGAGTCGGCCTGGCGGCGCCCGTCGGCGTAGCGGCCGCAATCCTCGTCGGGTTCACCGTCGGCTGGCCGTACGCACCGGCCACCGGGTGGATCATCGCGGCGCTGGTCTACCTGTCGTGGACCTGGATGATCATTGCGGGTCTGGACACCGCGGACACGCGCGCACACGCGACGAAGTACCGGGACGACGACTCCTCGCCGTGGATCCTCGACATCGCGGTGCTGGTGGCCAGCATGGCGAGTCTGGGCGGGGTGGGTTACCTGCTCGTCGCGGGCTCGACGGGCGGTGACATCGCCGCAGCCGTCGTCGGCGCGCTGAGCGTGGTGGCGGCGTGGCTCACGGTGCACACCGTGTACATGCTGAGATACGCCCGGCTGTTCTACGGAGGCGCAGAGCCCGGCGGGATCGACTTCCACCAGGGCGACGGTTACCTGCCCGACTACGGCGACTTCGCGTACCTGGCCTTCACGTTGGGGATGACCTATCAAGTGTCGGACACCGACCTGATCGACCGGCCGGTGCGGATGGCGGCGTTGCGCCACGCGCTGCTGTCATTCCTGCTGGGCGCCATCATCCTGGCGATCACCATCAACCTGGTGGCCAGCCTGCTCGGCGGCCACTGAGCCATCCCGTGCGACGCCATCCCGTGCGACGATGACCGGCGTGGCCAGTTTCGCGCAGTGGGTCGAGGGCGCCCGTCCACGGACGTTGCCCAATGCCGTCGCCCCAGTTCTCGCTGGCACGGGGGCAGCGGCTTGGCTGGGCGATGCCGTGTGGTGGAAGGCGCTGCTGGCGTTGATCGTGTCGCTGGCACTGATCGTCGGCGTCAACTACGCCAACGACTACTCCGACGGCATCCGCGGCACCGACGACGTGCGCGCCGGACCGCTGCGGCTGGTCGGGTCCCGGCTGGCGTCGCCGCGGGCCGTCGCGACCGCGGCCGCGATCAGCCTCGGCGTCGGAGCCGTCGCGGGCCTGGCGCTGGCGATCGCCAGCGAACCGTGGCTGATCGCCATCGGTGCTGCGTGCATCGCGGGGGCGTGGCTCTACACCGGCGGTTCCAGGCCCTACGGCTACATCGGGCTCGGCGAGGTCGCCGTGTTCGTGTTCTTCGGCCTCGTCGCCGTGCTCGGCACCCAGTACACCCAGGCCCTGCGGGTGGACTGGGTCGGCGCCGCGCTCGCGGTCGCGACGGGCGCCCTGTCGTCGGCCGTGCTGGTGGCCAACAACCTCCGCGACATCCCGACCGACGAGGACTCCGGCAAGATCACGCTGGCGGTGCGCCTCGGCGATGCGCGCACCCGCGTGCTCTTCCAGGTGTTGGTGGCGCTGGCGTTCGTGCTGACGCTGGTGCTGATGCTCGCGACGCCTTGGTGTGCGGTCGGCCTGGTCGCACTGCCGCTCGCCGTGCGGGCGGCGGCGCCGGTGCGCACCGGCCGCGGCGGCAAGGACCTGATCCCGGTGCTGCGCGACACCGGGCTGACGATGTTGGTGTGGTCGGTCGCGGTGGCGGCCGCGCTGACGTTCGGCTGATTCTCAGCCCACCCCGAGCGTTGACACGTCACCGCCCACGTTGCGGCGCTCCGCCCCAGGCAATGGCATCCTGACTGGATGGGCATCGTGTTCCGGCTGGCGGAGCTTCTGCTGATGCTCATGCCCGTGGCGGGCGTCATCGTCGCGGCGGTCAGCATGTGGAAGCGGGTCCAGCGGCCGTCGGACCGGTCCGAGGGACCCAGGCTCGACGACGCGCCGTCCGCAGCCGCCTCGCCGAGCAAGCCAACCAACCCCGCCGCCATGTGGCGGATGATCACCCGTACCATCGACGAACACGGCCGCACGGACACGCGCTGGATGTCCTACGAGCTCGACAGCGACAAGCTCCTCGACTTCCCGTTGATGACCGACATGCGCGACCCGCTCACCACGGACTTCCACAAGGCGAAGCTGCGCGCCGATCTGCTGCGACCCGCGAAGGCCGAGGACCTGCTCGACGACCGTGAGTCGGCCGCCCGGTACCTCGCGGCGGTCGAGGACTACACGACCGCGTTCGACACCGCCGAGGCCGAGGCGATCCGCCGACGCCGCAGCGACTTCTCCCCCGAGGCTCAGCAGCGGATCGCCCGCGCCCGCAGCCTGCTCAGCGTGGCGTCGGACATCGGTGCGACACAGAACGAACGTGAGCAGGCGTATGCGCTGGCGTGCAAGGAACTCGACGGGCTCGTCGTCCTGCCGACCGCAACCCGCGACGGCATCGAACGGGGCATCGCTGGACAGCTCGGCGGCTGACCGTAGGCCCGAGGCATGGAGTGAGTTCGAAACTTGACATCACCCGTATGTCAAGTCTTGCGAGAGCCCCTCACCCGGCCAGCGCGTCGAGCAGTCGCTGCAGATCGTCCTCGGTGTTGTAGAGGTGAAAGCCCACCCGCACTGCGCCGGCCCGCACGGACGCCATGACACCAGCGCTCCTCAGCTTGTCGGCGGCATCGGCGAACGGCAGCGACACGATGGCCGAGGCGACGGGTGGCAGCTCGAATTCCGCCCGCAGCTGCGAGGCCAGGCCGAGGCAGTGCGCCTCGACGACTTCGCGGTCGAGCGACGCCAACCAGGGCAACGTCAGACCCGCCCCCAGCACGCCGAACCACGCGGGTGACGTATCGAACCGTCGCGCATCGTCGGCCAGCCGCAACGGCAGCCCGTAGATCGTCGACCACGGCTGCGCCCCGGCGTACCAATTGGCCAGATGCGGGGTCATCCGGCGAGCAACCCTGTCGCTCAACGACATCCACGCCGTACCGCGCGGCGCCATCAGCCACTTGTAGACCGCCGCCGCGGTGACGTCGACCCAGCCCAGATCGAGGGCCTTCCATCCGACCGCCTGCGTCACGTCGATGACCGTGATGGTGTCGGCACCCGTCAGCGCGGCGCGCAGCCGATCGACGTCGAGCAGCTCGCCGTCAGCCGACTGCACCAGGCTCGCCACCACCACGTCGTAGTTCGCCGCCGCGGCGATCAACTCCCCTGCCGTCATCTCGGTGACCGTCACGCCCCGTCCCACCTGGGCGGCAAATGGGAAGGTGGTGCTCGTGAACTCACCGGCCAGCGTCGCAACTTTGGCGCCGTCGGGAATCGCCGACGCGACCAACCCGAGCAGGGCCGACACACTGCCACCCATCACCACCGACTCGACGCCGACCCCGACGAGCTCGGCGTAGGCGGCCCGACCGCGACGCACCGACTCGTCGAACGACGGAACGTCCATGGTGCCCGTCTGCCATTCGCTGAGGCAACGATTCAGGGCATCGATCAGGAACACCGGTGGCAGGCCATACGTCGGAGAGTTGAGAAATCCTGCGGCGCCCACGAACTGGGCTCCGAAGGCCGACCGGGGCGAAGTCGTCACGCTTTCGTCATCGGGTAGGGGGCTCTTCGCCCCGCAGACGAGCCCGCAACTGTTCGCGGTCACTGCGGCGACGCTCGTCGAACACCGCGATGCTGGCGGTCGCGCGACGACGCAACGGCGCGAACAGCCAGATGCCAAGAGGAAACGCCAGCACGATCGCGAACAGCAGCGGCACCACGATCGGGAACTCCTGGACCCCCAGCAGGTGCGCGCCGAGGTAGATCACCAGCGCAAGCAGCCCGACCAGCAGGATGCGGGCAATCGTGTAGACGAGGACGTCGACCACCATGCTCCTACCCTCCGAACCAGACACGATCCCGAGCCTACCGACGGCGCGTACCCTGACAACAAGGAGGTTTTCGTGCTGCAGTTCTTATTCCTCGCCATGATGTTGGCGGGACTGGCCTATGGGGCCTGGCGCCTAGTACGCGCCACGGCCAGTCGACCGAAAACCAGAACGATCGGGCCGGACGACGACCCGGACTTCCTGAACCGGCTCAACCACGGCAAGGATCCCCGCTGAGCCCACCACGAGCTGCTACGTCACGCTCGGAAATCCGGTTGCCACGACGGCCGCCAACTCAGTCAACGCATCGCGCGTCGGCGCCTTCAACCGGTCGAGGCTGATCTCGGCGCCCTCCTCGAGATGCGGGTCGAACGGCACCTCGAGCACCGCCCGGCAGCGCCGGGAGAAGTGATCGGCGACCTTCCCCAAGTCGACGCGCGAGCCGCCCCCTCCCGATCGCGGCCGCACCGCGTTGATCACGGCGATCGAGTTCGCGACGAGCTGTTGATACCCGTGGGCGTCGAGCCAGTCCAATGTCGCCGACGCGCTGCGGGCCCCGTCGACGGAACCCGAGCCGACCACGATCAACACGTCGGCGTTGTTCAGCACCGCCGACATCGCGGAGTGCAGCATCCCCGTGCCGCAGTCGGTCAGAACCAGGCTGTAGAAACGCTCGAGCACTTCGAGGGTGCGTTTGTAGTCGTCGCTGCTGAAGGCCTCCGACACCGCCGGATCGCTTTCCGAGGCAAGCACTTCCAGCTTGCTGGGCCCCTGTGACGTGTAGGCGCGGACGTCGCTGTAACTGCTGATGCCCTCAGCGTCGCGCAGCAGGTGACGGACCGTGGACGGCGTCTCGAGCTGGACCTTCTCACTGAGCGTGCCCCGGTCGGGGTTGGCGTCCACGGCGATGACGCGGTCGCCTCTGGCGGAGGCGAACGTGGCACCGAGCGTCGCGGTGATCGTCGTCTTCCCGACTCCGCCCTTGAGCGAGAGCACCGCGATCCCGTAGCAGCCGCGCAGCGGCCGACTCGCCTGTGTGGCGAGCGCTTTGCGGCGCATGGCCTTGGCGCCCTCGCCAAGGTTGACCAGGGTGAACGAGCCTAGGTAGACCCAGTGACGCCAGCCGCGCGTCGGCTTTCGCTTGGGCTGGCCCAGAAGCGCGACGGTCGACAGGTCCAGCTTCGGTGGCGACACGTCCGGTTCCGCAGAAGCGGCGGGCTGAGGTGCCGGCAGGTGCACCACCGGCAGCCCGTGAGGCGGTGTCGACGCCGTCCATTCCGGCGGTATCGCTTGGGCTGGGTCGCTGAACCGCTCTTGCGCCCGGAACGCCGGTGGTTGGTCAGATGCGCGGGGGTGAGACGAGCCTGGAGAAGTCAAGCTCAGCCCACCCCGGCATACGAGTGAAGGCCAGTCACGACCAGGTTGATGAAGAACAGGTTGAACACCATCGCGACGAATCCGACGACGTTGATCCAGGCGGCCTTGCGGTCGCGCCAGCCCGCCGTCGACCGGGCGTGAAGGTAGGCGGCGTAGACCACCCAGGCGATGAACGCGACCGTCTCCTTGGGGTCCCAACCCCAGTAGCGGCCCCACGCCTCCTCGGCCCAGATGGCGCCGAAGATCACCCCGAAACCGAAGATGGGGAAGGCGAAGATCGTCGCGCGGTACGCGATCCGGTCCAGCGTCTGCGCGTCGGGCAGGCGCTGGACGACGGCCGCGAGCGTGCCGTCGCGACCGGGATCCGCGAGCGGCGACATCTTGACCAGGAACAGCAAGCTCGCGACGCCGGCGACGAGGAACACCCCGGAGCCGAGGCTGACCACCGACACGTGGATGGGCAACCAGTAGGACTGCAGCGCGGGCATCACCGGTGCGGCGTTGGAGTACAACCACCTGCCCGAGACGGCCAACAGGATCAGCACGGGCAGCAGCACGAACGCCCACAGCGCCCGGTAGTTCGGACGGCGCAATACGATCGCCGCGGCAACCAGGCCGCAGAAGCAGGTCAGGTTGATGAACTCGTACATGTTGCCCCATGGCACGCGCGAGGTCGCCAATCCGCGCAGCACGATGCAGGCGAACAGCATCAGGGTGCCGACGTACACCAGCGCGAGGCCGGCGCGGCCGATCCGTTCGTCGACGAGACGTCTCGGAGTATCGGCGACGACGCCGGGCTTCGGGCTGTCGGCGGCAACCCCCGCGCTTACCAGCTCACGGGCCTCGGCCTTGCGGCTGCCGCTGTAGGCGAGTTCCACCGCGAGCAGCAGCAGGGCGATGACCAGCACCACGATCGATGACGTGAAGGCCCAGTCCGAGTAGCGGGAGAGCCCGACGTCGATCGCCGCCCTCATGCGCGAACCCGCTCGGCTTCTCGCTTGGTGGTGTTCATTCGCTCTTCTCTCCCGACGGTGGAACCAGCCGCGCGGTCAGCCTCTCGAACTCGTCGCCCCACCCGGAATTGTCGGTGCGGGCGAGACCGCCCAGCTCAACGCTCACGGTACCCGGCCCCGCCGGGGAGACCCGCACCCAGATCCGGCGTCGCCGCACGATGAGCGACACCACCAGACCCGCCATCATGGCCAACGCCGACACCAAAACCCACACCTGCGCGGGATCGTGGGAGACCTGGACGTTGATGAACGGTACGGCGCCGTCGAACCGGACCACCGTGCCGTCCTTCAGCCGCGTGGACTGACCTGCCTTCAGATTCACCCGCACCTGCTTGTTGAGTCGCCTCTGTTCAATGAGGCTCGGGTCGAGGCTGAAGAGCGACTGCGGGCGGCCGGTGTCCAGGCCGGTGTCACCGCGGTAGACGTCGATCGCCACGGCGGGGTCGTTCAGCGCGGGGAAGCTCGAGGACAGGAGCTTGCCATCAAGTTGCTCAGTCGGTGCGAACAGCCCCTGGATCGCGATCTGGTTCTTGCGCCGCTCACCGGCGCTGGGAAAGGTGCCACCCGGTGGGTCGACGCGGATGACTCCCGATGACAGCAGGGTCAGGGGTTCGTCGGGCCGCCACTGCACGGTCTGGGTGCGGGTCTGTCCGTCGGGAAAGGTGACGGTGAACGTCGGGGCGTAACCGTGGCCC
This sequence comes from Mycobacterium sp., assembly GCF_032162605.1. Taxonomy (GTDB): domain Bacteria; phylum Actinomycetota; class Actinomycetes; order Mycobacteriales; family Mycobacteriaceae; genus Mycobacterium. The sequence continues at coordinate 4,084 of NZ_JAVROT010000551.1, read as the reverse complement.
TGCAGGTAGAGTCGGTCGCCGCCGAGACGCAACGGGTGGTTGACCTCGAGCCGGTAGGGCCGCCACGTGCCGCTGTCGAGGTCGTCGCCCGCCTGGTAGTCGACGTTCGCCGCGAAACTCAATGCCGCACCGCTGGGTAGATATCGGGCGTCGAAGTCGTTGACCCGCAGGCAGATCGGGTTCAGTGAGGTGCCGTCGACGGTGTTGCCCGCACGGAAGGAGTCGAACGCCGCCGGGGAGGCCGAGCAGAAGCCCGGCCCGCCGTTGGCGATCACGATGACATTGCCCTCGTAACCGAACAACTTGCCTGCGGCCACTGCGATGAGAAGGCCGAGCAGCGCGAAGTGGAAGACGATGTTGCCGAACTCGCGGAAATAGCCCTTTTCCGCTGAAATCTCGGTGATCTCGCCGTCTCGGCGGGTGACGCGGCGCCAGCCCTTGAGACGCTGCTCGACGGCTGCGGCGACGGCGTCCGGCTCACCGGCGTTGACGACGGTGTGGTGTTTGGGCAGCCGGGCGAGGTTCCTCGGCGCGGCGACCGGTGTCGCGCGCACACTCCGGACGTGTTCGAGCAGCCGCGGGGTCAGACATCCCACCAGCGAGGTGAACAGCAGCGCATAGATCGCCGTGAACCAGAAGCTGGAGAACACGTCGAACGCCTGCAGCCGATCGAGCCACGGACCGATGAGCGAGTGCTTGGCCAGGTACTCACCGACCTTCGCCTCGTTGAGGCTGCGCTGCGGCAGCAGCGCCCCTGGGATCGCGCCGAGCGCCAGCAGGAACAGCAGCACCAGCGCAGTGCCCATCGAGGTGAGCGTCCGCCACGTGTTCCGAAACAGCGCGAGAAGACGCAAAGGTGCTCCGACACGCCGCGGTTCGGGCACATTTGCTGGGCCCCCGCTTGCGGGGACTGCTCGCGGGGGGGATGTGGTCATATCGGCAACCGCACGTCGCTGACGAACGCGTCCCGCACCCAAGAGATGAAGTCTGCCCACAGCCCGGTCACCAGCGCGACGCCGACCAGGATCAGCAGTACGCCGCCGAAGATCTGGATGGTCCTCGTGTGACGGCGCAGCCAACCCAGCCCCTGGACCGCCCGCGCGGACCCGAAGGCCAACAGCAGGAATGGGATTCCCAGGCCGAGGCAGTACGCGACGACGAGCACCACACCCCGGGCGACTGCCGAGCCGTCGGTCGCCGATGCCACCGCGATCACCGCGGTCAGGGTCGGGCCGAGGCACGGTGTCCAACCGAGCGCGAAGACCGCCCCGAGCAGCGGCGCTCCGCCGATGGTGGAGACCAGTTTCGGCGTGAACCTGGCCTCGCGCTGCAGCGCGGGGATGAACCCGACGAACACCAGCCCCATCACGATGGTGACGACGCCGCCGATGCGTTGCAGCAGTAGCTGATTGGTCAACAGAGTGGTGGTGAGCCCGAGCACCGCGACCGTGCCGAGCACGAACACCACGGTGAATCCGGCGACGAACAGCGCGGCGGCGCCCGCGACGCGCCACCGGGCCGACCGGACCGTCGTGCGCGCGACGCCACCCTCGGTGCCGTCCTCCTCCACGCCGACGACCGCAGCCAGGTAGGACAGGTATCCGGGAACCAGCGGCACCACGCACGGCGAGGCGAACGAGACGAATCCGGCCAGCACGCTGACGCAGAACGCGAGTGCCAGCGGCCCGGCTGACATCAACTGCCCGACCTGGTCGAGGCTCAGTGCAAGGTTCGTCACTTCTCGGTCGCCAGCCTCTGCACGACGGGCTGCAGGTCCTGGGCCAGCAGTTCGCGAAGGAAGACCGCGGCGACGCGGTGCTGGCGGTCGAGCACGACCGTCGAGGGGATGACGGTGGTCGGGTACCTGCCGCCGAACGCGATCATGGTGCGCATCGACGGGTCGTAGATCGACGGGAACGTCACCTTGCGGTCGACGATGAAATCGACGGCGGCATCGCGGTTGTTGTCCCGCACGTCGATCCCAAGGAACGCGACGCCGTCAGCGCGCGTGGCGTCGTATACCTTCTGCAGCTCGGTGATCTCCGAACGGCACGGGCCGCACCACTGCCCCCAGACGTTGATGACGACGACCTTCCCCGCATAGTCGTCCAGGGAGATCGCCTTCGCCGGGTCGGTCAGGTCAGGGCCCGTGATCTTCCCTGGGCGACTACGACTTTCGGGCGGATCGTAGAAGATGTCGGTCTTGCCGCCCGGCGCCACGAACTCGAAGGAGCCGCCCTGGGCTACGGCGTCGTCACCGGTGGCACATCCCGTCAGCAACACCGCCAACGACACGAACGACACCACCAGCCATCTCACTACAGACCCCAGGGCTCCGAGTATCCCCAGCGGGTCAGCGTGTCTCCGGAGAAGGTGAACGACGTGATCGAGGCCAGGTTGCACAACCTGCTGTGCGGCAACGGGAGATGGGGCAGCGACCGCTCGGTCAACGACCGCCGCAGTGTCTCGACGGGGAGCTGGTGACTGACGCAGACCGCCTCGTGGCCTGCGGCGCGGACCCGAGCTCGGTGCAGCGCCGCCTTCATACGCGCCGCGACCTCGACGTACGGCTCGCCCCACGACGGGGTGCGCGGGTTGCGCAGGCGCGGCCAGTTCCTCGGGTCGCGCAAGGCGCCGTCACCGGGTGCCACCTTCTCGCCCTCGAAGTGGTTCCACGACTCCACGAGGTCGCCGTCGGTGTCGATGCTCAACCCGTGGGACGCGGCGATCGGCGCGGCGGTCTCCTGCGCGCGTTCCAGGGGCGAGGCGACGATGTAGACGATGTCGTTGCGCGCCAACCAGTCCTCGGCCGACTGCGCCTGGAGGCGACCGCGTTCGGACAGGTGGAAGTCCGGAAGGCGTCCGTAGAGAACCTTGTCCGGGTTGTGCACCTCGCCGTGACGCATCACGTGCACGGTCGTCGTGACCGTCATGCCGGTGCCTCGGCGCCTGCGGCCGCCCTGGCTGCAGCGGGCAGCGCGGCGGCGATCCGCTCGAAGGCGTCGTCGTCGAGCGCCGTCGAGACGAACCACGCCTCGAAGGCACTGCACGGCGGGTAGACCCCGGCGGCGAGCAACGCGTGGAAGAAGGGCGGGAAGCGCCACGTCTCGGTGGCCTTCGCCGTCGCGAAGTCGACCACTGGACCGTCGGTGAAGAACACGCTCAGCATGTTCCCGGCCCGCGAAATCTGATGCGCCACAGAAGCTTCCGCCAAGGCGCCGGTGAGCAGTCCGGCGAGCCGGTCGGCGTTGGCGTCCAACGTCGCGTAGACGGCGTCGTCGGCGGCACGAAGCGTGGCGAGCCCCGCTGCCATCGCGACCGGGTTACCCGACAGCGTGCCCGCCTGGTAGACGGGACCCAGCGGCGCCAGGCGTTCCATCACCTCGGCACGGCCGCCGAACGCCGCCGCGGGCAGTCCGCCGCTCATGACCTTGCCGAACGCGAAGAGGTCGGCGTCGACCGGGTCGATCCCATACCAGCCCGAACGGCTGACCCGGAAGCCCGTCATCACCTCGTCGAGAATCAGCAGCGCCCCATGCTCGGAGGTGATGCGCCGCAGCGCGGCGTTGAAGCCGGGCAGCGGAGGTACAGTGCCCATGTTGCCGGCCGCGGCTTCGGTTATCACACAGGCTATTTCATCACCGACATCGGCAAAGGCGGCTTCGGTGGCGGCGACGTCGTTGTAGGGCAGCACGATCGTGTCGGCGGTGGCCGCGCCGGTGACGCCCGGCGAGGAGGGCAGGCCCAACGTCGCGACGCCAGAACCGGCGTCGGCGAGGAGCGCGTCACTGTGTCCGTGATAGCAGCCGGAGAACTTGACGATCTTCGCGCGTCCGGTGAAGCCGCGGGCCAGCCGGATCGCACTCATGGTGGCCTCGGTGCCGGAGTTGACCAGCCGGACCTTGTCGACGGCGCCGACCCGGCCGATGATCTCGCGTGCCAGCTCGCTCTCCGACGGCGTCGGCGCCCCGAAGCTGAGCCCGTCGGCGGCGGCCCGCTGCACTGCCTCGACCACGGCGGGATGCGCATGGCCCAGAATCATCGGTCCCCACGAGCACACCAGGTCGACGTACCGATTGTCGTC
>NZ_JAVROT010000550.1:0-5090 GCF_032162605.1 Mycobacterium sp. | reverse complement strand
TCGGTGGCGCTGCTGATCACCGTCGACTTCCCGGGTAATCGGCCCGCCCGGGCGCTGGCCTACGGTGGCCTCGGCGTCAACGGCGTCATCCTGATCACGCTCGGCACCCTGGTGTCGCCCATCCCGTGGCTGGCGGTGCTGACGATGTTCGTACTCGCCGTCGCAGTGACACTGTCGGGAGTACTCAGCGAGACCGTCGCCGCGGGCCAGCGGTCGACGCTACTGACGTTCGTCCTGCCGTCGTGCACGCCTGCCGGTCCCATCCCGGAGCGTCTCCTCGGCTGGCTCATCGCGCTCTCACTCGCCGTTCCCGCCGCGTTGTTCCTGCTTCCGCCACGCCACCACGACGAACTCCGCAGGCATGCCGCGATGGTGTGCCGATCCCTGGCTGATCGTCTGGACGGCCTGGCGTCGGCTGACGACTTGGCAGCGGCGATGGGCGCGCTGCGGGCCAACTTCCTCGGCGCCGACTTCCGCCCGGTCGGCTTGACCGCGGGCAGCCGCGCGCTGGTCCGGGTCGTCGACGACCTGCAGTGGCTGTCGGACCGGATCACCGACGGCAGCGGTGAGCTCCTGGCCGAGATGCGTGATCCCGTCGTGGACGTGCTCCGGGAGAGCGCGCTGGTACTCAGCACGCCGCGGGTCGCCGACCGCGACGCCCACCGCGCGAGCCTGGCCAACGCGTTGGCGGTCCAGCGGTTGATCGCCCAGAGCCGCTACCGCGAGGACATCGTCGAGATACTCGGCGAGCCCAGCGACGCGACCGCAATCGGCGTCGGGCGAAAGCTGTTGACCCGCAGGACGATATCGGGGTGCGTCGGGACCACCGGCCGGGTTATCGGCATCGCCGCCGCGGCCGACGCCCGACCCGTGTGGGCGCGTGTCCTCGGCCGCAGGCTGCCCGCGGCCGGGGCCGCCGAACGGCTGCTCTCGGAGTCGCAGGCACTCAGGTCACTGCCGAGCGGATTCCTCGCCACCAGGGCGGTGGTGGTCCGCAACAGCGTGCGCACGGGACTCGGGTTGGCACTCGCGGTGGCCGTCACGCACGTGTTCCCGGTGCAGCACGGCTTCTGGGTCGTGCTCGGGGCGATGTCGGTCCTGCGCAGCAGCGCGCTGACCACCGGGACCAGGGTCGTGCGCGCCGTCGTGGGCACCACGATCGGATTCCTGCTCGGCGTCGTCTTCATCGAGCTGATGGGTTTCGAGCCCGTCGTGATGTGGGCGACGCTGCCGCTCGTCGCCTTCGGTTCGGCGTACGTGCCAGAGGTCGCCTCGTTCGTGGCAGGCCAGGCGATGTTCACGATGATGGTGCTGATCATCTTCAACGTCATCAATCCCAGCGGCTGGCAGGTAGGTCTGATCCGGGTCGAGGACGTCGTCGTGGGAGCGATGGTGGGTGCCGTGGTGTCGCTACTGCTGTGGCCACGTGGCGCCGCCGCCACGGTGTCCAGAGCGGTCGACGCCGCCATCGCCGCGGGAGCGACGTATCTGACCGTCGCGGTCAAGCGGGTGACGCGGGGCGCGTCGGAGTCCGCCGACGACCGCGTGTCCTCACTGGGACACTATGCGATGACGGTGTCCAGGACTCTGGATGACGCAGTGCGCCAGTACCTTTCCGAGAGTGGTGGTTCGACCGATCAGCGCGCACCCGTGATCCGCGCCTCGAATCGCGCCATCCGGGTCCGCACCGCCGCCGAGCTGATCGCCGACGTGGTGCCGCCTCCGCTGGCCGCCTATCCGCGCGTGCGGAAGGTGCTCGAGGTCCACACCACGGCGATCTGCAGGCGGCTCGACGGCAGGGCCTCGACCCAGAGGCTCGGCCCGATCGGCGACGACTTCGTGCTCGCCCTTCGCGCCGAGACCGGCGGGACTGACTTGTCGATCAGGGCTGCACTTCCGTTGGTCACGGTCGCGGCAAACCTCGGCGAGCTGGAACTGCTCTACCCGGACCCGGTCGGCTCGGTCGCGGTGTCGAGCCACTAGCGCGGATGCGTGTGGGGCATCAACGCATTCGGCGGGATGGTGCCGAACTTGCCTGCGTTGAAGTCCTCGAACGCCTCGATGAGCTCCGACTTGGAGTTCATCACGAACGGTCCGTAGTGGAAGACGGGCTCGCGAATCGGCCTGCCGCCCAACAGAAGCACTTCCATGGCGGGTGTGCGTGCGTCCTGCGTGGCACCGGCTGCGACGGTGATCCGGTCGCCGGGCCCCATGACGGCGAGCTGACCCTGACGGATCGGATTCCCGATGGGGCCGACGGCGCCGCCGCCTGCCAGCACGTAGACCAGGGCGTTGAAGTCCCGGTTCCACGGCACGTCGAGACGAGCGCCAGGCTGAATGGTCGCGTGCGCCAACGTAATCGGCGTGTACGTCGATCCCGGGCCCGGCTGGTCGTCGACCTCGCCTGCGATGACGCGGACGAGGGCGCCACCGTCATCGGAGGAGAGCAGCTTTACCTGCCCACCCTCGATGGCCTGGTACCGCGGCGCGGCGAACTTGTCCTTGCGGGGCAGGTTGACCCACAGCTGGATGCCGTGGAACACGCCGCCGCTCTCGACCAGTTCTGCCGGTGGCGTCTCGATGTGCAAAATGCCCGCGCCCGCGGTCATCCACTGCGTGGCTCCGTCGGTGATGAGACCGCCGCCACCGTGGGAATCCTGGTGCGCGAAGCGGCCGTCGAGCATGTACGTCACCGTCTCGAAGCCACGGTGCGGGTGCCAGTCTGTGCCCCGCGGCTCGCCGGGCTGGTACTCGACTTCGCCCATCTGGTCCATGTGCACGAAGGGATCCAGCGCAGCGGCACTGACGCCGGCGAATGCGCGGACGACGGGGAACCCCTCGCCTTCGTAACCGCGTGGCCCCGTGGTGATCGATCGCACCGGACGTGGGGTCTGCGACGGCGTAGGCCCCGCGATGCGGGGAAGGGTGAGTGTGTCGGCGGTGATGGCGGGCATCGGTACCTCCTCGATTGAGACGTACCCACCATAACCGGACTGCGGTCCGATTAATTTCCGCGCTAGGACAGGACGGCGCTCGCCGCAGCCCGCGCCTCAGCGGCGGTGGCCGTCGCCAGGGCCGCGTCCGCCGCCTCCCGGCACTGAGCGAGCGTCACCTGGGCCAGCTTCGCGCCGACGCCCGCCACGGCAGCCGCGGCAGCCGACAGCGACGAGATGCCGAGACCCACCAGCACGCACGCCAGCTGCGGGTCGGCCGCGGCCTCCCCACAGACGCCGACGGGCTTGTTCACCGCGACTCCCGCCCGCGCCGCCATCGCGACCAGCGCCAGCACCGCGGGCTGCCAGGGGTCGGTGAGCGTGGCCAGTTCCGCCGACATCCGGTCGGCGGCCATCGTGTACTGAGTCAGGTCATTGGTGCCGATCGACAGGAAGTCGACATGTTCGAGGATCCGGTCGGCCAGCAGTGCGGCTGCGGGCACCTCGATCATCACTCCCGGGGTCAGCCCGTGTGAACGGGACTCGGCCGCAAAGGCTTCCGCCTCCGCCGGGGTGGCGATCATCGGGGCCATCACCCATGGGGCACTGCCGGTCCGTTGCGCCGCCGCGGCGATCCCCTCGAGCTGGCGCGTCAGGATGCCCGGATTGCCGTCGGCGATGCGGATTCCGCGCACGCCGAGCGCCGGGTTCGCCTCGTCGGGGTGCCCCACGAACTTCAGCGGCTTGTCCGACCCGGCGTCAAGGGTGCGGATGACGACCTTCTGCCCAACGAACGCCTCGAGCACCTCTGCGTAGATCTGCGCCTGCTCGTCGACGCTGGGCTCGGTCGAGCGGTTGAGGAAGCAGAGTTCGGTGCGGAACAGGCCAACGCCCTCGGCAGGCGTCTCACGCGCCGATCGCGCGGCAGCGCCGTCCTGGACGTTCGCGAGGATGGCGACGGCGTGCCCGTCCGCGGTGGCGCCGGGCCCGCTCCAGCTCTTGGCGAGTTCGGCTTCGCGGTGTGCCACCTCGACGGCACGGGTTGCGACGGTCTGATCGGGCGCCACCGTGACGGTGCCGAGGGTGCCGTCGACCATCACCATCGTGCCCGCGGGCACCGCGTCGAGCCCGGCGACCGCGACCACGCAGGGAATGCCGAGTTGACGGGCGATGATCGCGGTGTGGCTGGTGGGCCCGCCGAGCGTGGTCGCCAATGCGACTACCAGGGAGGCGTCCAGACCCGCCGTGTCGACGGGGGCGAGGTCCTCGGCGCATAGGATCGACGGCACGTCGGGCACCGGCACCCCTGGTTCGGGCAGACCGCTGAGTTCGGCGATCACGCGATCGCGGATGTCGCGCAGGTCGGTGACCCGCTCGGCCATCAGCCCGCCCAGTTGGGTGAACATCGTGACGAACTGGTCGACCGCACCGGTCACCGCCCGCACCGCGGGGTTGCCCTCACCGATGCGCTTCTCGGTGGCGGCGATCCAGGCCCGGTCCTGCGCCAGAGTGGCGGTGGTCGCCAGGACCTCCGATGCGGCTCCGGAGGCGTTGGCTGCCCGGTCGCGCAGCCGACCCGCCACCGCGGCGGCCGCAGCGGCGAAGCGCGCCACCTCCCCTGGGCGGTCCGACTCGGCCAGGTCGGCGCTCGCGGGGGCATCGTCGACGCCCGGCCGCGATCCGGGCCTGATCACGGGCGCGTGCTGCACGCCCCCCACGGCGGGGATGCCCTGCAGCACGGTTCCGGCAGAAGGTTGCGCCGTTCCGGAAGGATGAAGTGACGTGGGAGGCGATGTGGTGCTCATGTGTCCCAGGTTACAAGAAAGCATTGACAAGTCAACAGAGTCAGGGGTAAAACCAACGATATCAACATCTTAAATCCACATATCCCACGCAAACGGGGAGTCATGTACGCCGAAGAGCGCCAACAGGCCATCGCCGAACTGGTGATCAGCCAGGGTCGCGCCTCGGTCGCCGAGCTCGCACAGGCCTACGACGTCACCACGGAGACCGTGCGCCGTGATCTCGCCGCGCTCGATAGGGCGGGCGTGCTGCGGCGGGTGCACGGTGGCGCGGTCCCCACCCGATCGCTGCACCTCGTCGAGCCGGGGGTCGGCGAGCGTGACACCACCCGCGCCGACTACAAGGACGCCATCG
>NZ_JAVROT010000549.1:0-7388 GCF_032162605.1 Mycobacterium sp. | reverse complement strand
CGCTATGGGCTCGACGGGTACCGGTGGTTCCACAGCCGAAGGCGGTCAAGAGGGAAAGGGTGGATTCACTGTGACCATCAATTCGACCGGAAACATCAGTACGGCACTGGATCCCGCCCGCTGGCCGTCGGTTGCCTGGGTTCCCGGGGGCCTGGTCAGCTTGGTGACGGCACGGGTCGCGGAGTCGTTCCTGTGCCGCGCCGCAGCGCGACTTCCGCTGCGGCTCCGCTATCCCGACGGATCCGTCATCGGCGCCGCCGATTCGACGTTGCCGACGATGGACATTCACCTGCCCACTGCGCTTTTCCGGCGAGTCGGTAGATCCGGGCTGATCGGCTTCGGCGAGTCGTACATGGCGGGCGAGTGGAGCTCCGATGACCTGGCGGGCCTGCTCACCGCCTTTGCCAACTCGATGGCAGACCTCGTTCCTCCTGCTCTGCAATGGCTTCGGCCATTCGCCGTGGTGCGGCATCCGAGCACGATGTACAACAGCCTCAAGCAGGCCCGCGACAACATCGCCGAGCACTACGACCTGTCCAATGACCTGTTCGCGGAATTCCTCGACGGCACCATGACCTACTCCGCCGCATTGTTCGACAACTCGCAGCCCGAGTGGTCCGCATTGGAGGACGCCCAACGTCGCAAGATCGACCGGCTGCTCGACTCGGCGCGCGTCGGACCGGGCAGTCACGTGCTCGAGATCGGCACGGGCTGGGGAGAATTGTGCATTCGCGCCGCTTCGCGTGGTGCTCAGGTGCACTCCATCACCCTGTCCGCCGAACAGCAGCGCCTGGCCCGGGAGCGCGTCGCCGCCGCCGGCTTGTCCAATCAGGTGACGATCGAACTCAAGGACTACCGCGAAGTCGAGGGGCGCTACGACGCCGTCGTCTCGGTCGAGATGATCGAGGCGGTGGGATATCGATTCTGGCCCACGTACTTTCATACCCTGGATCGCCTGGTCTCGCCGGGCGGGCGCGTGGCGATCCAGGCCATCACCATGCCACACGGCCGGATGTTGGCTTCCCGCAACACGTACACCTGGATTCAGAAGTACATCTTCCCCGGCGGGATGATTCCCTCCGTGGAGGCCGTCGTCGGCATCACGGAGCGTGAGACGCGCCTGCGCACGGTGAACATGCTGTCGTTACGGCTCCACTACGCCGAGACGCTGCGCCTGTGGCGGGAGCGCTTCAACTCGCAGCGATATTCGCTGTCTGCGTTGGGGTTCGACGACGTCTTCGAGCGGATGTGGGATCTTTACCTGGCGTACTCCGAGGCCGGCTTCCGGTCCGGTTACCTCGACGTCTACCAGTGGACCTTCGCACCGACGGGTACCACCTGATGAACTTCCTCGTCGTTTCCGTTGCGTCACTGGCGATCCTGGTACTGGTCTACGGCGCCTCGTTCGTCATCGGGCGTCGGATCGGCCGCTACAACGTCGTCGACGTGACGTGGGGCGCGAGCTTCGTCATCGTGGCAGCGGTCGCGGCGGTCATCGGTAGCGGTGACCTCTTCCGGCGGCTCCTGGTGTTCGCTCTGGTCACCGTCTGGGGTCTGCGGCTGGCGTGGCACATGATCGGCAAGTCCGCGGGCAAGGGCGAAGACCCGCGCTACGACGAACTGCTGAAAGGCGACTTCTCCGCCGCCAACGTGATCCGCAGGATCTTCCTCATCCAGGCCGCCTTGGCGTGGTTCATCTCCCTGCCTCTGCAACTATCGGCCTCACTGCGTGCGACGCCCTCTGGCTTGCTGCCCGTGTTGATCGCCGGGGTGGCGCTGTGGGTCGTCGGCGTCCTGTTCGAGGCGGTGGGAGATCACCAGCTGCGCCAGTTCAAGGCCGACTCCGCCAACAAGGGGAGGATCATGGACCGCGGCCTCTGGTCCTGGACACGTCATCCCAACTACTTCGGCGATTCGGCGGTGTGGTGGGGCCTGTGGCTGATCACCATCACGGGCTGGCTGTCGTTGACGACGGTGCTGTCGCCCGTGGCGATGACGTACTTCCTGGTGTATGCCACCGGCGCACGGCTGACCGAGCGAATCATGGCCGACCGCCTGGGATTTCGTGAATATTGCGCTCGCACTTCGTTTTTCGTGCCCCGACCGCCCTGATCGCGAATGTCGTGACTACTCTCGATTCCGCCAGTAAGCTTCGCGGCGTGACAGCCGACCTCGACGCTTTGTTGCGCCGGGTGGCGCAGCAGGACGTCGACGCGTTCGCCGCGTTCTACGACAACACTCGAGCGAGGGTGTTCGGGCTGGTGCTGCGTGTGCTCCGCGACCCTGGCTACAGCGAGGAAACCACTCAGGACATCTACTTGCAGGTGTGGCGTAACGCCGCAAACTACAACCCGTCGGCGGGCACTCCCCTGGCATGGCTCATGACGTTGGCGCACCGCCGGGCGGTCGACCGGGTGCGCTCCGAGCAGTCCGCCAGCCAGCGCGAGTCCCGGTACGGAGCCGCCAACTTCGAAGTGCCCGCGGACCGGGTCGCCGAGGCCGTGATCCAGCTCGATGAGCAGCGGCAAGTAACCCAATGCCTGGATTCGCTGACCGATCCGCAGCGCGAATGCATTCAATTGGCGTACTACGAAGGCCTGACCTATGTACAGGTATCAGAGCGTTTGGCGGCGAACCTTGCCACCGTCAAGTCACGGATGCGAGATGGCATCCGTGGATTACGCAAGTGTCTGGGGGTCTCGTGACCGAGCCGCATGACAACGACGATTTACTGCTACTTGCCACGCCGTACGCACTGCACGCGATGCCGCAGTCCGATCTCGACGACATCGACAGGCAGCTGGCCCACGCGCCAGCGCCCGTCGCGCTCGCCTTCGCCGACGAGGTGCGTGCCGTCCGGGAGACGATGGCACTGGTGTCGGCCTCCACCGCGGCCGAGCCGCCGACGGACCTTCGCGAGCGCCTGCTGACCGCCGTCGGCGGGGGCAGGGTGGTCGAACTGCGTCCTCGATCGACCCGTCGGCGCGCCGCTGCGATCGCGATCGCGGCCGCCGTGGCGATCGGCCTCGGCGCTGCCGGCATCGGATTCGCAATCCGGCCGGAGCAGACGCAGTCGGCGGCAGAGCAGATCTTCGCGGCTCCGGACGTCCGGACCGTCTCGGGCGACATCCCGACCGGGGGCACCGCCACGGTGGTGTTCTCACGGGAACGCAACGCGGGCATGCTCGTGATGAACAACGTCGCGCCGCCGAAACCGGGAACCGTCTACCAGATGTGGCTGGTCGACGCGCAGGGTCCGAAATCGGCAGGAATCATGGACGCGGCAGCCGTCGCGCCGTCGACCACTGCCGTGCTGCCAGATCTCGGGGACTCCAAGACCCTGGCCTTCACGGTCGAACCGAGCGGCGGGTCGACGTCGCCCACCACCCCGATCTTCGCCGCGCTGCCGCTGGCCTGACGCGTCACACGCCCTCCACGGTGGCGGCCGCCGCTTCTTCGATGACGTCGGATGCGTCGCGGCGACGATTCCAGGCCCTGCGCTGACGGGCGGCGCCATTGCCGTCGGCGACGACCCGCCGGAGTTCGGCCTTGACCATGTCGTACTCGCCGAGGGTGGTCAGAGCGGGTTCGAGTCGATCGACGAACGCGTCCAGTAGCGCGGGGGCGGGCCTGCGCGCATGACTCTCCCCGAGGTCGATCAGCTCACCTTGGAGCCCCTCGTGGGCGGCCTTCCAATACGCCGCCTTGAGGGCGTGCGGGGTCAGCGGCGGTATCGGCTCGCCACGTTCCTCGTCGTCCATGACCGTCATGACGAGCGCCCTGACGAGGGTGGCGAACAGAACGGTCTCGGCGACGGTGGCGGGGACGTCGGCGACGCGTACCTCGATCGTCGGGAAGTTGGCGGACGGGCGGGCGTCCCAATAGACCATTCCGTCGTCGAGCATCGCCCCGGCGTCCAGCATCATCCGGACCGCAGCGTCGTAGTCGGCGGCTGACTCGAAGTGCGGCGGCGGGCCGGCACTGGGCCATCGCGCCCACAGCACGCTGCGCCAGCTCGCATGTCCCGAGTCGGCGTTGCGGTACACGGCCGAGTTGGCCGTCAGCGCGAGGAGCAGCGGCAGCGATGACCGCAGCCGGTTGCTCACCTGGATCGCCACCTCGCGAGTCGGGACGGCGACATGCACATGGCAGCCGCAGATGCCCTGTTCGTGCGCGATCATGCCGAACCTCTCCGCGATCTCGCGGTAGCGCGGCTTGTCGGTGATCGGAAACTCGTGCGCAACGGTGGGCGGCAGAGACACGGCCAGCAGTCGTGCACCCGCCGCATTGGCCGCGTCGGCGGCGACGCGGCGCAAGCGGGTCAGATCGCGTCTCAGGTCATCGCTCGAGGACGCGATGTCCGACGTCGTCTCGACCTGGCAGGTGGTGAGCTCGAGCTCCAGTTCGACACCGCGTCGGGCGGCATGCTCGGCGACTGCGGTATTGAGGGGAACGGGCTCACCGGTGTGCGGATCGACGAGAAGGAACTCCTCCTCGACTCCGAACGTCGGGGGGTCGGGGGTGTTGATCCGGCCCGCCGGGTTGTTCACGACGGACCGGATCAGGGTGACACTCCTCTTGCTGACGCGATGAACTTCGCACAGCTCGAAGTCATTAGTGCCCCGCTCCTTCAGGGGTCAAACATTCGATTTCGAACCGGCACCTAAGCTCGGATCATGGCACGTGATTTTCGGTTCGGGTTCGGTCTGCACGCCGCACATCGGCAGTCGTCGGTTCAAGACCGGGCCCGCCGTGCGGAGGACATGGGTTACGACGTTCTGCACGTGCCGGACCACCTCGGTGCGCCCGCACCCTTCCCGACGTTGATGACGGCGGCGGCGGCCACCGAGACCCTTCACGTCGGCACGTTCGTGCTCAACGCCGGCTTCTACAAGCCTGCCCTGCTGGCCCGCGACGTCAAGGCGATGCGGGACCTGACCGGCGGACGCCTGGAGCTCGGGCTCGGCGCGGGTTACGTCAAGGAGGAGTTCGAGGCCGCCGAGATTCCGTACCCGACCGCCGGGCAGCGAGTCGACCATCTGCGGCGCATCACCGAATATCTGGGCGAGCACCTGCCGGAGGTCCCACTTCTGATCGCGGGCAATGGCAACCGGCTTCTGACGGTCGCCGCGGAGAAGGCACAGATCATCGGCCTCACGGGAGGCGACCCGGCGAGCGAGGGCGGCGACCCTCTCGCCGAACGGATCACGTTCGTGCGCAACGCCGCTCCCGAACGCTTCGACGACCTGGAGCTGAACATCGCCATCACCGCGATGCCGATCGACGACTCAGGTACCCCCGACCTCTCGATCACGCGGCGCTTCCTGCCGGAGCTGACCGACGAACAACTCCTGAGGACGCCAGGCGTGCTGTCGGGATCGACGACGGACATCGCCGACGAGATCCGCCGCTACCGCGACACCTACGGGGTCACCTACATCATCGTTCAGCAGCCGCACGCCGAGGCGTTCGCGAAGGTGATCGCCGAGCTGCGGTGAGTCAGCGCCCGCGGACGGCGTCCTTGAAACGCTCGCCTGACATCTTGACGCGGGCCTTCACCTGATCGGCCTTGCCCTCGTTGCGCAAGCGCGGATTATCGGTCATTTCGCCGAGGTTCTCCTTGACCCGGCCGGCCAGCCGGTCGACGGTGTGGCGGGCCTTCTTCGATGTGCTCATGGCGGTGTTTAGCCCGAAAGCGGTGGTGGGAAACACGGAGCCCCAAGTCGGTCGGTATGCTGCGAGCCGGTCCGCCCCCGTAGCTCAGGGGATAGAGCACGGCTCTCCTAAAGCCGGTGTCGCATGTTCGAATCATGCCGGGGGCACCAAGTGTTTTTGCAGTTCAGGCATGTTTTCCAAGCGTCCCCCGCTATCAGGTGGCCAGTCTGCTGGTCGGCGCCTGGTCGGTGCGCCAATGACACGAAGTGGCGCTCACTGGTCCCCGACGGCCTCTCGTGGCGGCATCGAGGCGTATCGCGACATCGTCAAGGTCGGTCGGGAAGAGCCCTGCATAGTGGTTCAGCGTCGTCGCAGCCGATTCATGGCCAAGTAAGCGCGCAACCGCAACGACCGAGGCCCCCGCTTGTATCGCGAGCGACGCTGCGGTGTCACGGAGGTTGTGCGGAGTGATCGTCAGACCCAGTGCAGCCGTAGCCGCATTGCAATTCTCTACTAATGAGGCGTTGCCACGACCGACGACTCGCCGGTGACAGCGCTCGCGCTGGCGCCGCGCGTTGGCAGTCCGTCAAAACGTCGTCGGTTCCCAAAGACCCAGCGGCTTAGGGGAATCGAACCCCTGACCTTCTCGATGCGAACGAGACGACTTGGGCGTTTGTCGCCACTGATCGCGTTGGGCGCGTTCATAATTGGCAGGTCAAGAAGTCGTCGACGTTGGCTATCTGAGGCCGTTGCCGGAGCTACTGCGGACGGACTGTGCGGCCGCAACCGCATCAGGCACGTCGTCGGCCACGTCGAGCACGTCGTTCTCGTTGACAAGGCTTTGCTGCCCACGATCCGTAGGGCGCGATGGGCGCGTCGAAGAACACCCGGCGACCGTCGGCCAGCCTGCCGACACCGTCGCTTGCCTACGACTGACGGCAACGCCGGAGGCCCGCGTAGAAGGCGCCCGACGCTTCGGCAAGATCACGTTGATTGACACCTGCGGCCAGCACATCCATGACCATCAACGCCCCTGGTGGTACTCGTTCCCCGAATGCTGGATCTGACGAACGCGCACATCTCTACTTCCTCGTCTGTCGGATGTACTGCTGCCGCTGCCGGGAGCCGAGCACCAGCCGCCCCGGCGAACGACTCGACCGCGTGGCCCGTGACGCCCGACGCGTTGCAATCGGTTGCGAGATGGACTCCTGAACGACGCCCATAAGCCGGTCGCCTCACCATTGACTCCATGGAATTGAGTCCGGTGAGCAGGGGGCCGCGATGGTCACGCTGCCCGTGTCCCTCGTAGTCCGCGGCTCGACCGGACGTCCCCGAAGCTGATCTTCGGCGGCCTCCAGCTGCCCTCCGTACCCCAATTCACATCTCGTTGACACGTCCGTAGGACTGTGTCACGCTTCACTGCAATCGATTGCAAGTGACGTACGCGACAGTCGGCCGCGACGCGCAATCGTTCTGACAGTGAGGTTGGACATGCGCAGAACCCATTTATTTCGCCTACTCGCCATCGCGGTCGTAAGCGTCGCAGCCCTGGTTCTTGCCGGCTGCGGTGGCTCTGGATCCAGCGGCCCCGCGAACAGCGGCCCGCTCAAGGTCGGCGCCTCTCTGTCGCTCACCGGTGACTTCTCGGATTCCGGCAAGGCTGCCCAGCGGGGATACGAGCTCTGGGCCGACACGGTCAATAAATCAGGAGGCATCCTCGGCCGTCACGTGGA
>NZ_JAVROT010000548.1:0-3240 GCF_032162605.1 Mycobacterium sp. | reverse complement strand
AGAAGGACAGGTTCTTGTGGAACTCGCGAAGGCCCAGCGGGTTGTTCTGCAGGATATCGACCATGCCGATCTCGAGGAACCGTCCACCGGCACGCAACGTCGCCAGGCTCCGTGGGATGAACTCCCCGGCCAGGGAGTTGAGGACCACATCGACGCCTTCCCCATCGGTGATCCGCATCACCTCGTCGGCGAACTCTAGCGAACGGGAGTCCATCACATGCTGGACGCCCTGCTGCTTGAGGAATGCCCGCTTCTCCGGCGTCCCGGCCGTGGCGAAGATCTCGGCACCGACGTGCTGCGCGATCTGCAGCGCCGCCTGGCCGACGCCGCCGGCCGCGGCATGAATCAAGACACGCTCGCCCTTGCTCAACCTGCCGAGATGATGCAGGGCGTAGTAGGCGGTCATGAATGTGAGCGGGATCGTGACCGCCTCTTCGAAGGTGATGTGCGCCGGCTTGCCCGCGACCAGCGTCGCGTCGGTCGTCACGTACGAGCCAAGACATGACGGCGCCAGGGCAACGACATCGTCGCCAACCCTCAGGTGCTCGACGCCCGGGCCGGTTCGGACCACGGTTCCCGCGCACTCCCACCCGAGGTCGAGTGACTGCTCAAGCACCGGCGGAATGACACCCATCGCGACGAGGACGTCGCGGAAGTTGAGCCCCGCCGCGCGCACCTGGATCTCGACCTGCCCCTGGCCGGGCTGCAGGCGTGTGGTACTGCGCAGCGTCAGATTTTCCAGGATGCCCGCCGTCGCGATCTCGAGGCGGAACGGCTCCCCAGCCCCCACCAGTCGGCGCTTCTCGTCCACGACCTCGGCCGACCGGCGGACGACACGCGGCACCCAACGCTCGCCGCCGCGCAGTGCCACTTGGTCTTCCCCATCGCCAACAAGCACCTCATGCAGCAATGCCTGAATCTCCTCGCCCTCGCCCGACGCGCCGAGATCCACGCGCGTGCAGCGCAGCTCGGGATGCTCGGTGCCGATGACGCCGGCCAGACCCCAGAGCGAAGCGTGTGCAATCGACAGCGGCTCGCGCGAATCACCCACCGGCTGCGTACCGACGGTGACGACCCACAACCGCGGCGCCGGCGAGCGACTCACGTCGGCCAGCGCGTGAACCAGATGCAGTGCCGAGTCACATCCACGCCGGCGCGCACCCTGCACCATGGCGAGAGTGGCGCCTTCCGGCGACCAGCGTTCCGCCGCCCAGAGATGGACGATGCCATCGCAAGAGGCTCCGTCCTCGGCGGCGGTCTGCGCAAGCAGCTGGTGATAGTCCTCGGGCCGCGCCGGGTTGATCCGGTACTGTGCCGCCGTCACCTTCTCGTACGAGTCGCCGGCGAGCACGACCACGCACTCGTCACCTGCGGCCTCGAGACGCCGGCACAGCGCCGGTCCGACTTCGTCATCCGACAGCAGCAGCCATCGCCTCGCGCCGCGCGCGGTGGTCGCGCCGGGCTGCGCTTCAACCGCCGGCTGGCGTGCCTTGCGCTGCCACTGGGTCTCATAGATCCACTCGCCCAGCTGCTTCTCCGTAACGGCCGCTGCATCGTGTCCGACCCGCTGCAGCGTGAACCCGAGCGCCTCCAGGACCACATGCCCCTCGGCATCGATCACGCGGACATCGCCTTCGATGGTGCCCGACTGCCTGTCCGCTCCCGAGCGCAGGACCGCGTGGCTCCAGAGATCGGCGCCAGGACGCGCGTGCACGCGCAGCGTGTCCAGGCCAACCGGAAGGAAGATATTGCCTTCGGCCTGACCGGCATCTCCTCGCGGCAGCGCGGCGGCCAGTGCCTGGAACGCCGCGTCCAGGAACGCCGGATGAACCTGATAGGCGCCGGCTTCGTTCTCGACCGTCGTCGACCGGCGCAGCTGACCGATCGCCTCACCATCGCGCCGCCAGAGCTGCGCCAGGCACTGGAAGCTCACGCCGTACTCCAGACCACGCTCGTGGGTCTCGCGGTAGAACTCCGGCGCCGAGACGATCTCCGGACAGCGCCCGCGAATCTCCTCGACCGTGTCGCCGTCGGGTGCGGTGATGCTCCCGTTCGTGGCAATCGCGATCGTGCCGGTCACGTGCAGCGTCGACGCCGACGGATCCTGCGCCTCGCCCGGCTGCACCGTGAAGAACTTCACCGATGCCTCGCCGGGCGTCACGAGCGAAAGGGCGAGCTGAATCGTCTTCGGCTGATCGTCGGCGAGGAAGAGCGCCTTCTGGAACTGCAGATGGCGCACCGTGTGACGGCCGGCGCCAAAGACCTCCGTCGCCGCGGCCAGCGCCATTTCAGAGAAACCCGCGGCCGGCATCACCGTCGCCCCCTGCACGCGGTGATCGCTCAAGTACGGAAACGCGCGGGCACTCAGATCGGTCTCCCAGAAATGTGTGCCCTGATCCGCCGCCGACCTGAAGTACCTGGCGAGCAGCGGGTGCCCGCCCTTGCGGGCAGGCGGTGCCACCGGCGCCAGACCGCTGTCTTCGACCCAGAATCGTTCGCGCTGCCAGGCGTAGGCCGGCAGCGGCACCACGTGTCCGCCCGTCGGATACAGGCGCGCCCAGTCGTTCAGGAAACCAGCGGCGTACAACGCACCAAACGCCTCCAGCAATACGCTGCGGTCGTCTTCGTCGCGTCGCATCGACGACAGCACGATGCCGGGGCACTGGCTCTGGCGCAGACACTCTGACATCGACATTGCCAACGTCGGGTGCGCGCTCAGCTCGAGCAGGACGTCACAGCCATCGGCGATGAGCGCATCGATCGCCTGCGCGAAGACCACCGGGTGACGCAGGTTGCTGACCCAATAGGCAGCGTTACATTCCGGTCCGTCGATCAACGTGGCCCGGCCCGACGTCGACATCATCGCGATCGAGCTCGGCCGCGCGTCGATCGTGCCGAGCGACTCCAACAGCTCGTCTCGCAGCGGGTCCATCTGGGGACTGTGCGAGGCGTAGTCGACGTTCACGAACTGAAAGAAGACGTCGCGGCGCTCGGCCAGCTGACTGAGCTCGACCAACGCGTTCGCCTCGCCGGAGATCACGGTCGTCGTCGGCCCATTACATGCGGCCACCGCCACGCGGTCGGTATAACCGGTGAGCAGCGCCTCGGTCGCCTCGAGCGGCAGGCTCACGACCGCCATCCGCCCATGCCCGGACGCACGTCGCCGGACTATCTGGCTGCGGCGGCAGATGATGCGGGCCGCGTCGTCGAGGCCGATGATGCCGGCGACGTAAGCAGCCG
>NZ_JAVROT010000547.1:0-6337 GCF_032162605.1 Mycobacterium sp. | reverse complement strand
GGCGGGTGTTGGGAATCGTCCACCTCGCCGACACCCGCGAGCAGGCGATCGAGGACTGCACCTACGGGCTGCAGGACTTCGCGAACTACTTCGGCGCCGCGGGCTTCGTACCACTGAACAACGTCGTCGAGGGCACGCAGTCACCGCGGAAGTTCGTGGAAGATTATGCCGCTCGGGGTAATTGCTGTATCGGCACTCCTGCCGACGCGATCGTCTACATCCAGGACCTGCTCGACCGCTCTGGCGGCTTCGGCACGTTCCTGATGCTGGGGCACGACTGGGCGCCACCCGCGGCCACCTACCACTCGTACGAGCTGTTCGCGCGAGAAGTCGTGCCGCACTTCAAGGTTCAGTTGACCGCCCCGCAGGCGTCACACGAATGGGCAAGGGGCATCCGGGATCAGCTCTTCGAACGGGCCGGTCAGGCAATCGTCAACGCGATCCGAACACGTCGACGAGGCTCAGCGGGGGCAGGCCTGATGCGTGGATCGGTGTTGCGCGGCGGCCGGATGGTCTACCGCGACGATCTGCCGGAGCCCGTACCCGGCCCCGGCCAGGTGCTGGTCGCGGTGAAGGCATGCGGCATCTGCGGTTCGGACCTGCACCTCGCCAGACACGGCGACGACGTGCTGGCCGCAGGCAAGCAGATGAAGGGGATGCCCGACCTCGGCGACGTCCTGGATCTGTCCGCGGACGTCTTCATGGGGCACGAGTTCAGCGCCGAGGTTCTCGAGGCAGGCCCCAACACGGATGCGCCTGCGCCGGGAACGCTAGTCACGTCGGTGCCGGTACTTCTGTCGCCGGCCGGGGGGACGAGCCCATGGCCGTCGGACTGCATGCGGTCAACAAGTCGAACGCCGCCCCCGGCGAGACGGCACTGGTCATCGGCTGCGGCCCGATCGGCATCGCGATCATCGCCGCGTGCAAGGTCAGGGGTGTCGAAACCATTGTGGCATCCGACTTCTCGGCCAAGCGCCGGGAGCTCGCGACGGTCGTCGGCGCACACCGCACGTTCGACCCGGCCCAGGAGTCGCCGTTCGACGGCCCCTCACCAGCGGTGGTGTTCGAGGCCGTCGGGGCGCCCGGTGTCATCGACGACGTGCTGCGCCGCGCGCCGTCCGGCACACGTCTCGTCGTGGCGGGCGTGTGCATGCAGCCCGACACCGTGCACCCGTTCTTCGCCATCGCCAAGGAGATCAACGTCCAGTTCGTCTTCGGTTACGGGCTGGACGAGTTCGCGACCTCGCTGCGCTCGATCGCCGACGGCGAGATCGACGTGGCGCCGATGATCACCGGCGAGGTCGGTCTTCCCGACGTCGGGTCTGCGTTCGACGAGCTGTCGGATCCGGGCAGCCACTGCAAGATCCTGGTGACTCCCTGAGCGGCCGGTAGGGTCACTGGCATGCCGAAGAAGCCATCGAAGCCTTCGAGAACGTTGACCCGACTGCTCGTGCTCGCGTCGGCCACGCTGGCCGTCGTCGGGGTCGTGGGGTGCGACGCCAAGTCGGCGCCGGCCGCGGTCCCCGGCACCACGGCACCCCGCCAGGTCACCGTCGTCGGCGAGGGGAAGGTCGACGGCACTCCGGACACCCTCGTCATCAGCCTCTCGATCGCGGCCACCGCGCCCGACGCCATCGGCGCCTCGAATCAGACCAGCGCCCGCGCCAACGCGTTGACCGACGCGCTCGCCGGCCAGGGCATCGACCGCAAGGACATCAGCACGACGACGGTGACGCTGCAGCCCCAATACGGCTCCGACAACACCATCATCGTTGGTTACCAGTCGAGCAATTCGATCGACGTGAAGGTCCGCAAGATCGAGACCGGACCACAGGTGCTCGGCGTGATCACCACCACGGGTGGTGACGCCACCCGCATCAACTCGGTGTCGTACTCGATCGAGGACGACTCCCAGCTGGTCAAGGATGCCCGCGGCCGCGCCTTCGCCGACGCGAAGGACCGCGCCCAGCAGTATGCGCAGCTGTCCGGCCTCGACCTCGGCAAGGTCCTGTCCATCTCGGAGACGGGTAGCGGTGCCCCGCCGCCACAGCCGATGCCGTCGCCTGCCCGCTTCGACATGGCCACGGCCGTGCCGATGTCACCCGGCCAGCAGACCGTCGGCTTCTCGGTGACGGCGGTCTGGGAACTGGGCTGACGCCCGTCCCTCAGGGATTCTCGTAGACCTTGGGGTCCAGGGTGCCGATGTAGGGCAGGTCGCGGTACCGCTCGGCATAGTCCAGGCCATATCCGACGACGAACTCGTTCGGGATGTCGAATCCGCACCAGGCGATCTCGACATCGGCGCGCACCGCGTCGGGCTTGCGCAGCAGCGTGCATACCCGCAGTGACCGAGGATGCCTCGTCGCCAGGTTGCGCAGCAGCCAGGACAGCGTGAGCCCCGAGTCGACGATGTCCTCGACGATGAGGACGTCGCGGTCGTTGATGTCCCGGTCGAGGTCCTTGAGGATGCGCACCACGCCCGACGACGACGTCGACGAGCCGTACGAACTGACCGCCATGAACTCCAGCTGCGTCGGCAACGGGATCGCGCGGGCCAGATCGGTGACGAACATGACCGCGCCCTTGAGCACGGTCACCAGCAGCAGATCCTCGCCGCCGTCGCCAATCGCTTCGCGATAGTGCTCCCCTACGGCCGCGCCCAGTTCGGCAACGCGCGCCTTAACCTGAGCCTCGGAGAGAAGCACCGACTCGATGTCGCCGGGATATGGGTCCACGGCAGATGGCTCGGGCACGGCAACAGCGTGCCACGTCAGTAGGTCGACGACCAACACGTGCCCATGAATCGCTCAGCCCTGAACCGCTTCCGAGCGCAGGATCAGCACGCCACCACGCCGGTCGGCGAACAGCCGCTGGTTGCGCAGCAGCGACCCCACCGCGACGCCACCCCTGCCGCGCCAGTCGACGACGAGCCGATCCACATCGCGGATCTGACCGTCGGTCAGGCCGCTGGCACCGCCGTCGAGCAGCCACCGACGGATGACGCGCCTGCGGAGCGCGGGCGGTAGGTCGGCGAGTGGCGCGACGTTCAGCTCGCCGTCGGACGACGCCGTGGCCAATGATTCCGCCGCCAGCGCGTCCAGCAGGTCGACGTCCTCGCGCAGCCCGATGGCGGTCCGCGCCAGCGCCTCGGCCACGCCGCCGCCAAGGACCTCCTCCAACAGCGGCAGCACCTCTGCGCGGAGCCGGACGCGGGTGAACCTCGACTCGGCGTTGTGCGGGTCGTGCCAGGGCACCAGCCCAAGCTCCTCGCAAGCGGCGTGGGTCACGGTGCGGCGGACGCCGAGAAATGGCCTGCACCATGGCGGATCACTCGGACGCATGCCCGCGATCGAACGCGCACCCGAGCCGCGGCCCAGCCCGAGCAGGACCGTCTCGGCCTGGTCGTCCAAGGTGTGGGCGACCAGCACGGGCCCACCGCGGCGCGCGCCGTCGAGCGCTGCGTAGCGGGCGGTGCGACCGGCGGCCTCGGGCCCGCCGGACGAACCGACCTCGACGCGAAGAATCTGCGCATCGACGCATCCCAGCCCGAGGGCCTGATCACGCGCGGTGGCCGCCACCGTGGCCGATTCGGGTTGCAACCCATGGTCGACGATCAACGCGGTGGTCGGCCGCGAGCGTGCGGCAACTGCGGCCAGGGCCAGCGAGTCGGCTCCACCCGACAGCGCCACGCACCACTGTTCGTCGGCGGCGCAGTGCATGTGGGCGAAGTCGTCGAGCGCCGCGCGCACCGCCGCTACAGGACCCTGTCTATCCATCGCTGCGGCTCGTCGACTTCCGTTGGCAGCGGCAGGGTTTCCGCGCTCGTCCAGACGGTGTTGAACGCGTCCATACCCACCTTGCCCACCACGTGGTCGACGAACGCCTTGCCGCGGGTGTACTGACTGAGCTTGGCGTCGAGTCCCAACAGCGCCCGGAGCAACCTCTGGATCGGCGGCTGTTTGCGTTGCCGCCGTTCGTCGAACCTGCGCCTGATGGTCGCCACCGACGGCACCACCTTGGGGCCGACGGCGTCCATGACGTGGTCGGCGTGACCTTCGAGCAGCGTCCCGAGTACCAGCAATTGATCGAGGGCCTTGCGCTGCGGCTCGGACTGCGTGGCTCGCAGGAGTCCGACCATGCCCTCGGAATTCGGTTCGGGCACTTGGCCTCCTGAGCCATTGCGCTTGTTGCGGACGAACTCCCCAAGCCTGCCGACGACCTGGGTGAGCTCTTGACCGGAGTCGTCGGTGATGACCGCCAGCGACTGCGACATGTGTTCGGTGAGCCAGGGATTGGCGCGGAACTGCACGCGGTGGGTGACCTCGTGCAGGCAGACCCACAGCCGGAAGTCGGCGGGCGACACCCGCAGATGACGCTCGACGGCGATCACGTTCGGGTACACCAGCAGCAGCTCACCACTTCCTCCGGGATCATTCCCCGGTCGCTCCGCTGCTGCCCGCCGGGCGAACGGGTCGTACTGGCCGAGGATTCCCGACGAGACGAAGGCGAGGACGGCACCCGTCTGTGCTCCGGTGACGCGCCGCGTGATGCGGCCGGCCTTACTCTCCGATGCCGTCGCGGTGCCGGCCTCGTCGCCCCCGGTCATCACCCGCATGGATTCGGTTGCGGCGCGCACCCATTCGGGCCGGTCGACGATCCGTGCCTCCGTGACGGCGGCGCCCTCGTTGAGACGCGTGACGTCGCGCACGGGGCGCTCCGCCGCGCGGGCGAATTCGGAGAGCTGATCCATGGCCTGGCGCCTGGTGTACTCCGTGGCGGGCGGCGCCGGCCTGACGAGCTTGGCGCCGACGGTGGCGGCGAAGTTCCAATCGACCGCGCGGCCGACGTTGCCCGTCGAGGACGCGCTCACGAGCCGCACCCGCAGGATCGCAGGGCGGCGGCCAGCGCGTCGATGGCGGTGCGTCCGGTTGGGCCCGCGTTGTTCGAGATCAGTGAGAACGTGAGGACCCTGCCGCCCTCGTCGGTGACGAAACCCGCCAGCGCATTGGTGCCGGTGAGCGATCCCGTCTTCGCCCTGAGCAGGCCGGCCGCCGCCCGGCCCGCGTCGGTGTCGAGGAAGCGGTCGGACAGCGTGCCGCTGCCGCCAGCGATGGGCAGCAGGTCGACCAGCGGCCGCAGTTGGGGGTTGGCACTCCCCGCAGCCGCGTTGACGACTCCGTCGAGGGTTTCGGCAGTGAGTCGGTCGTCGACGGAAAGGCCGCTGGAGTCCAACAGCGTCGCTCCGCCCGTGTCCACGCCCGCCTTGGAGAGTTGGCCGAGCACTCCCGCAACGCCGCCGTCGAAGCTCTGCGGCTTGCCGACGGAGGCCGCCACTTCGCGGCCGATGGACTCGGCCATCACGTTGTCGGACTCACTCATCATCTGCCGTAGCCGTTCGATCAGAGGGGGTGACTGCACCGTGGCGACCCGCTCACCCGTGGCGGGTGTGGGCCGCACCGTGACCGTCGCCGGGTTCACACCCAGCGCAACGGCGAGCGCGCGGCCCGCGTCGAGCGCCGGGGTCCTGGACCGTGAAGAGTCGACGCTGACCGGCTGCGTGCGGCCGCCGTCGAGCATCACCGCTTCCATCGGGGCGATGTCGCCGCCGTCGATGTCGACGGGATCCCATCCCGGCGCCAGCGTCGGTCCGCTGAAGGCGCTGACATCGACCTGGACGGCCTTCGGCACGACGCCGGACTGGCGGACCTGGTCGGCGAGGTCGCTGATCCGCGCGGCGCCGCGATACCAAGTGTCGACGCCCTTGGCGGCGGCCGACAGCGTCGGGTCGCCTCCTCCCTTGAGCACGACCAGACCCGGCGACGCGCTCTGGTCCGGCGCGATCACCGTCGTCGTCAGGCGCGCGTCTCGGTCGAGGGTGTAGAGCGCCGCCGCGGTGGTCAGAACCTTGTTCGTCGATGCAGGCTGCATCGGCACGCCTGCTCCCCGCGCCCACAGTTCCTTGCCGGTGAGCGCATCGGTGACCCGACCGGTGAGCGCACCGAGGTCAGGGTTGGCGACCAACGGCGCCAGCGTCGCCGCCAGGCCTGCCGCCGTGGGCACCGGAGCCGAGTCCGCCAGCGGAGCCACGCCGGGCTGGGCCGTGACGAGCGCGGGTTGCGGTATCACGGCCAGCGGTTCGGGGGTCGGGCTGCCGCTGGAGGTTGCCACCGCGCCGACGGCCACCACGGCGGCCACCAGCAGCAGGACCGCCACGCCGACCCACACGTGGGTGGATCGACGCCACCGCGTGGGACTCGTGACTCCGATGGTCGCTCTCCTGATCAGGGGGCTCCCGCGCAGAGCCTCAAGGTGAACGGTACCGCTCGTCTATGGTGGA
>NZ_JAVROT010000546.1:0-3493 GCF_032162605.1 Mycobacterium sp. | reverse complement strand
GTCGGTATCCCAGTTCTCGAACCGGGTTCCGGCAACGGGTTCGACGTGAGCTTCGCGCCCGAGTGTCACCACGATGTCGACGTCACGCAGAAGTTGGGCGGCGATGGGCTTGGGTGTCTCCCTGCTGATGTCGATGCCGACTTCGGCGAGCGACTCGGCGGACAGCTTGTTGACCTCGCTCCCCGGCTTCGTCCCAGCGGAGTGCACGTCCACGGCGGCACCGGCGATCTCGTGCATCAGCCCGGCGGCCATCTGAGACTTGCCGCCGTTCTTGACGCAGACGAAAAGCACTGACGGCGTCGGGGATTCGGTCATCGTGACTCCGTCCTGAAGCGACCTCGCAGGGCTAGGGAGACGTAGACCAGCGCGACGAGGACGGGGACCTCGATGAGCGGGCCGACGACACCGGCGAGCGCCTGCCCGGAGGTGGCGCCGTACGTCGCAATGGCTACGGCGATGGCAAGTTCGAAGTTGTTGCCCGCCGCAGTGAACGCCAACGTGGTGGTGCGCTGATAGCCCAGGCCGAGCAGAGCACCCAGAAGATATCCCCCGCCCCACATGATCGCGAAGTAGGCCAGCAGCGGGAGGGCAATGCGCACGACGTCGAGGGGACGGCTGGTGATCTGATCACCCTGCAGCGCAAAGAGAATGACGATGGTGAACAGGAGGCCGTACAGAGCCCATGGGCCGATGACGGGCAGCAAGTTCGACTCGTACCAGGAGCGCCCCTTGGCCTTCTCCCCCACGCGGCGCGACAAATAGCCCGCCAGCAGCGGGATGCCGAGGAAGATGAGCACCGATTTCGCGATCTGCCACGGCGAGGTGCTGATGGTGGTCTGTTCCAAGCCGAGCCAGCCGGGCAGCACCGACAGGTAGAACCAGCCGAGGACGGCGAACATCACGACTTGGAAGATCGAGTTGAGCGCCACCAGGACTGCTGCCGCTTCGCGGTCGCCACATGCCAGGTCGTTCCAGATGATGACCATGGCGATGCAGCGGGCCAGGCCCACGATGATCAGCCCGGTGCGGTACTCGGGTAGATCCGGCAGCAGCAGCCACGCGAGTGCGAACATCAGCGCCGGCCCGAGCACCCAGTTCAGCACCAGCGAGCTGACGAGAAGCTTGCGGTCCCCGGTGACGGTGTCGAGCCGGTCATAGCGAACCTTGGACAGCACCGGGTACATCATGATCAACAGGCCCATTGCGATCGGGAGCGAGATGCCGTCGACCTCAACATGATTCAGGGCGGTGTTCAAGCCAGGAACGAGCCGGCCGAACAGCAGGCCGACAGCCATCGCGATGCCGATCCACACCGGCAGGAAGCGATTCAGCAGCGAGAGTTTCTCGACGACGCCGGGACGATCGTCCGCTTCGATGGGCGTGGTCACGCTGACTCAGCAGCAAGCGTTGGCGGCTGGGGACTCCTCGGCATGTTCGGGGCTGGTGCCGAAGGTGTCGGAATCAGACAACACCGTGTAGACCTCCCACTTCTCACCAGCCGGCCCGGTGACCCAGACCTTGTCTTGGGTGGCGAAACAACACGTGGTGCCGATCTCCTCATCGGTGAAGAGGCCCTCGGCGGTGAGCCGGGCAATCTCGGCGTGCACGGTGTCGCTGGACTCGACCTCGACCCCGAGGTGGTTGATGGTGCCGCCCCTGCCGGGGTTCTCCAAGAGGACCAACTTCAGCGGTGGCTCGGCGATCGCGAAGTTCGCGTAGCCCTCCTTGACCTTGGCGGGCTGCGTGTTGAACAGCTTCGAGTAGAAGGTGACGGCCTCGTCGAGGTCGTCGACGTTGAGGGCAAGCTGGGCTCGGGACATGAAGAACCTTTCGACGTGTGCGACTTATGTCGAACTAATGCCATCCCAGACTGCCCACCTTTTTGACTTATGTCAATGCTGTTCGCCATACTGGCTTGGTGCCCAAGACGCTGCCGACGATCGACATGACCGCCCCCGTCTGCTGCGCGCCCGTGGCCGCTGGACCCATGAGCGACGAGGCGGCGCTCGAAGTGGCGCTGCGGCTCAAGGCGCTCGCGGACCCGGCGCGCGTGAAGATCATGTCACTGTTGTTCAGCTCCGCGGCGGGCGAACAGAACAGCGGTGAATTGGCGACGGCTCTCGGACTGACCGAGTCCACCGTCAGCCACCACCTGGCTCAACTCCGGCGCGCTGGTTTCGTCGAATCCGATCGGCGCGGGATGAACGTGTACCACCGACCGGGCCGTGACGCAGTCGGTGCACTCTGCACAGTCCTGGACCCCACCTGCTGCACCTGACGGAACTTGGCTTCAGCGCAGCTCTTCGGCCAACGCGACGATGATGCCCTCCGGGCGGCAGACCGTCACCACCAGTAGTGCGGGTACTTCGCACCGTTGATCTTGTTGCCCGCCAAACCTACGACGACCAGAATCACCGCCGCGGACCCGACCAGGACGACGAACTCCCACCGGGGGATGGCGGGGGCAACGGCGATCATCGCAGTCGCAGCGGCCGGGGAGTGCGACATCCGCAGCAGTTTCATCGTGCCAAGAGCCAACGCGCCAGCGAGTGCACCGGCCCACAGCGAATCGATGCCGATCATGCCGACGAGCACACCGACGATCGCCGACATCACATGCCCGCCGATCACATTGCGTGGCTGCGACAGCGGGAAGTGGGCGCCGCCAACAACCAGCGCCATACTGGCCGCCAAAGGCGGGATCAACCACGGGTCATGGGTGAAGGCCGTCAGCGCCGCCACGATCGCGAGTGCCACCAAGCTCACGATCGTTTCGACGACGATCACCCCCAGCTTCTGACGGGGTGGAGCAGAACTCACGTACCACTGCGATCGACTCGGTGTCTGCGACTCCGCCGCCGGTTGCGGTTGCGCAGAGACCACGGACGGTTCCGTCACGAAGCTCTCCCGGCTGATGATCGCATCAGAAGAAGCTATGCGGCGCGGCACGAGTCGAGCAAGGTGACGTCGTCGATCACGTCATTCACAGTATTTATCGTGCAGCGCAACGGATGTCGAGGGCATGGGCTGTGCATTCCGCCACGGTTTGCAGGCGCTCTCGCACGTACGATTCACGGTGTCTATCGCGGCGCGATACGGATGCAGGCGCGATGGCTGCGCCACCCCGTCGTTGGTTTGCCCGTTCTGGGGCCAGGGGCAGGGTGGGGCGACACGATGGCTGGACCCGCGTCGATCAGCGCCTTCGCGGCGTGGCGCGATCACCGATGCACGCATGGAGATGGTCGAGCGCTGACCGGGCTTCAGGTCAGCTTCTTGCGCGGCCCGCTGGGTTGTCCTACTCTTCGCAAATGAGAATGCAATTCTCTTGTCTGGACAATTCATTCTCATAGCGACACCCGACCACCCGACAGGCGTCCACTCTGAAGGAACCGATGAACAAGCTGCGCGTCATCCAATGGACCACCGGCAACATCGGGCGACGTTCGCTGCACGCCGTCATCGGCAGGCCCGACATGGAGTTGGTCGGCGTGTA
>NZ_JAVROT010000545.1:0-38953 GCF_032162605.1 Mycobacterium sp. | reverse complement strand
GAACTCAACCGAACCGCAGCCGCAGCCGCAGGTGCAGTCGCAGCCCCCGACTCGACCCCACCGTTCTGGTGTCCCGAGTCCTCAACCCGCCATCGGCCAATAGACATGGCGCACACGCCCCAGCGCAACACTGTCGAATAGTTGTTGCCTGCGAGCGTGATTCGAGCAAGGCCCATGCGATCACCTTGATGGACTGCTCGACAAGCCGCGTCTGGGCCGATGACCCACCGCCCGACGTCTGGACCACGACCGCCGGCCAAGGCCAGATCCTGCAGAGCCACCGTCACGCTGCACTGGCGCTGGGTGTCTCCGATCGGATTGGCGGTGAAGTACGAGCGAATGTTGGAGGCGAGCAGTCCGCATGCCACCGCACGCGCCGGAATGCACACTCACGGTGCAGGATTACGCGGCCCCTAATCGCTCAGGCCTGCAGAAAGTGTCGCGTACGCATTGGCGCAGCCATCGGTGGGCTGCATCGGCGTCGTATCGCGGATGCCACGCCATGCTCAGCTCCAACGTAGGCAGGTCCAAGGGGATGTCGCAGCGGTCGGAGCTCTTCAAGAACGTCTACATGTCCGTGTCCTCGACCGCCGGCGAGCTGCTGCATCTCCTCGCCCGAGCGACCGATCATTCGGCGTCTCGACGATCTATCTGGCCAGCGCGGTACGGGACAACGGCGGCGGCACGGTCATCGGCACCGAGCTGCAGCCCGAGAGGCCGCTGCGGCGCAGAAGAACTTCGTCGACGCGGGCCGATGTGCCGGGCGAGATCGACCTGGTGCTGCTGGACGGTTGGCCGGATCTGGCGCTCCCGGTGCTGCGCCTACTGGAGTCCTCGCTGCGTCCCGGTTCACTGATCCTGGTCGAACGACGTGGACATGGACTTCGGCAGCGACGTACGCGGCCCGCTGCTGTCCTACCTCGGTGAACCCTCCAACGGGTACCTCGCCATCAAGCTCCCGATGGGGGACGGCGTTCAAGCCTGCGTTCGGCTCGCCTGACCGTCGTCGCGCACGCCCTTGTAGATGCCCTTGCGGACGATCATCGGCTGCAGGATCCGGTCGATCGACCACGCCGGAAACCGGAAGGCCTTGCCGTTGGGGGCGAAGACCTCCAATCCGTCGGACTGCGCGCCCAACACCGAACCCCAGCGCCGTTTCGGCGCGGTGTACGTGCGCACCCGCTTGCCGTCGAACTGCGCGCGCACGTTGTGGGCGACGAGGCCGTCCGCGCGGTTGCGGGCCGAGCTGCGCAACGGGTCGGTGGCGGCGACATCTCCGACCGCGAACACGCCTGCGTGTCCCGGCACCTGCAGGTCGGGGCCGACGCGGACGAAGCCGTGCTCGTCGAGCACCTCCGGCGGCAGCCAGTCGGTGTTGGGTGTGACCCGCCCGATGGCCCACAGCACGGCGTCCGCCGACGCCGGGGGATGCCCGGTGCTCCAATGCACCGGCTCGTCGGTGATCTCGTCGCAGGCGAAGCCGTCGGGAATGACCGCGCGGTGCCCGTCGTGCAGACCTACTCCGAGGTCGGTCAGCCGGTGCCTGATGCGGCCCCAGATTCTCGGATGGTGCGAAGCCAGCGGACGCTCACCCGGGTAGTAGAGGTCGACACGCTTGTCCGGCCAGGTCCCCGCGAGATTGGCGGCGCTGCCGACCGCGGCCGCACCGCCACCGACGACGATGACGGAGGCGGCGGAGGCGAGCCGGTCGTGCGCAACGCGAAGGTCGGCTCCGACCTCGTCGACGGACTGCAGGGTCGGCCGACGCCAGAACCCGTTGGCCACCCCGGTCGAGATGACGAGGGCGTCGTAGTCCTCGGCCTGGGTCGTGCCGTCGTCCCGCTGAACGGTGACCGTACGCGCGGCGAGGTCGACACCGGCAAGGGTGCCGTGGACGGTGCGCACGCAGTCGAGGCCGCGGAACCTGTCGAAGGCGATCCAGTAGTCGCGCGCCCAGTCGTCGGGGCGGCTGAGCCGGATGCCCAACTCCTGACCGCTCACCAATGCGGTCTTGGCCGAGATGCCGACGACGTCCGCGTGATGCGCGAGCCGGATCGCCGTCAGGATGCCGCTGTCGCCGAGGCCCGCGACCACGACGCGTTTGCGGATCACGACGCGGCCTTGCG
The DNA here is from genome assembly GCF_032162605.1 of Mycobacterium sp. Taxonomy (GTDB): domain Bacteria; phylum Actinomycetota; class Actinomycetes; order Mycobacteriales; family Mycobacteriaceae; genus Mycobacterium. Next base: position 36,827 of record NZ_JAVROT010000545.1, on the reverse strand, counting down.
GGGCGGCCACGGTGATTCCGCCGCCTTCGGCGGCCACGGAACGAAGCGCGACACCCGGCCGACGACGTCCTGGTACGCAGGCCGCCGCTCCAGGCTGCGCTTCTCCATCATCGGGATGCTGGCACCGAGGAACAGCACCAGGATGGCCACCGCTCCGATGACCAGCCACCACGCATTGGCGTGAGCCGCCGCGATGCCGAACAGCGCCATGGCGAACCAGAAGCTGAACTCCCCGAAGTAGTTCGGATGCCGGGACCAGCTCCACAGCCCACGGTCCATCACGTCACCAGGCCGACGGTCCCGGACGAACCGGTGCATCTGGACGTCGGCGGCGAGTTCGAGAGCGACCGCCGCGAGACCGATGACGAACGCCACCCAGGACAGCCACGCGAGACCGTCGCCGGGACGTGTCACCGCCACGTACACCGGCACCATGCCCAGGAAGACCTGCGCGGTGGGGATCAGGTGGATCGCCACCAGGTCGGCGCCGAACTCCCAGCGACCGGCCTGCTCCTTGAACATCGGATAGCGCCAGTCCTCGTGGTGCAGGCCGGGAAACGCGTAGACCCAGTTTCCCGTCAGGCGGATCGCCCACAGCACGACCACGATCGCCACCAGCCAGCAGCGCAGTTGGTCGACACCCGGCCCGGCCTGGCTCCACCAGTAGAAAAGCAGCAGCGGCGGGACGACGCTCCAGTAGGCGTCGTAGAAGCTCGAGTTCCGGTAGCCACGGCTGAAGACGAAGATGGCGACGGTGGCCAGCAGGTCGGCGATGAACGTGTCGAGCCAGAGCCGACCCGTGCTCGGCCCCCACCACAGCCAGGCCGCGGCCAGGCCGACGGCGACGACGTAGGCGGCGGTGACGATGACCAATGAACGGGTCTTGCTCATCGTCTCCTCGGCGTCCTCGGCGGCCGAAAATGTAACACGTTCTAGTTCCGGGGCGGCGATACCGCAGCTTCGCCGTCGCATCGAGATTCGCGAGTGGAGGTCAGTAGGTTCCGCTCGGCTGGTCGTCGGATGCGGTCAGCAAAGCGCGTGAACCCGAGACGCCAAGGCGCGTCGCTCCAGCCTCGATCATCGCCCGAGCCTGATCGAGGGTGCGCACCCCGCCGGAGGCCTTGACCCCGAGTCCTGCCCCGCCAACCGCCTCGTGCATCAGCGCCACGGCGTGCACGCTCGCACCGCCCGACGGGTGAAAGCCCGTTGACGTCTTCACGAAATCGGCGCGGGCTGCGATGGCCGCGCGGCACACCGCCAGGATCTCCGCGTCGGTGAGTGCGGCCGATTCGATGATCACCTTGAGCACTGCGTTGTCGGGCACGGCCCGGCGCACCGCTGCGATGTCTGCCTCGACGAGGTCGAAGCTGCCCGCCTTTGCAGCTCCGATGTCGATCACCATGTCGATTTCGTCGGCACCCGCGGCCACCGCCGCTGCCGCCTCCGCGGCCTTGATGGCCGAAGCGTGCTTGCCACTCGGAAAGCCGCAAACGGCAGCAACCTTCAGGTCGGCACCGTCGGGAATCGCGACCGGGAGCATCGACGGCGATACGCACACCGAGTACGTGCCGAGTGCGATGGCTTCGTCGACGAGGGCGTTCACGTCGGCGGGCGTCGCCTCCGGCCGAAGAAGGGTGTGGTCGATCATTCTGGCCACCGCGGTGACCGTAGGTCGCGCGTCGAGCGCCATGGGTTCTGCCTTTCGTGGGTCAAGCGCTCTTTGCGCGCCGGTCGAGGACGTAGTTCATGATCAGCGCCGCAACCAGGATGATGCCGGTGACGACCATCTGAAAGAACGAGCTGAGTCCGAGTAGGTTGAACAAGTTTCGCAGAACCGACAGCAGAAGCACCGCGATGAAGGTTCCGAGCACGCCACCCTTGCCGCCGAACAAACTGGTTCCGCCCAGCACGACGGCGGCGTTCGACGCTGCTGGCAGCGATCTTCGAACCTGTTGCAGCAGTCCAGTCTGACCGGGATCGTGGCATCCGGCGATCGTGGAACGCACGGGCACCAGGGACGCGCTCTACGGTGAGGGTTTCGAAGTGGGCGCTGGAGGCGGTGGTGGAGGCGCTCGCCATCGAGGTCGCGCCGTTCGGCATCGACACCGCGCTACTCGAGCCCGGCGCAGTGAGCTCGGGGGCGCTTGACGACGTCACCACCTACACGGTGCCCGACGATCCGTACGCCGCACCGCTGGAGCACCACGGCGGTCGGGACCAGGTGCTCACGCCGGAGGACGTCGCAGCAGCGGTCGCAGATGCCGCCGCCGTGGCGAAGCTTCCGTTGCGTGTGCCGATCGGTCCTGCGGCCGAGAAGATCCTCGCGGCCCGCCGAGCGGCACCCGACGACGTTCCCTTCGCCCTCTAGAGCCCGCTGCTCACACTCCGGTGACGTGCTCGTCGGCGATGTCGAGCGCCGCGTCGAGCATGCGTACCCCCTCGGTGACCTCGGCGTCGCTGACGTTGCAAGGTGGCACCGCGTGGATCCGGTTGAAGTTGGCGAAGGGGAGCAGACCGTTGGCCTTGCACGCGGCGATCACCGCGTTCATCGCGGGACTGGAGCCGCCGTAGGGGGCCAGTGGCGCGCGCGTCTGCGGGTTCGACACCAGCTCGATGGCCCAGAACACCCCGAGCCCACGCACCTCGCCGACCGACGGGTGCTTGGCGGCCAGCTCAGCCAGACCCGGCCCGAGCACGTCGGCGCCGATCCGGGCGGCGTTGGCGACCATGCCCTCGTCCTCCATCGCGTTGATGGTGGCCACCGCGGCGGCGCATGCCAGCGGATGGCCGGAGTACGTGAGGCCACCGGGATAGGCGCGGTCGGCGAACGTCGCAAAGATCGCCTCGCTGATGGCGACACCGCCGAGTGGGACGTAGCCGGACGTGACGCCCTTGGCGAACGTCATCAGATCGGGGATGACGTCGAAATTCTGGATGGCGAACCACTTTCCGGTGCGGCCGAAGCCGGCCATCACCTCGTCGGCGATGAACACGATGCCGTAGCGGTCACAGATATCGCGCACCCCGGCCAGGTAACCGGGTGGCGGCACCATGATGCCCGCGGTGCCTGGCACGGACTCGAGGATGATCGCGGCGAACGACCTGGGATCCTCGTGGCGGATGAGGCGCTCGAGGTACTCCAGCGCGCGCTCGCTCTCCTGCTGCTCGTTCTCGGCGTGGAACGACGTGCGGTAGAGGAACGGGCCGTTGAAGTGCACGACGCCGCTGCTGGCGTAGTCGTTGGGGTAGCGGCGTGGGTCACCGGTCAGGTTGATCGCGGTGTCGGTGCCGCCGTGGTACGAGCGATAGCGGGACAGCACCTTGTAGCGGCCGGTGTGCAGCCGTGCCATCCGGACCGCGTGCTCGACGGCGTCGGCGCCGCCGTTGGTGAAGAACACCCGGTTCAGGTGACCGGGCGTGCGCTCGGTGATCAGCCGGGCCGCCTCGGACCGGGCGGCGTTGGCGTGCTGTGGCGCGACCGTGCACAGCTTGGCGGCCTGCTCGGCAATGGCCTTGACGACTTTCGGATGCTGATGGCCGACGTTGGTGAACACCAGCTGCGAGGAGAAGTCGAGCAGCTTGTTGCCGTCGCCGTCCCACACGTAGGAGCCGTCGGACGCCACGATGGTCATCGGCTTGATCTGCGCCTGCGCCGACCACGAGTGGAACACGTGTGCGCGGTCGAGCTCGTAGGCGCGCTTGGCCTCGGCGACGGCGGACGGCAGATCCTGGCCCGTCGGGAGTGTGTCGGCGTCGGGCAAAGAAGTCATGTCGCGTCCTTCGCGAATCGAGTGCGCTGGAAACTCCGCGTCGAGGTGAAGATATCCGGTCGGCCTCCCAGCACGCACGTTCCGGTACCGGAACCGGCACCCGCTGTTCCTTGACGGGTGTCGACTTTCTATCGTGGCTGGATGAGCAACGCTGCTGAAACAGAGCGGGTCGCCGACCTGGCGCGACAGGTCGTTCACGACCACGATCCGAAGTCCGTGCCCGTCACGGAGTTCCTCGGCGCCTGTTACGACGCCGGTCTGTCCTGGGTGCATTTTCCCGATAATCTTGGCGGACTTGGGGTTTCGCGAGGAAACCAGGCCGTCGCCGACCGGATCCTTCAGGGCGCCGGCGGTCCGGTGCCACTGGGGCTGAACCCGATGGGCTACGGAATGGCGGCGCCGACCATTCGCGAACACGCCCAGTCCGAGGACGTCAAGCGGTCCTGGTTGCGCCCGCTCGCCACCACCGAGGACATCTGGTGCCAGTTGTTCTCGGAACCGGGTGCAGGCAGTGACCTCGCCGGGCTGGCCACCTCGGCGGTACCCGACGGGGACGACTGGGTGATCAACGGGCAGAAGGTCTGGACCAGCCTGGCGCACCGGGCGCGATGGGGCCTGCTGCTGGCCCGCACGAATCCGGACGTCCCCAAGCACAAGGGACTGACCTACTTCGTCATCGACATGCACTCGCCGGGCGTCGAGACCAGGCCGTTGCGGCAGTTGACCGGCCAGGCTGAGTTCAACGAGGTGTACTTCACCGACGCGCGCATTCCCGACGCTCATCGCCTCGGCGAGGTCGGCAACGGCTGGGCGGTGGCGATGACCACGCTGATGAACGAGCGCAGCGCACTCGGCGGCAGCGGCAGCAGGCGCGGCGCGGGCACGATCTCCGAAGCCGTTTCGCTGTGGGCGGCCAGGCCCGAGCGCCAGACGCCGGTTCTGCGCGACCGGCTCAGCCAGCTGTGGCTGCGCTCGGAGGCCCAGCGCCTCACCTCGGAGCGGTCGCGGGCGGCGGCGACCGTAGGTGGTCCAGGCCCCGAGGGCTCGATCGGCAAGCTCGTCGGCGCCGAACTGAATCAGCACATCTACCAGTTCTGCATGGATCTCCTTGGGCCGGAAGGGATTCTGTACCACGGCTACGCGAATCCCGAGGAGGGACGGAAGTCCGAAAAAGACTCAGACTGGCGGGGCCCGATCCAGCAGCGGTTCCTGCGGAGCCGCGCCAACACCATCGAAGGTGGTACGTCCGACGTGATGCGCAACATCCTCGGCGAGCGGGTCCTCGGCCTGCCGGGCGACCTGCGCGCCGACGCGGGCATGCCGTGGAAGGAGATTCCGCGTGGTTGAGGAGCTTGCGGATCAACCCCGCAATCCGGTTGAGGAGCTTGCGGATCAACCCCGCAATCCGGTTGAGTTCACGTTCACCGATGAGCAGGAGCAGTTGCGAGCCGCGGTGCACCGGTTCTGTGTCGAGAACTTTGACGAGCAGGCGGTGCGTCGGCTCATGGAATCCGACCCGCCCTTCGACCCGAACGCATGGACCCGGCTGGGCACCGAGCTCGGCGTCCTCGGACTGTCGGTGCCAGAGGACGACGGCGGCGTGGGAGGCACCCTCGTCGATCAGGCGGTGGCCGTGGAGGAGCTGGGTGCGGCTCTCGCCTGCGGGCCGACGTTCGGCACGGTGTTCCTCGTCATTCCAGCACTGGTCGCCGCCTCGACGGGGCCTGCTCGCGATGAGCTGCTGGCTGAACTCGTCGAGGGTCGTCGCACCGCGGCGTTCGCCGTCGACGACGACGCGGGCGCCTTCGACCCGACTGCGGTGACCGTCACCGCGTCCGGTTCGGCGGATGCGTGGACGCTGTCCGGAACAGTCGACCGGGTGGTCGATGCGGGTGCTGCCGACGAGCTGCTGGTCGCCGCGACGGCCCCTGAGGGAGTGGGCCTGTACGCGGTCGACACCGCGGGCGCGGGCGTGGACCGCCGGGCGCTGCTCACCGTCGACCAGACCCGGCCCCAGGCGACCGTCACGTTGTCCGACGCGCCTGCTCGGCTGGTGGCCGGACCCGAGGAGGCCGAGCGAGTGATCGTGCACGCCCTGCATGTCGGCTCGGCGCTGCTGGCGGTCGAACAGGTCGGCGCCGCACAGCACATCCTGGACGTCGCCGTGCAATACGCCAAGGACCGGTTGCAGTTCGGTCGGCCCATCGGCTCGTTCCAAGCCGTCAAGCACCGGTTGGCCGACATGCTGGTCGACCTGGAGCATGCCCGCTCCACCGCCTATCACGCCGTGTGGGCGCTGACCGACGGCTCGGACGACCCCGCGCTCGCCGCCAGCATCGCCCAAGCCACGGCGTCGGCTGCGTTCAGCCGCATCGCCACCGACGCCATTCAGACCCTCGGCGGCATCGGGTTCACCTGGGAACACGAGGCGCACCTGTACTTCAAGCGCGCGACCACCGACGCTGCACTGCTTGGCAGCGCCGAGCAGCACCGGTCGCGAGTCGCGGAGCTCGTCCTCGACACGGCCACCGTCGAGAAGCCGCCGCGGGTCGCAGACGGCACCTAGTTCACTTCCCCCGCACAACCCCTCCCGCGCAACCCAACTCCCCCCGCGAGCGTGCGTGTTTGCTCCGCAACACACCGCTCGCGCCGGGAGTTCACGCACGCTCACGCTGCGCATTTGTCTGGTCAATTCCGTTGAACCGTGCTGCAATTACGGGATGGTCAGCTTCCACCCCGGCATGCAGAAGGCGCGGTTCGCCGACATCGAGAGTGACGTCCACGGCCGCATCTCCAAGAAGACCGCTGAGCTCGACGGTGTCGCGGTCACCCAGGTGACCTTCGGCGCCGGCGCTCGCTGGTCCAACGACCTGAAGGAGTACGCGGGCACCGACCTGTGCGAGCTGCCGCACGTCGCCGTCGTGGTCAATGGCGCGCTCGGTGTCCGGATGGCCGACGGCTCTGAGGACGTCTTCTCCGCGGGTGACGTGATGCTGCTCCCGCCAGGGCACGACGCGTGGACTGTCGGCGAGGAGGCGTGCACGTTCGTCGAGTTCTCCCGCGGCGGCGACTACTACGCGACCTAGCGCGTCAGTTCCGCCCAGATCGTCGCAGCCAGCCGACGGCCCTCTTCGACGTGGACCAGTGACGACTCCTCACGGCCCATGGCGTGCCCAACTGCGTTCTGCCACAAACTGTTCCATCCACCGGGCGACCCGGCCGCATAGCCGACCTCGGGTAGCCCCGCCAACAGCGCCCTCTCCCCCTGATCCATGTGCGTAGTCAACGCGCACCCCGCGCGCGGTGCAATCGAATTTCGCGGCGGACCGCTCACCACAACGCGCGGTAGTTCCCCAGCGCGCCGACGACGAGTACCACCCCGACGCCAAGGAACAGGACTCTCACCGTGGTGGGCCCGAAGCGGGTCATCACCCGAACGACGTTGCGCTGCATACGCCTTGACCGGATGGTCCGATGCGTCGACAGCGCCAACACCAACAGCGACGGCACCGCGCCGAGTCCGCAGTAGACGAACACGATCGCCGGCCACGCCGTTGGCAGCGGATTGCGGGCAGACACCATCGCCAGCGAAGTCAGGTAGGGCACGGACGTCGAGGCCTGGCCCACCCCGATGGCGAGTCCGACGATTCCGAACAGCCACGGGTTGCGCCGCGTCAGGTTCAGCGCCCATAGTGGCGGAGCGGGCCTAGCCGACCCCGAGAAGCTCGCCACCGCGATCAACACCAACCCCAGCATCAACTGACCCCAGTACCGGACGGTGGGAGTCAGCTCGAATTCGACACGGTCGTTCAGGAAGCTCAGCCCGAGCACCGTGAGCACGCCGAAGGTGGCGGTCGCGGTGAACACTCCCGCCACGAAGCTCAGTCCCGCCGGCAACGCCGACCGGCGGCTGAGCCTGCTGTCGTACACGACCGCCGACGTCACTCCCAGGTTGAGGACGTTCAGTGAATCGAGGAACGCGAACCCCAGGAGAGGCAGTAGTAGTCCCAGCATGACACAGGAGAACCTACGGCAGTGCCTGCCCACGAGCGACGGGAGGAACGGGGACGCCGGGGCGTGAAGTCCGCAGTTGCGGGTACACACCACCATCGACGGAACGCACGGAAGGACTCATGACCGCAGCGCGATCGCAATTGGACCCGCGCGAGATGACCGAAGCACAGCGCATCGTGGAGGCCGTCGGCGGTGCGTTCTCGGCGAAGGTCGTCGGGCAACAGCGGCTCCGTGAATCGATGCTGCTTGGTCTGCTCGCCGGTGGCCACCTGCTGGTCGAGAGCGTTCCCGGGCTGGCCAAGACCACCGCGGCGCGTGTGATCGCCGAGTCGATCGACGGCGGATTTCGCCGCATCCAGTGCACTCCCGACCTCCTTCCCAGCGACATCATCGGCACTGAGATCTACGAGGCGGCGACCAACTCCTTCGTCACGCGACTGGGGCCCGTGCACACCAACATCGTGCTGCTCGACGAGATCAACCGGTCCAGCGCGAAGACGCAGAGCGCCATGCTCGAGGCCATGGAGGAACGCCAGACCACGATCGCGGGCGTCGAGTATCCGATCCCCGAGCCGTTCCTGGTGATCGCGACGCAGAATCCAGTGGACCAGGAAGGCACCTACCCGCTCTCCGAAGCGCAGACCGACCGCTTCATGCTCAAGGAGGTCGTCGACTATCCGTCCACCGAGGACGAGGTCGAGGTGATCTCGCGCATGGACGCCGGGCTCTTCGACAGGGACCACCGCACGGCGCCGGTGGTGGGGATCGACGACATCAGGCGTGTGCAGGGCCTGGTCCGCACGGTTCACATGGACCGCGCGCTGATCGCCTACGCCAGCCATCTCGTCGGCGTGACGCGCGAACCCGAACACCATCTGCCTGCGAGCACGGCCCGGCTCATCGAGTACGGCGCCAGCCCGCGCGCCACCATCGCCTTCTGCCGGACGGCGCGCGCCATGGCCGTGCTGCGCGGGCGCAGCCACGTCGTTCCCGACGACATCGCGCGGTTGGCACACCGCGTGCTGCGCCATCGCCTGATCCTCGGTTTCGAGGCGGCAAGCGCGCGCGTCACGCCCGACGTGGTGGTCGACGCGGTGCTGCGAGCCGTTCGGGTGCCGTGAGGTCATGGGGTAGACGACGCAGTGGGCACCCATCTCGATCGAGCCAAGGCGCACTTCGGCCGCGATACCAACGGCATGCTCGAGGGCGGTCGCTACGCGCTCGTGCACACCCGCAGCCTCGAGTTCGACGACCTGCGCCCGTACGTGCCTGGCGACGACGTCCGCGACATCGACTGGAAGGCTACGGCCCGCTCGGGCCACGTGTTGATCAAGCGTTTCGTCACCGAGAAGCACCACAAGATCCTCGTGGTGGCCGATGCGGGCCGCAACACGGCGGCGCTGGCTCCGTCCGGCGAGCCGAAGCGCGACGTGGCCGCCAACGTCATCGGTGCGCTGGGACTGATCACGCTGCGGCGATCCGATGAGATCGGAATGGTCTTCGGTGACGCCCGCGGATGTCTGGACATCCGGCTGCGGCGCGGCGAGACGCACATCGAGTACATGCTGCACAGGTTCCATCAGCACGCCGCGACGGGTCCCTCTCGGAGCAACATCCTCACTCAACTCGATTGGGTGGCAAGACATTACCGCCGCCCACTGTTGATCGTCGTGGTGTCCGACGAGCCCGACGTCGATTCTCGGCTCGATGGCGTACTCACCCAACTACGCGGCAGCCACGACGTGCTGTGGGCGATGGTGGCGGACATGCCCGCGGTGAGCTCGGTCGGGGACGAGTCAAACGGCTACGACGTGGGCGACGGCGACTTCGTGCTGAGCGGTGCCGCGATCGGACCACGTGCTGTCGAGGCGTACCAGAGCGCGGAATCCGAACGACGTGAACGACTCTCGGAGTTCATGACCGTGCACGGGGTGCCGCATGCGACGGTTCGGGGCAGCGCCGCCATCCGGACCTCGCTCACGGCGCTGACGGGGGTGTATGCCCGTGCCAGATGACCTGCTGCGTCACGTCATCGGTCCGACGCCATACTCGTCCTGGTCATTGTGGCTCGCCCTCGCGCTCTCGACGATCCTCGTCGGCTGGTACCTCGGCGTCGTCCTCCTCACCTCCCCTGGCCGACGGCTGCGTGACGTACCGCTCGTCGGGGCGGCTCGCGATCGCATGGTTCGGCACCGCTTCGCGCGGGCGGTGCACGAGATCGGCGGCCGCTACCGTGCGGGCGATCTCGAGCCGGCGCAGGCCGGCGCCGCCGTCAGCCGCGAAGTGCGCCGGTTCCTGCACCGGGTGACGGGCGTGCCTGCGGAGTACATGCAGCTCGACGACATCGTGCACAGCGAAATAGCATCCGCCGCAGGGCTGTTGGAGCAGCTGACCGACGTGCAGTTCAACGCGGCGTCCCGGTTCGACGTCGGGCGGATCGGCGATGACGCGGAGGAGCTGATCCGGTCGTGGACCTGACCTGGATGGTCGTCGCGATCGCCGGGTGCGTGGCCCTGGCGTTCTGCATCGCGGCGGTGCTGCTGCGGCCGATGAATGCCGAACGCCGACGGTTGCGGCCGCTGGCCAACGCGGGCCGCCTGACCCGGCTGCCCGAGTACGTGCGCGCGAAGCGGAACCGCACCAGAGCGGCCGTCGTCACGATCGCGCTGCTCGTCGTCATGTTCGCCTGCTCGATCGTCGTCGCCGCCCGCCCGAGCGGATCATTCACTTCGGCAAGGCAACTCGACGGCGAGGACCCCGAGGACGTCATGCTGTGCGTCGGCGCTCCCGTCACCGATCCTGCCGTCGGCGCCGCGCTGCGTTACTTCACCGATCACGCAGATGACTTCAGCACTGAGCGGATCGGCCTGACGTCGCCGAACCGACGGGTGGTGCCGTTGACCCGGGACTACCAGTACGTCAAGGAGACCTTCTCCACCTACGCCCAACCCGCCGATCAACGCGGGGACGTCGCGGCCTTCTCCCCCGCGTTGTCTTACTCGGACTACGCCGAGAGTGTCGAGGACCAGCTGGCGCTGTGCCTCACCGGATTCCCGGAGTTCGATCGCACTGCAGCGCAACGCCGTTCGCTGATCTACGTCGGTCCCGGCCAGCTGCGTTCTTCCGATGACCCGCGTCCGGCGTTGTTCACCGCCGACCGAGTCAGGGACGTGGCCCTTGCGGCGGGCGTCCAAGTCAACGTCCTGGTCACCGGCCCCGATTCGACCTCCCTCTCCGCACTTGCGCGCGACACCGGCGGGCAGGAATTCTCGGCCGACTCCGGCGTTGCCGCGCGCCTGACCGAGGTCCGCGACCACCCGCCACGGGCCCGCTCCAGCGACGGGCGGGACGCCGACGGCAGGTCGACCGAATCCCCCGACGTCCCACTGGTCGTCGCGCTGCTTGCGGCGGCCATCTTGGCTGCGTGGCCAGTGGTGCAACGACGATGACGTTCGAGCCCGTGCTGCCACCGATCCTGTTGGGCGTCCTCGCCGCGGCCATCCTGGCCACCCGCATCGTCGTGCTCCGTAGGCTGACCGCGATGGGCCGAACTCGCTTCGCGGTGTGGCGGTGGTGCGGCCTGACTTTGGCGATGCTGCTTCTGCTCGCGGCCGCCGCACGACCGGTCACCGATCCTGACGAGCACGGCCCCAGCCGGGTCGCGGATCGTGAGGCACCCAACGTGTTCCTGGTCGTCGACCGATCGCCCGACATGCGGGTGCCGGACTACCCCGACGGGAAGTCGAGGATGTCGGACGCCCGCGGCGACATGCTCGCGCTGATCGACCGATATCCGGGCGCCCGCGTCGCGGTGATCTCCTTCGCGGAGCGGCCTGCGCTCGAGTGGCCCCTGTCGGCGGACACGTGGAGTCTGCGGCCGCTGACGGACACCTTCGAGCCGTACGCGTCGACGCCTGACTCCTCGTCCCAGGTCAATGCTGGCGCGGCGGGAAACATGTTGCGCTATCAACTCATCAGCGCGGTGCAGCAGTTTCCCCGCGCCAAGACGCTGGTGTTCTACCTCGGTGCGGGCGCCCCCGAGTCGGAGCAGCCGCCTCGCGAGTTCAACCTGCCCGAGGGCGCTGTCGACGGCGGTGCCGTGCTCGGCTACGGATCGGCGGTCGGCGAGCAGGTCCTGCGTGGCATCGCCGACCAGATCGGTGTGCCGTACGTACCGCGCGTCGATGCCGACTCCATCGCCTCGGCGGCACCGACTGACACCGCCGTCGCCGCAAGGGGACCCGACGTCCCCGCCGCTGCCTCTGGGCGGACGGAGCTCTACTGGGCGCCCGCCATCCTCGCGGCGGTGCTGCTCCTCGTCGAGCTCTACGTGGTGCTGCGCGAATTCCGCCGCACCCGGCTGGTGAACACGGACGTGATGGCGTGAGCCCCCGGACCCGGTTACGTCGGCGGCTGCTGCTCTTCTCGGCGCCCGTCGCGGTCGTACTGCTTCTCGTGGTGGTGAAGCTGTGGTCGTTCGTGATCGCGGGCGGCTCGGCCGCCACCGACTTCGCCGAGCGGGATGCCGACGCATTGCGCGGTGACGTCGCGGCGCTCAACGTGCTCAACGTCGTGGAGCCCGAGAAGGCGTTCTTCGCCGCGGGCGACCTCGCCGTGCTGGACGGCCGACTCGACGACGCGGACCGGCGGTTCACCGCCGCGCTCGAGCGCACTGAACCCGCTCGATCCTGCCCGGCGCGGGTCAACCTCGAATTCGTCAGGGAGACAATGGGAGACCGGGCTGCAGGAGTATTCGACGCCGGTTCTGCCGTCACCTGGTACCGGAACGCACTGGCCGTCGTCGACAAGGCTCCCGACGGATGCTTCAAGGGCAGCACCGACTCCGACGAGCAGCGCCGCGCCCTTCTCGACGGTGCGGCCGCCCGGCTGCAGCAGAAGATCGACGCAGCCCCGGCAGCGCCCCCTCCCCCGCCACCCCCGCCTGCCGGCGCCGCGCCACCGCCTCCACCGCCCCCGGCCTCGACGTCAACGTCAACGTCGACCACCACGCCACCCGACGGAGAGCTGCAACTGCACCCCGGCGTCGGTGAGCCCATGGACCGCCTGCAGCAGATCCTGCGGGACGCGGCGGCGCGGAACGGTGGCTAGTCCAACGGGCGCTGTCGTCGCGGCTTGACTACCCTCTAGACGTGGCATCGGTGTTGACGGTGAACAGCGCGTACGTCGGTCGGGACGGGATCACGCCGAAGACCGGCATCGACAAGCGCCCCCGCAACGGGGCCATCTCCGTGCGGGCGCCGGGGCCGATGCACGGCGGACTCGGAAGCGGGATCGTCGGCGACGTCATCGGAAACCCCAAGCTGCACGGCGGCGACGATCAGGCCGTGTACGCGTACGCGCGTGAGGATCTCGACGCGTGGGCAGCCCGGCTCGATCGCGAACTCACCAACGGGATGTTCGGGGAGAACGTCACCACGGAGGGAATCGACGTCAGCGGCGCCGTCATCGGCGAGCGGTGGCGCATCGGCTCCGACGGCGTGCTGCTCGAGGTGACCCGACCGAGGACGCCGTGCAAGACCTTCGCCAATCGGCTCGGAATCGACGGCTGGATCAAGACGTTCACCCACGGTGGTTCGCCTGGCGCGTACCTACGGGTGATCGAACCCGGGTCTATCCGCGGCGGCGATGCCGTCGAGCTCGTCGCACGACCGGACCACGGCATCACCGTCGCCTTCGTGTACCGCGCGATTATGCTCGAACCGGACCTGTGGCCCGACGTGCTCGGCGCCGACGCCCTCCCAGAGGATCTCCGCAAGCTCGCGTTACGGCGGGCCGCCAGCTAGGCGGCGCACCTTCTGACACGAGATGGGGGACCCGGTGCCGGGTGCCCCTTCTCGGTAGATCGGATCAGCGGCCGTTGCCGAAAACCGGAGCCGGTGGCGCCTTCACCTGCTGCTGGATGTCGTTGAGCCACGCGTGATGGTCGATGCCGGTCGAGTACACGGACACCGGTGTCGCGACCGTGGTGGCCTGCGCAGGCCCGGCGAGCCCGACGAGCGCGGCGGCGAATGCTGTTGCGGCCATAGTGGCAAACCCGAATTTCTTCATTTCGAAGCCTTCTTCCTTGATCCTCTTTGGTGTTCGAGCCGTTGCGGTTCGGACCCCTTCTCAACCGTTTTGGAGCTTTCCCACCCGGTCTGAGTGCTTCAACGCAGTGCTCAGCCCGCTAATTCCATTGGCGGCATTTAATCGTCGGATGGCAGGAATCAGCCTCGCTCGCAGTGACGTTGCTCACGGACACGGTCGGGCGGCGCGGTATTCATAGCCTGTCTAGCAAATCAGAGATAGCCGACGGTCCTGGCGGCCCTCTTCAGCCGTTCAGGCATTGTGCTGAGCGCCTCCTGCCGCGTCCCGCAGCGTTGTGTACGACGCTTCGATGCACTCCGCCAGCCGTGCGACGTCGGGCAGGGCACTGGGGTCGGTGCACAGCCCGATGCCGATGTCGCCTGCGCAGGAGACCGCGGAGATCCGCAGCGCGTGGTGTAGCGCCGGCTCGGACGAGGAGAACAGATGCAGAACCCGGCGACCCGCGATGCTGATCGGGTCACGCGGACCTGGCACGTTCGAGATCGAGACGGCGAACTCACGGGGGCCGCCTGCGAGTCGGTGCGCGGCACTGCCGACGGGCTCGACCCTACCGAGTGCGTGGAAGGGGTCGTAGAGCTCGTCGGCGTCGTCGAGACGCTTGCGCTGACACGTTTCGGCCCTGATGAGGTCGAGCCGCGCCAGGGGGGTCCGACTCGTCGTGGTGCAGGTCGACCGGGATCTGGGCCCGCACGTCGCCGTGTCGTCCCATCGGATCGCTGAGGGTAAGTCATTCGTGCAATCCGCCTGCGACGATCGCGAGGAGTACGTCGTTGACCGTGGCATGGACGGGCCGCGACGTTCCGATCGCCTTCACCCGGCCAGTGGGGCAACCGTGAAGGCGAGCTCGCGCGAGCCGGTGATGGGGCGGTCCAGCGACGAGTCGGAGCCAGTGTGCATCGCGTGGTGAATGCGGACCGCGATCGCCTCGCGGCCGTCGGCGAGCGGCGCGGTGCCCGGTGCGAGGACGTTGAGCTTCAGCGTGTGACCCATGATCACGGCGGATTCCATGCCGAGGATGTGGGCGTCGTCGGGTCCGAGCCGATCGGGATCGTCCTCGCGGGCCACGTCGCCCAATCTATTCGCTATGGCCGCCAGCGTCCGGGCTTCGTGCCGACGCCATCGAACATCTTGGTGCGCAGCACTTTTCCCACCCGGCGCCTTCGTCACGCATGATTGGTGGATGAGCACTCGACTCGGCGTGATCTACCGTCCGGACTTCCACCCCGACGGTCTGCGCGCAATTGCCTCTGCAGCGGAGGCGGCCGGAGTCGACGAGCTCTGGTTCTGGGAGGACTGTTTCCAGCAGGGTGCAATCGCTCAGGTGGCCGTCGCGCTGGCATCGACGGAGCGGCTCGGCGTCGGAGTGGGATTGGTCCCGGCACCGCTGCGCAACGTGGCCGCGACCGCCATGGAGTTCGCCACCCTGGACGCAATGTTCCCAGGTCGGACCCGGATCGCCGTCGGCCACGGGGTGCAGAGTTGGATGCGGCAGGCGGGAGCGGCGGTCGCGTCGCCGCTGACGCTCCTGCGCGAGTACACGACCGCTCTCCAGGCGCTGCTCTCGGGACGCACCGTCAGCGTCGAAGGGCGCTACGTCCGGTTGTCCGACGTTCGGTTGGAGTTCCCGCCGGCGCGGCGGCCACCGGTTCTGATTGGGGGCACTGGACCGAAGACGCTGCGACTGGCAGGCGAGATCGCCGACGGAGTGGTGGTCGACAGCGGGTACTCCACGCGCACGGTCCGCGAGGCATTGGGACACGTGGCGGCCGGGCGGGCCGATGCCGACGGACGGCCCTTCAGCACGGTGCTCTTCCTTGCGTGCGTGCCATCCGACGACGCTCCGCGGACGCTCGCCGAGGAGGCCGTCCGCCTCGACGTACCCCAGGGCGACGTGTTCGGCGTCGGCGGCACCGCCGCGCAGATCGCTGCGGGGCTCGACACCTACCGCGACGCGGGGGTGGACACCATTGCGCTGCAGCCGCTCGGCCCACTCGAGGGCATGGGCGAGTTCACCGCCGCGGCGGGCGACGTCAAGTCCGTCGAGTAGCAGTTCCGTCGAGTAGCACTGTGGCCCAGAACACCCCGTATGCAGCCGAATTAGTGGAATGAATCGTTTCAATCGCCCGTTGAACCCCACAGACCGGCACGAAGACTCAACGCCGGAAGAGCGTCCGAATCCCGGCACGAAGGCCCGGTTCGAACACGTTCGATGTGAAGGGATGAAACATCATGAAGAAGCTTGGATTCGCCACCATCGTCGCCAGCGGTCTCGCTGCCGCAGTCCTCGGATTCGCAGGACCCGCGCAGGCAACCATCGACCATCACGCGTTCATCAACGACATCACGCAGCCCGTCTACGTCCCGCACGTAGACACCACGGTGCATCAGAGCCGCTGACCGCGACTTAGACGAAGGGGATATCCGCACCGCGGGTGTCCCCTTCTTCTGTGTCTGGACCGGGATCAGGGTCGGATGGCGTCGATCGCCCGGTAGATGCGCTGCTCACTGACCGGTCTCGCGGTGCCGAGCTGCTGGGCCCATAGGCTCACCCGGAACTCCTCGATCAGCCGTGAGACGTCGCGCACATCGTCGGCGGCCGCGCGCGACGGCGAAAGCGCCCCGACGAGTTCGTCGAGAGCGTGCTGCAACACGTGCACGCGCAGCATCCGGTCACGGTCGGCGTTGACGCCCTGCGGCAGCCGGTCGAGGCGCTTGCCGATTGCGGTCAGGTAGCGGGCCAGATCGAGCAGACTCGTGGCTCCGGTGGCAGTGACGAAGCCCTCCGGGAGCAGGGCGGCCAGCTGCGCGTGGATGTCGGCGATGGAGTCTGCCTGTGCGCCAGGTGGCTTCTCGGGCAAGGCGATCTGGACCTCGCGCAGCGCGGCGAGCACCCGCTCGACCCGGCTGACGATGTCACGGGTCGTCTGGGCCATGGTCCCGGCCACCCGATCGCGCAGCGCGGTGAACTCGGTGCGGTTCCATGCCGGTTTCGGCGCGAGGGCGGCCACCGCGGCATCCGCACAGTCCTCGAGCAACGCGGCCAGGGAGCCGTCGGGATTGGCACCGAGCACGAGGCGGGTTCGGGTATCCAGTTGCTTCTCTAGGGCTTTCGCGGGCGACGGCACCGACAACCTCAGCAGTCGGCGGGTCCCCTCCCCCATCGCGGCGCCCTGTTCGGCCGGGGTGGCGAACACTCGCACGTCTACCGAGGTGCCCGCGTCGACCAACGCGGGATACCCGCGCACGGCGCGGCCACCACCAGTGGTCTCTACGGTGCGCGGCAATTCGTCGAGATCGCTCGGCCACGCGCGCAGTCCCGTCCGTTCGAGCGCCCCCGCGAAGGCCTCGGCGACCGCATCCCGCACCGGGGCGGCGAGCTGCTCCTGCAACGCGACGAGGTCCTTGCCGCGGGCCAGCTCGGCGCCGTTGTCGGACTCGACGGCGAACGTGACGCGCAGGTGGTCGGGCAGCTTGCCGAGATCGAACGCGTCGATCGGCACCAGCACGCCGGTGCGGCGCTGCAGCTCGCGTTGCAGAGCCTCCAGGAGGGGTCCGGTTCCCGGGTCCAAGGTCGTCAGGACGGCACGCGCGGTGTCCGGTGCGGGAACGAAGTTGCGGCGCAGGTCCTTTGGCAGCGAACGGATGAGAGCGGTCACCAGCTCCTCGCGCAATGCCGGTACGTGCCAGGCGAACTCGTCTCCGCCAAGGCGTGCGAGCACCTGCACGGGAATGTGCACGGTGACCCCGTCGTCCTCGCCGCCCGGCTCGAACCGGTAAGTCAGCGGCAGCGACAGATCGGCGGCCTCCCAGGTGTCCGGCTGGTCGGCGTCCTCGTCGTTGCGCAGCAGATCGGCGCGGGTCATCAAGAGCAGGTCCGGCGTGCGGTGCCGTTGCTTCTTCCACCACCCGTCGAAATGCCGCGCGGACACCACCTCCGGCGGCACGCGGGCGTCGTAGAACGCGTAGATCTCGTCGTCGTCGGCCAGTAGGTCGCGGCGGCGGGCGCGCTCCTCCAGCTCGGCCAGTTCCTCGTGCAGCCGGGTGTTGTCGCGGAAGAAGTGATGGCGGGTCTGCCAGTCGCCCTCGACGAGCGCGTGCCGGATGAACAGCTCCCTGGCCAGTTGCGGATCGATCTGTGAATAGCCGATACGGCGGTGTACGACGAGCGGCAGTCCGTAGAGCGTCGCCCGCTCGAAGCCCATCACCGCGCCCCGCTTGGCGTCCCAGTGCGGCTCGCTGTAGGTCCGCTGCACCAGCTCGCCCGCGACGCGCTCGACGACCTCCGGTTCGATGCGCGCCGCGATCCGCCCGAACAGCCTGCTGGTCTCCACCAGATCCGCCACAACGACCCACCGCGGCGGCCGCTTGGTGAGGACCGAGCCTGGCGCGAGGACGAACTTGGAGTTGCGGGCGCCGGCGTACTCCCGCGTGTCGCCCTCCCGTAATCCGATGTGGGACAACAGCCCTGCGAGCAGCGCGGCGTGCACGCGCGCGGGATCGGCCGGCTCTGGGTCGTCGCTCTCGCGGATGCCGAGGTCGCGGGCGATGCTCCGCAGTTGACCAGTCAGGTCCTGCCACTCGCGGATGCGCAGGTAGTGCAGGAACTCCTCTCGGCACATCCTCCGGAAGGCGCTGCCCGACAACGTCCTTCGCTGTTCTCCGAGGTAGCGCCAGAGATTGAGGTAGGAGATGAAGTCGCTGGCCTCGTCGGCGAACCGGGCGTGCTTCTGCCGCGCGGCCTCCTCCCGGTCGCTCGGCCTTTCCCGCGGATCGGGGATCGACAGTGCGGCGGCCAGCACCAGCACCTCGCGCACGCAGCCCTCGGCGTCGGCCGCAAGGATCATCCGGCCGATGCGCGGGTCCAGCGGCAGCCGGGCGAGGCGGCGGCCCAGCTCGGTGATGGAACCTTCGCCATCGAACGCGCCGAGCTCGCGCAGGAGCTGGACGCCGTCGCGGATGCTGCGCTGCTCGGGCGGATCCAGGAACGGGAAGTTCTCGATGTCACCGAGGCCGAGGGCCGCCATCTGGAGGATCACCGCAGCGAGGTTGGTCCGCAGGATCTCCGGGTCGGTGTAGCGCGGCCTTCCCTCGAAGTCGGCCTCCGAGTACAGCCGGATGCACACGCCTGGCGCGGTGCGCCCCGACCGGCCCGCCCGCTGCGCGGCCGAAGCCTGCGAGATCGGCTCGATCGGCAGCCGCTGCACCTTGGTGCGGCGGCTGTACCGGGAGATGCGCGCGGTACCAGGGTCGACGACGTAGCGGACTCCAGGCACCGTCAACGACGTCTCGGCGACGTTGGTGGCCAGCACGACCCTGCGGCCGGTGGTGTGCGGCGCGAAGACCTTCTGCTGCTCCGCTGTCGGTAGCCGCGCGTACAGCGGCAACACCTCCGTGAACTTCAGCGCGTCGCGCAATGCTTCGGCGGCGTCGCGGATCTCGCGCTCCCCCGATAGGAACACCAGCACGTCACCTGGCGGCTCGGCCTCCAGCTCGTGCACGGCGTCGATGATCGCCTCGGTCTGGTCGCGGATCTCGGTACGGATCACGTCATGGTCGGGATCGTCGGGGTCCTCGGAACTGTCGTCCGAGCGCGTGACCACTTCGCCTGCCTCCCCGAGTCGCTTCGCTCCTACCCGCCGTTCCAGTGGGCGGTAACGGATTTCGACCGGGTAGGTCCGTCCGGACACCTCGACGATCGGCGCGCCATCGCTGGATCCATGTTCGGCACCCCCGAAGTGCGCCGCGAAACGCCCCGGCTCGATCGTCGCCGACGTGACGATGACCTTCAGGTCCGGACGCCGCGGCAGCAGCTCTCGCAGATACCCCAGCAGGAAGTCGATGTTGAGGCTGCGTTCGTGAGCCTCGTCGAGGATCAGGGTGTCGTAGCGGAGCAGGCGGCGGTCCCGCTGAATCTCGGCGAGCAGGATGCCGTCGGTCATCAGCTTCACCAGGGTGCGGTCGCTCGCATGGTCGTTGAAGCGGACGGTGTAGCCGACGGCCTCACCTAGCGGGGTGTCCAGTTCGTCGGCGATGCGCTGCGCAACGGTGCGGGCGGCCAGCCGGCGCGGCTGGGTGTGCCCGATGGTGCCGCGGATGCCGCGACCCAGTTCGAGGCAGATCTTGGGCAGCTGAGTGGTCTTACCCGAGCCGGTTTCACCGGCGACGACGACTACCTGGTTCTCGCTGATCGCCTTGGCGATGTCACCGCGCAGCTCGCTCACCGGCAGGTCGGGGTAGGTGATAGCCGGGACGGCTGCGGTGCGGGTGGCGACGAGCGCTTCGGCCGCCGTGAATTGTGCGGCGAGCTTCTTCACCGCTGCGGGATCACTCCCCCGTAGGCCGCGGAGGCGGCGACGGAGGCGGTCGGCGTCGCGGATTGTCAGGCCATCGAGGCGAGCACGCAGCTCGCGCACCTCGTCGCGGGACGGTTCGGACACTCGGCCAACGATAGGCGGCGGCGATGCAGCACGATCGCCTGAGTCGTCGGACGGCAGCAGCCAATGTCGTCGGACGGGAGGACACCGGATCGGCGTTCACGGTCGAGCACTCACGCAGGCACCGTCGTGGCGACCAATTCGACCTCCACGGGTGAGCCCGCTGGGAGGCACTGCACGCCGATCGCGCTGCGCGCGGGCGCCCGTCATGGCCGGACTGGTGCTGTGCACCCTGTTCGCCATCCTGGTGTACTGATTCCGCATATGCGACAACCGGATCGGCCGCAGCTGGCCGGGGCTGCGTTGCTGCAGATTCACGTGGCCATCCCGCTGGGCGTCGCCGCCGCGGGCACAGTGGTGGTAGTGATCACCGGGCACCTTCTGTTACGCGAAAAGCACAGCAGAAGACTCGGTTTCGCTGAAGCCAACAGCTCCTAGCGGACGCCGTGGGCCGCAGGCTCGCGCAGGTGATGTCCGGTACGAGCCTGGTAGGCGACGGCGAGATTGAGAACTATCGACACGTCGCTACCCGCGGTCTGCACCCGATTGGCAGACCCTCGGCGGTTGTGCCGCACGGCACCGTGACAGCGGTCAGGCCGCACCAGCTGAACGGTCTGCACAGCCGCATCAGCGTCCCGACAATGGCGGCGCGACCTTCGTCATCGGGACGGTCCACACAGTCGGCCACCAGCGGTGCGGCTATCGGGGTCGTCGGGAGGACAAGGACGTCGACGTCGGCCATGCCTGCCCGCAGGCGCCGTTCGAGGACCTCGAGCTCGCGGACTGCGCCCGCTCGCGCCTCCGGGGTGATGCGCTCGGCTGTCGCGAAGTAGCTCGCCAGCTCGTCGCCGTATCGGTCGAGACGTTGTGGATACCATCCCGCGCTACGGTGCACGTCGAGGAAGTCCGCCAACACGTAGACAGCGCGCGGGGCGCTCCAAGCAGGAAATGGCGGCACATCGGCCGCCGCCAGGACGTGCGCGGCCTCCTCGACGGCGTCCCCGACCTCGTCGTCCAGCTCGCCGAGCGCGGCGCGCGCGACGGTGCCCACCCGCACGCCGGCCTCATACGTCGATGACATCCTTGACCGCGACCGGAATCCCATGCAGCGGACCGCGGAACCGCCCGCGTCGGCCTCCTTGGTCAGGTCGACGCCCCGACGGCAGCTGGTCTGCCGCCGCTGGCGTCGCGTCAGCGGTCCGGCGACCAGTACTCGAGCATCTCCGCGAAGGTGTCGAAGGCAGGCCGGGAGACGCCGTAGGTCGCCTCGAAGTGGATGCTCAGCGGGAAGCCGAGGTCACCGACGCCGTCGATCACCCGCTTGTAGAGGTCGACCAGCTTTTTGCGCTTGTCCGCCGGCTCGGCGACGGCCAGCTCCTTGACAAAGTCTTGCTCGGCGGCGACCACGGCGTTGCCAGGATCCTGGATCAGCCAGTTGATCAGCCCGACCTTGGCCTCCATCTTCGGCACGAACCCGAAGGACAGCAGAAAGTCGGGACGATGGTCCGTCGTCCTGGCGAACTCCGTGAGGAAGCCCACGACCGCATCCGAGTACAGCAGCTGGGTCAGGCCGTAGGTTGCGCCCTGGTCGCACTTGAAGTTGAACCGGCCCTGTTCGCCGTCGCGGGTGGGGATCAGGATGGCGCCACGGTTGGGGACGACATCGCCGTAGATCGACAGGGCGTCGGTGGGGGCGACGCCTGCGCCCTCGCCGTCAGCCATCGTGCGCGGCACGCCGACGAAGGCGATGCCGTCGAACCCGGCAGCCCGCAGGTCGGCCAGTCGCCGGCCGAGGGCGGGTTGGTCAAGGAACGAGGTCACCTGGGTGCAGAGGCCGTTCATCCCCGGCAACTCCGGCCTGATGATCGACCAGTAGTCGAGCACGTCCAGCTTCGGCTTCATCTCGATGGGACGGTCGTCGTCCTCCTCGATCATCCCGGGGACCATGACGTGGCGGATCCGGCCCTCGATACCTGCCTCGACGGAGAGCGCCAGCACCTTCTGCGCCTCTTCTTTCGCGTAGTCCGCACCGCGTTCCACGTTGGACGGCACGAGCTCCAACGCGATGGTGTTGAGGGCCAACGGACTGCTCCTTGTCACATCACTGAATTAACTGGCGGCGCATCGCGCGTTGCCGCGAATCGCAGGCCGCCGCGAGCACACCCTACCGATTCGTCCTGGATGGGCATGCAGCGGCGGGGCGCGGAGGACGCGTCCGGAAGCCCACGCGGAAGGCGTCTGTGGTGTCATGGCGCCCCTTGTTGGACAGCGGATCGTTGACCAACAGTACGGTACTGGACCGTACTGCCGAAAAGCTTACTAATGTGACGTCCGTGACTTCCAGCAGCGCTGACCGACCCGAGGTACCGTCGCCCTGGACTGCGCGCGAGACGGAGTTCCTAACCGTGACGCTCGAGTTACTGCAGCAGAACGGTTATGAACGACTGACAGTCGACGCGGTCGCGGCCGCTGCGAAGGCCAGCAAGGCCACCGTTTATCGCCGCTGGCCATCGAAGGCGGAGCTGGTACTGGCCGCATTCACCGAGGGCATCCGCCAAGTCGCCGTCTCGCCGGACACCGGCAGCCTTCGCGGCGACCTTCTGGCGCTCGGCACGATCATCCGTGAACAGGCGGCCAAGCACGCCAGCACGATCGGAGCCGTTCTCCCCGAGTTGACGCGAAACCCCGCACTTGGCGACGCCATGCAGCACGAGTTCGTCGACCAGCGCAGGGCACTCATCACCGACATCCTGCGTCAAGCGGTCGAGCGCGGCGAGATCGACGCCGCCGCGATCTGCGACGAACTCTGGGACGTGCTGCCCGGATACCTGGTCTTCCGGAACATGATTCCGGGCCGACCACCCACCGACGCCACCGTCATCGCGCTGGTCGACCAGGTGATTCTGCCGAGCCTGACACGGACCTTCCCATAGCGAAGTTAGGTAATGTTGCCTAACCAAATGCGGCTGATCGGACTGTCTTCACGCGCGAATCGCGCCTTCGCCCTCGTCTCGATCATCGTTCTCGGAGTTGCTCTGTTGAGCGGGTGTGGGGTGGCAGCGCCCCCGCGGCCGAGCAGACCACCGCAGGTGAGACGGTGACGACCCGCACTGGCATTCAGTGGACCCAACGCGATGCTCTACGCGTTGAACCTCTGGTGCCCAAGCTGAGCAACGCCCTGACGGGCAAGCCGGTCGAGGATCTCTCCGACGCCTGACGCTCTAGCGCGACCGAAGGGTTCCTGATCGCAGCGGTCCAAACGGAACCATAGACAGTCGCCATGTAGTGCATGGCTAACCTAAGTGGAACGGTGCGTGGAGGGTGCACCTCGCATCAGTCGACCGGCACCTGGGTTGGCGGGACGACGACCTCGACCACTCCGGTGTCGACGTCGTAGACCAAACCCGACACCAGATACGCCGGCGCGTGGATGCTGCGTCTGATGACATCCACGTCGACCCGTACTGAGGTGTCTGGGTCGCTGACCGACTTCGCGTCGAGCTCGGCGACCTCGATCTCGAAGTACTTGGCGAGCATGTCGGGAAAGGCCGCCAGATCGGTCATTCCGCAGTCGGTGTGGTGCAGTAGGACCAGGTTCCAGCCGGGCTGCGACTCTCCGCGTTGGCCTGGCCCACCTTGCTCAGCATCGCCAAGGTGCGCAGCGTGGCCGGGGTTATCCTGCCGCCAACGTTGCGGATGATGGCCGCCTCGCCGTTCGCGAGCCCGAGCACGTGTCCGGGGTCTACCCGCGGGTCCACGCAACCGATCACCATCACGTTTCCACCGGGGTTGATGGTCAGGCCCGCTTGAAATCCGTTGACCGCGAATGTCGCATTGCGGTCGACGAGGTCCTGGGGCGTGGTCATGTCTCTCCTCTGGTGTAGCCGATCGCAGCTCCCCGCGGGGAGGAGGAACGGCGTGGTCAGGTAGGTCCACAGAGCTTCGCTCGCGAAGTAGGCGGCATGGAGGTCGTTTCCAGGCTCAGGCGACGATCGTCGAGCACGGACTGCCTTCCTGCACCCGCCACCGGTGTGATCGGCATATGCTGCGAGTGCAGGTCGGCGGTGAGGGTGACGTCGGAGAACACGTCCGGCTTGCCCTTCATCCGCCATATCGCTCCGGTGATGGACAGCTCAGTCTGCAAGGACTGCAACTCATTCCAGCGATCCAGGCCGCCGTGGGCATCCACGGCCAACTGCAAGAGGTCGTTCATTCGCTCCTCGTATGCTCGGGTTTGTGGCCTGCGGTTTGTCCGGAGAACAGGTCCCGGTGCTCGGTGACGAACTCCACCACCGTTTCCGGTGGTGTCCCGGTGAGCCTTTCGACTGTGTCGGTGGCACGGTCGTACCGCCCGGCGGCGTGCAGTCGCGCCATGGTGGCGATGTGCCGAAGCGTATGCGGCTCCAGCTCTGCGGATCGCTGAAACGCCGACAGCCACTCCTCCAGCGGCGCGGGCGTGTAGGCGATGTGGCGACCGAGTGCCGCGGAGTACTCTTCGGCGATGCCGTGCAGTGACTGTGATCGGGCGCCCGTCAGGTTGTAGGCCTGCCCGATGTGTTCGCGGGGATCCACCATGATGGCAGTGATCACTCGCGCAACGTCTTTGGCGCTGATCGGGGAGGTGTGGGCATCACCGAATGGCAGCAGCAATGTGTCCGATTCGGAGATGCTGCGGGCGGCGGCAGTCGTGAAGAGCGGGTTCTCCAGGAACACCGTCGGGCGGACGTGGACGACCGGCAGGCCTGACCAGTCGAAGGTCCGTTCGGCGAGGTAGTGCTGGCGCTGTTGCGGCGACTCGTCGGTACTGGTCGACGTCATCTGCGCGACCGTCATCTGCGACATGTTGACGATGGCGTCCAGGGATCCGGTGTCGACGGCAACGGTCGCGAAGGTGGCGGCCGCCTCCAGGTAGTGCGGGGACACACTCATGCTGAAGTACGCGCGCCCGGCCCCAGCGATGGCGGCGGCGACGTCGTCGGGTCTGGTGAGGTCGCCCACGATCACCTCGGCGCCCGTGGCCCGCAGCGCGTCGGCGCGGGCATCGTCGCGGTGCACCATCGCCCGAACCGGTAATCCCTTGTCGCGCAACATGGTGACGACGCTCGCGCCAACCCCGCCCACGCCTCCGCCTGCGCCGGTGACTAGGAGTGGCCTGACGTCAGTGGTCATGTCTAGGTTCCGTCCGTGGGGATGGTGAACTGGCTCCCGAGTCGCCGGATGAGTTGGGCCAGCAGGTCGTCGAGTTCGGTGCCGACCTCGGCGATTTCGGCATTGTCGTAACTGTTGAACAGCAGGGGCGGAACATGCGTTCGGCGATCGTGTGATTGGCCATCAGATATTCGGTGGCCTTCCAGAACGACGGCGAGGACGCCATCAGCGCGGTGACGTCGACGCGGTAGTACCTCGTGAAGCCGTCGGGGCGGTCGAGTCGTAGACCACGAGGCTGCCGGGCGTGAGCACGACCTCTCGGTCGCCCTGCACCACGATGCTCGAGCCCGTGACCTGCGGCCCCGGAAAGATGCTGGCTCCAATGAATCTCGAGCGAGACGCGCAGTGCGTTCCACGACGTGGGCGGTCGACCGGATCGAACAGACGGTGAGCTGGCCCAGGTCACCGATGACGCCCTGCGCAGCCACCCGGGTCGTCCGGTTCGGCCAGGCGATCTCCACCGGGACGATCGTCGTGGCGATCGCCTCGCGCACCACCTCGGCGCGGTCGGTGACGGGGAACTCGTTCGTGTCGAGGACCAACGTCATGGGCGGCCTCCGGTGAATGTGCCGATACTAGATCGATCGGTCCGAAATAACTGTAGATCGATCGGTCCGAAATGTCGACCGGCGCACCCGTCGGCATCCCACGGACCCTACGATGAACACTGTGAAATCCCTGACCCCCGGCCTCGCCCGGTTGCCGTCGGACTAGAAGGACGACGGACATGGCGAGGTCACGCGAGTTCGACTACGACACGGTCGTGCGCGCAGCCCGCGACGTGTTCTGGGAGCGCGGCTACTCGTCGACGTCGATGGCGCAGTTGCAAGCCGTCACCGGGCTGAGTCGCTCGAGCTTGTACGAAACCTTCGAGAGCAAGCGCGACCTGTTCGGGTACGCGGTCAACAGCTACCTCACCGAGGTCATCGGACCGCTGCTGGGACCAATGGAAGCCCCCGATTCCGGTCGGGAAGAACTCGTCGAGTACTTCCTGTCACTCGCGCGGTTCTTGCGGGCGGCGCCGGATCAGATCGCCACCCGTGGATGTCTGATGCTCAACACGTTCATGGAGCTCAACGACCTCGACGACGCCGCCGCCACGTTGGTGCGGGGCTACCGCAGACGGGTGCGCGCCGCGATCTACAAGTCGCTCGCCGAGTCGGCAGGCACCGTGCGTGACGTCGATGGCACCGCCGACGTACTCACTGCCGGCCAGATCGGGATCATGGTGACCTCCCGCATCGACCCCATCCAAGCCGCGGAACTCGCCGAAACCATGGCTGCCGACATCGAGAGTTGGCCGCGGCCCGCAGGCGGCGACGGGTAGCCCCAGCTCCGCGCTGCGAGTTCCCTGCGCGCCGGTGAATGCCGACGCATTGTTGCGACGGTGAACGGCACTTTGCCTCAGGTGCACACATGCCCGTCCGCGGACGCGATCCACCCGTCCCGGTGCCAGGCTGGCGGCATACCGACGTCGATCTGAAAGGTCGCCCGATGTCAAGCCTGTCGTGGTGGGTCACTCGTTCGGCCGCCTCATCGCCGAGGAGCTGCTGGCCAACAATCTGGTCGCCGCTGCCGTCGCCATCGACCCGGCGGGCGTCGAGGGGGTCAAGGCGCTGCCGTTCGCGCAGCTGAAGTCGGCGTTCCCCGTCCTGGACAACCCCACCGACCTGCCCCGCACGATGTCGTTGAACGCCAGGCAGTTTCACTACCGACGACCACACCGTGCCGCTGAAGGTCACGAATGAGGTCGTCGCCATGAACGAGAAGAGCCAGGCGGTCACCGACTTCCACGTCTTCGAGGGCCGCGGTCACTCGCTGACCATCGACCACGGTTGGGAAGAGGTGGCGAACGTCGCGCTGGATTGGCTGGCGGCCAAGGGGTTTTAGCGTCGGTCCGACGTCCACGCGAGATCGGCAGCACGGTATGAAGGACCGGTGAACCTGACCCATGACGACACCCTCCGCGAGCTGACCACCGCCAACGGCGTACTGCGCTACCACGAAGCTGGCTCGGGCAGCCCGTTGCTCCTGCTGCACGGCTCGGGTCCCGGCGTCACGGGCTGGCGCAACTTCCGCGGCAACCTCGCCGTCTTCGCCGAGCACTTCCGTTGCCTGATACTGGAATTCCCCGGTTTCGGTGTCAGCGATGACTTCGGCGGGCACCCGATGCTCACCGCCCAGAAGGCGCTGGTGACCTTCGTCGACGCCTTGGGATTGGACACCATCGACGTGATCGGCAACTCGATGGGCGGGGGAATCGGCGTCAACTTCGCGATCAAGCATCCCGGCCGCATCCGACGACTCGTCAGCATCGGCGGCATCGGCCGCAACGTCTTCAGTCCCGGCCCCGGTGAGGGCATCAAGCTTCTCCAGGAGTTCACCGAGGAGCCGACCCGCCAGCGGCTGGTCGACTGGCTGCGGTCGATGGTCTACGACCAGGACCTGGTGACCGAGCAGCTCATCGAGGAACGTTGGGCGCTGGCCACCGATCCGGAGACGCTGGCCAGCGCGCGGCGCATGTACGGCAAGGAGGTCTTCGCTCAGTACGCCGAGATGGCCGAAGCCTCCGACACCCCACCGCCGTGGGCGATGATGCACAAGGTGAAGGCGCCCACGCTGCTGGCGTGGGGCCGCGACGATCGAGTCAGCCCGCTCGACATGGCGCTCATCCCGATGCGCACCATCCCCAACGCAGAACTGCACGTGTTCGGAAACTGCGGGCACTGGGTGATGATCGAACAGAAGGCGGCGTTCGAGAGCACCGTGCTGAGCTTTCTGCTCCGCGACCGGAGCTGATCGGCACAACTCACGATCGACGGACGGCGGCGGGGTCCACCATGGACGGAGTAGAACCGCACCACCCACACGACGGCAGGGGACACATCATGTCCGAACGGGTGATCGACCGGCTGAATGGTGTCGCCGACCAGTTGCGCGAGCAGGCCACCGACGCCGAGCGGCTGGGCCGGTTGCCCGACGAGACCGCGAAGCTGCTCAAGTCGGTCGGCAACATCCGATTGCTGCAGCCCGCGACGTATGGCGGATTCGAGGTGCACCCCCGCGAGTTCGCCGAGACGGTCATGGCGACCGCGGCACTCGATCCCGCCAGCGGATGGATCAACGGTGTCGTGGGCGTGCATCCCTACCAGCTCGCATACGCCGATCCG
The DNA here is from genome assembly GCF_032162605.1 of Mycobacterium sp. Taxonomy (GTDB): domain Bacteria; phylum Actinomycetota; class Actinomycetes; order Mycobacteriales; family Mycobacteriaceae; genus Mycobacterium. The sequence goes on along the minus strand of NZ_JAVROT010000545.1, from coordinate 8,123 downwards.
CGTGTGCAGGAGGAGGTCTGGGGCGAGGACCAGGACACGTGGATGGCCTCGCCCTACGCCCCCCAGGGCGTCGCCCGACCGGTCGACGGCGGCTACGTGTTCAACGGCCGGTGGCAGTTCAGCTCGGGCACCGACCACTGCGACTGGATCTTCCTCGGCGGCATGCTCGGGGGCGACGACGGTCGACCTGTCATGCCGCCCACCATGTTTCACGTCATCCTGCCGCGCAAGGACTACGAGATCGTCGAGGACTCCTGGGACGTCGTCGGTCTGCGGGGAACGGGCTCCAAGGACGTGATCGTGCGCGACGCCTTCGTCCCGGACTACCGCGTCATGAACGCCACCGAGGTGATGGACGGCACCACGCAGCGGAAGTCCGGCCTCAGCCAGACGCTGTATCAAATGCCGTGGTCGACGATGTTTCCGCTCGGCATCACCGCGGCGGTGATCGGCATCGCCGAGGGCGCGCTGGCCGCCCACCTCGACTATCAACGCGACCGCGTCACCGCCGCACGGACCGCAATCAAGGATGACCCCTACGTGCTGTACGCCATCGGTGAGGCCGCGGCCGACATCAATGCCGCCCGCCAGGAACTGCTCGCCAACGTCGACCGGATCTGGGACATCGTCGACTCGGGCAGGGAGGTGTCCTTCGAGGACCGGGCCGCGGGCCGCCGCACGCAGATCCGGGCAGCGTGGCGCGCGGTGATGGCGGTCGACCAGATCTTCTCCCGCTCGGGCGGCAACGCGATGAGGATGGACAAGCCCCTGCAACGGTATTGGCGTGACGCGCACACCGGTCTCGCGCATGCGATCCACGTGCCCGGCACCACCTTCCACGCCTCGGCGCTGAGCTCCTTCGGTGTCGATCCGGTCGGCCCGCTGCGGGCCATGATCTGATGCCGGACTTCCCCCAGATCTCCCTGCAGCTGCGAACATTCACCGACGACCCCAGCCACGACTGGTCGGCGACGCTCGGGCTCGCCAAGGCCATGGACGTCGCAGGCATCGACCGCGTCGTGGTGTCGGACCACGTGGTCTTCGGTGAGATGCCCGAGGCGTACGCCAACCCTGCCGTCGGAGGGGTGGCAGGCGGGCGGCAGCCCACCGGGCCCGACGGCCAGTGGCTGGAACCGCTGACCGTGCTGACGTCGATATCCGCAATCACCACGAGAATCCGGCTGGGCACCGCCATCCTGTTGGCAGCCCTGCGGCGTCCCGTGGTGCTGGCCAAGGAGGTCGCCACGCTGGACGTCCTCTCCGGCGGGCGTGTCGACCTGGGCGTCGGCGTCGGTTGGCAGCGTGAGGAGTACGACGCCGCGGGCCTGTCCTTCGAGGACCGCGGACGAATACTGGACCACACCCTCGAGGTGTGCCAGACGCTGTGGACACAGCAGCGGGCGTCCTACGACTCCTCCGAGCTGTCCTTCGATGGCATCCATCAGATGCCCAAACCACTTCAGCACGGCGGTGTTCCGATCTGGGTGAGCGGCACGGTCAACCCCGCCGTCGCGCGCAGGCTCAGCCGCTTCGGGGCGGGTTGGATTCCATGGGGTCCAGCGGTCGCCAACCCCGCGTCCGCGATCATCGCGATGAAGGATGCGATCGCCGGAGCCGGCGGCGAGCCCACACACCTTCAGGTTCAGGGCAACGCCACGACGATCAAGCGCGCGGACGGCTCGGTCGACGTCGAGGCCACCGCCGCATCGGCGCCTCCCCTCGTCGAGGCGGGCGTCACCGACGTCCGGTTCACGCTGTCGATACCCAGGGATCAGCAACACGCAACTGATCTGTTGTCTGAACTGGTCGGCGCCTTCCACGCCGTAACCAGGTGACGCCATCCCCGGTGACCGCGCCAGCCCGCCAGACATAAACCGTGGCGGCCCCGACAGGCGTGTCGCCGCCACCGTTTATGTGTCGCGCGCGGGGGACGCGGGAAGAGGCGCTACGCCGGGGCCATCGACACCAGGACGTAAGTACGCACGCGGCCATCAGCGAGGGGTCACCACCGCGCTGGCCATCACGCACGAACAGGTCCCCGACGTTGTAGTCATTGGACCCGGTGCCCTTGAGTTCCTGAACGTTCCATCCGTCGGTGAAGACCACTTCGGCCCGCGGCAGCAGCGCCACTAGTAGTTCGGGGATGCCTTCGCTGATCCAGCGCATATCACCGCCGTCCATCGGGACGAAGCCGGCGGCGATGTACTGCGAGTGTCCGGTTCCCGAGCCGAAGTTCCAGGCTCCGGTGAGACGATAACCACCGTCGACGACGACACCCTGCCCGTTGGGGGCGAACTGCCCGCCCATCGTGACGTGGTTGCCGTGATCGGTGAACACCTCCGCGAAGCCCCGTTCGGGAAGGTAGGACGCCGCGGCGAATGACGACGGCAGATTCGCGATCCCGGTCCAGCCGGACGAGCCGTCCTACCATGCCATTTCGATCCAGGTCTCGATCATCTCGGCGAACGAGGGCTCGACCCCACCGGCAGCCGCGGGGTTCAGGGCCGACATCAGCCCACTGGCCCACATCTCGTCGACGACCGCAGGTGACATCGTGCGCAACCTCTCGGACTCGCCCGCCTCGGCCCGCACCAGGTCCCGCATCCCGCGCGCCCGCGCGACGACATCGTCGTGCACCTGCGGCACCGCCGTCATCCGACTCTCCCGATCCGTTGCCCGAGACGCTACCGCCGCGTGCCGGGATCAGTTGACAGATTTCTCGAACTGTCCACTCTCGACGCCGAAGAAGTGCCACTGCCAGGGACCGAGTTCGACATGGAGACCGTCGCGCAGCTCGTCGCCCGAACAGATGAAGCTGTCACCGGCGATGGGGTCGGCGAGACGATGGGTGCGTCCCGCCGTGTCACCCCAGGGCACGCGTACGTGACCCGAAGCGGGTGCGGCACTGAGGTTGACGATGATCAGCCAGCGATGGCCACCGTCCCAGCACCACGCCACCAGATGCTGATGAGACTCGTTGCCCGGCCAGCCGAAAGTTTCGCAAAGACTCCAGTCCCCCGTTCGAAACGTGCTGTCGCGCAGCGTCTTGAGTAGCGATCGGTGAAACGCCGCCAGTTCGGGGTCGGTGTCTTCACGCGGCGAACGTCCGAGGAATACGGGCAAGTGATGTCTGCGGCCCTCCATCTGCCCGTGATGCACCAAGCGGGCACCGGCCTGCGTCAGCGTTGCCACCGTCGTGGCCTTGTCCCTGACGGAGTCGAATATCGCGGCCGAACGGGGCTCGTCGTGATTCTCCGCGAACCTCATCAACCGGTTCTGGAAGCATGCTTCGGCAGACAGGTGCCGCCGGACTGCTACGGCGTCGCCTGCGACGAGGTCGTCGTAGAGCCGCTTGTCGTAACAGAAGTCGAATCCTTGCTGCTGCAAGGGCCCCTCCAGGTCCCAGTAGGCCTCGGCGATGAAGGTGAAGCCCGGGTGGGTCCGGTGGACGGCGCCGATCACTTCTGCCCAGTACTCCTCGGCAGGCGGATCGCCGACGCGGTCACCCCATGTTCGGGCAAAGACGTCGTTCATCACCAGCATGGCCATGTCGCAGCGGACGCCGTCGCATTGACCCGCGATGTCGCGCAGCGTGTCCACCACCTCGTCGCGCAGCGCCGGTGAGAAGGTGTCGAGCTGCACGACGTCGGGCCACGCGGGAATGTACGGGTCCCTACCGTTCGCCAGCACCGTCCCATCGACATCGGTGAACGAGCCAGGGTCGGTCCGTAGCTCGGCCGAGGTGCCATGCACGAAGTACTCCGGACGAGTCGAGGTCCATGGGTGATCGGGTGCGACGTGGTTGGGAACGAAGTCGAGGATCAGTGCGAGGCCTCTGTCGGCAAGCACCGTTCGCGCCGCAGCCAGACCCGCGCGACCGCCGAGATGCCCATCGACGTCATAGCCTCGAATGCAGTAGGGAGATCCGACCACGTCGTCCGGCACCCAGTCCGGTAATGCCGACCGGAACGCTGCGACCAGGTCGCGGTTCGCCAAGGCCACGGCGGCACCGGCTGGGCTGCGCTGCCACACCCCCATCAGCCACACCGCGTCGAATCCAGCGTCGGCGATGGCGTCCCACTGCTCGTCGGGCACCGTTGACAGATCCACATGCATCCCAGCGCACCGGCTGAGATCGCTCAACCAGGGCCAGGTGTTGATTTCGTAGATGAACGGGTGACGGGCACGGGTCCACTTCTCTGGGGCGGCGGGCAGCGACGTCATCAATGTCGAAACCTAGTCCTCCCGCGAGCTGGGATGCTGGAGTCATGTCAGAGCATCCGCCCGTGCACACCGACCGCCGTCGGGCCGAGTCGTTCGGCGCCGCTGCGCAGGAGTACGACCGCTACCGCCCGCGGTACCCACCTGCGCTCATCGAGGCGCTGATCGTCGACGACGCTCCGAAGGTCCTGGACGTCGGCGCCGGGACGGGTATCGCCTCCGTTCAGTTGATGGAGGCGGGCGCGCAGGTCCTCGCCGTCGAGCCGGACGCGCGGATGGCGCGGGTGGCCGCCGGGAAGGGCGTCCGCGTCGAACGGGACACGTTCGAGGACTGGCAGCCCGCAGACCGGTCATTCGACCTCGTGGTCTTCGCCCAGTCGTTCCACTGGGTACAGCCCCAGCTCGCGCTCGAGAAGGTCGCGAGCGTCTTGGCACCCGGAGGTCGCCTGGCGCTCGTCTGGAATCGGATCACGCCGACGTCGCCGACCAATGACGACCTCAACGAGATCTACTCCGACTATCTCGATACAGGCGAAAGGCCATCCATCGAGACAGAAAATCAGGCGACGGCGATCCTCGAGGAGTGCGGCTTCGCACTCGATCGGCGTCACTTCGTCGAAGAGCTGCACTACGGATGCGATGACTGGCTGAACATGGTGTTCACGTTCTCCAACCACCTTGCGCTCGAACCGCTCCCGCGGTCGGAGCTGCGCGCACGTCTCGAACGAACGATCGGGTCCGCCGGGGTCACTGCTCGGAACGACGCGTTGGCGGTCATCTGCAGTCCGCGAGTCTCGCTGCCTGAGCCCTAAGCGGGGGGATCGGCCGGGTCGGTCTCGGTGGGTTCCTCGGCCTGCGGCCTACTCAGCCAGGTCCTGAGCCGAAGCAGCTGACTGACCGCCAGGCCCACACCCAGCAATCCCACGACGACGGCAATGGTTGCAGTGGTCACGGGGGCGCCCTTCCTTCGATCTCGAACCAGCCTAGAAGCCCTTCAGATCCTTCAAGGCCCGAACGGGCTCGGCACCGTGAATGGCCGCGCGGATCGAACTCTCCACGGAACTGTCGGAGACGAACAACATCTCGTCGCCCGCCTCGAGCACTTCGCCCGCGGTGGGCAGGATCACGCTGCTACCCCTGAGCAGGGTGACCAGAGCGGTGTTCGCGGGCAGATCGAGGTCACCGATGCGCCGACCGACGAGTGGATTGTCGTCGGGGAGGGTCAGTTTCGCCAGGTCGGCCTGCCCATGCCGCAACCCCATCAAGCGAACGAGGTGGCCGACGTCGATCGCGCCTTCGACTCCCGCCACCATCGCGCCTGGCGTCGAGACAGCCACGTCGATGCCCCACGCCTGAGTGAACAGCCACTCGTTGCGGATCTCGTTGATCCGCGCCACCACCCGTGGCACCCCGAACTCGGACTTGGCCAGGAGGCCCACGACGAGATTGGACTTGTCGTCGCCGGTGGCGGCGATCAGGACGTCGCAGGTCTCCACCCCGGCCTCCTCCAGCGTCGACACTTCGCACGCGTCGGCGAAGAGCCAGTCGGCATCGGGCACCACGTGCGGTTCGAACTTGCGACGTTCGCGTTCGATCAACAGAACCTTGTGGCCGTTGTCGAGGAGTTCCTGCGCGACGGATCGGCCGACATTGCCTGCGCCGGCGATCCCGATGCGTGTCTTGCGGTCCGTCACCCACACATCTTCCCGCATGCCGCGCCATTGCGAGGAATCGATGCCTGCGCCCACGGCACGACCCCGAACGACGCCCGTACTGAAATACTGACTCCACGCGACACTCCGGCGGCCGCGCCGTGCGCATTCGCCGATGAAAGCCCGCCGCCGCGATGATGTCTGAACGGAAACGAATTGAGCTTGCACGAGCTGTATCTGGCACTCCTGGTCGGCGGCTTCGTGCTGCTGGCCAGCATTGTCGGCACCCGGGTGGCCACCCGGGTGGGCTTTCCCAGTCTGCTGCTCTTCCTTCTAGTGGGAGTCGTCATCGGCGAGGACGGCCTCGGGCTGCAGTTCGACAACGTCGAACTCGCGAGGAACGTGGGCACGGCGGCACTGGCGGTGATCCTGGTCGAGGGCGGCCTGACCACCAAATTCGCCGACATCCGCAAGGTTCTTGCGCCCGCGGGCGCCCTGGCCACCATCGGCGTCATCATCAGCATGGTGATCACCGCGGCGGGAGCGCACCTGCTGCTCCGGATGGACTGGCAACTCGCGCTGCTTCTCGGGGCGATCGTCTCCTCCACCGACGCCGCGGCGGTGTTCTCGGTGCTGCGGGTGTTGCCGCTGCCCCGCCGCGTGGCCGGCTTGCTCGAGGCGGAGTCCGGTTTCAACGATGCACCCGCCGTGATCCTGGTGCTCACGTTCAGCGCGGTGCCGTTCATCTTCGAGCTGGAGAGCGCGGTTGCGGGTCTGGTGTACGAGTTGCTGGCCGGGTCCGCGATCGGACTGGGCTTCGGCTTCCTCGGCGCGCTCGCGCTGCGGCGCATCGCGCTGCCCGCATCCGGCCTCTACCCGATCGGCACGTTCGGGTTGGGCATCCTGGCTTTCGCGGCGGCCGGCTACCTCCACGCCAGTGGGTTCATCGCCGCCTATCTGGCCGCGGTGGTGCTCGCGAACTCCGGCCTGCCCCATCGCTCGGCGACCCGGTCGTTCGCCGAGGGGCTCGGCTGGCTCGCGCAGATCGGCCTGTTCGTCCTGCTCGGACTGCTGGTGGACCCCAGTGAGCTGGCCGCCGACGTGGTGCCCGCGCTCGTCGTCGGGCTGGTGCTCTTGCTGGTCGCGCGACCGCTGTCGGTCATCGGCTCACTCGCCGGCTTCAGTGTGCCGTTGCGCGAACAGATCTTCCTCTCGTGGGCAGGTCTTCGCGGTGCCGTCCCCATCGTGTTGGCGACGTTTCCGATCGTCGCCGGGGTTCCCAACAGCAATCGGCTGCTGAACATCGTCTTCATGCTGGTGGTGGTGTTCACCCTGGTGCAGGGCCCGAGCCTTCGACCGCTCGCACACATCCTTGGGCTGATTCCCCGTGACTCGCCACGCGAGATCCAGGTCGAAGCCGCACCCTTGGACGTTCTCGAGGCGGAACTGCTGACGCTGACAGTGCGACCGTCTTCACGACTGCACAACGTCACCGTCCTGGAACTTCGGCTGCCCGATCCCAGCGTGATCACCCTGATCATCCGCGACGGACACACCTTCGTGCCGTTGCCCGACACCAGGATCGAAGCCGGTGACGAACTGTTGATCGTCACCACGTCGAAGACGCGGGCCGCCGCCGAGCGCAGGCTGCGGGCGGTCAGCCGGCGGGGCAAGCTCGCGTACTGGTTCGACGAGTACGGCGAGCCGGACTGAATTGAAGCCAGGAGAGTGGCGTTCCAACTCGTAGACCAACGGCTGCGAAGCGCGCGGCCAGACATCGAGCGGAAGGAACGTGCACCGTGATCAATCGACGCCAGTTCTCCCTGATGGCGGGTATCGCCGCGGCGGGCACCGCCGCGGCCGCGTGCACGTCACGACCGAAGACCGCGACGGCCGGTCCGGCAACAACGCAGGCGCACACTGCGTTTCGGTCGCTCAAGCAGGTCGATGCGGGCGTGCTGAACATCGGTTACGCCGAGGACGGCCCCGCCGACGGACCTCCCGTCATCCTGTTGCACGGTTGGCCCTACGACATCCACAGCTATGCCGACGTGGCGCCAATGCTGGCCGCACGTGGCCACCGGGTGATCGTTCCGTTCCTGCGCGGTTTCGGCAGCACCCGGTTCCTCTCCGACGCCACGGTCCGCAACGGACAGCAGGCAGCCGTTGCGCAGGACGTCATCGCACTGATGGATGCGCTGAGGATCCCGAAAGCCGTTATCGCAGGCTTCGATTGGGGCGCCCGGTCTG
>NZ_JAVROT010000544.1:0-2899 GCF_032162605.1 Mycobacterium sp. | reverse complement strand
TCGTGATAAATCTGACCGATATCGCGTATGTCCGCTCCGGCGTCGCTGACCTGTCGGAAGCCGTGCGATTCGCCACCGAGATCGTAGGACTCGAGGCCGTCGCCTCGGACGAATCCGGCGTCGTGCACCTCCGAGCCGATCAGCGGCACCATTGTCTCACTTTCGTGGAAGGCCATTCCGGAGTTATTTCATCTGGATTCACCGTAGCCGACTACGATGCCTTGGACGACGCGGAGACCCAGTTGGAACATCGCGGAATACGGGTTTCCAGGGGCGATGCGGTGGGTGCGCGTTCACGCGCCGTCGGCGACTATATCGCCTTCGACGACCCGTTCGGTAATCGAGTCGAATTGGTGGTTGCGCAGCGATTGTCGGCAGAACCTGTACGACTGACGCGCCCTTCAGGCATCACCGAGTTCGGTCACCTGTGCCTGGACGCGCCGAACGCTCGCGAGGCGCATCGGTTCTGGTCGACGGTGTTCAACGCTCGGGCCTCTGACTGGGTCGGCGAGGCGGTGTGCCTGATGAGGATCGACGCCCTACACCATAAGCTCGCTATTTTTCACGGCGACGAACCTGCGTTGTGCCACATCGACTTCCAGGTCTCCGCACTGGACGACGTGTTCCGCAACTGGCACTTCCTTGAGGAGCGAGGAGTCGAGATCCTCATGGGTCCGGGCCGCCACCCCACGTCGGGTTCCGTGTTCGTCTACTTCCGCGGGCCGGAGGGCTTGACCTATGAATACGCCACCGGAACCCGTCTCATCGAGGATGAATCCACGTGGCGACCTAGGGTGTTCGATCCCGGGCAGCCGTCGTCGATCGACATGTGGCGCGGACCGATCCAGCCGCTGACTCGCCAGAAGCAGATACCCGTCGCCGAGCCCGCGGCAGACGCGCCGCGGAAGCGGGAAGAAATGGGTACTCCGCAGGTTCATGTTGTGCCGGCACTGTAACGGCGCCCATCGATCGGCGAAGGGCACCGGGAACAACGCGGATGACAGTGACAACTCGTATCGGTACTCATCGAACATCCGGCCACGAAAGGCGACGATCCAAATGACAATCGACCGTGGACTGCTTATCGGTGGCAAGGAAGTGCCGGGCAGCACCGGCCGCGTAGCGCCGGACTTCAATCCATACAGCGGTGAGGTATATGCGACTGTCGCGGCCGCGGGCAGCGAAGACGTGACCGCTGCCGTGGACGCGGCCGGGGCGCGGTTCCCGTCATGGGCGGCGATGGCGACGTTCGATCGGCGGGCGATCTTCGCCCGTGCCGCCGAACTGCTGGAGGCGCGACGGGATCAGGTCGTCGAAGCCATGGCCGCGGAGGTTGGGTCCGTGCTGGGGAATGCGCATTTCAACGTCGGCATGGCGGCGAACCTCCTGCGCGAGCTCGCGGCCCTGATCACCGCTCCGCAGGGGAGCGTGCTGGCGAGCCAACGGCCTGACACGCTCAGTCTGGCCGTACAACAGCCGATGGGCGTAGTCGCCTCGTTCTCACCGTGGAACGCCCCAGTGATCCTTGGTATGCGAGCGGCGGCCGTTCCGTTGGCGGCCGGCAACACGGTGGTGCTCAAACCGAGCGAGGATGCTCCGCTGTCCGCCGGTCTGCTGATGGCCGATCTGTTCCGGGATGCTGGATTGCCCGACGGCGTCTTGAACGTCGTCACCAACGATCCCGCCGACGCGGCCACCGTCGCCGAGACACTCATCGATGACGAGCGAGTACGTGCGGTGAGTTTCACCGGTTCGACCAAGATGGGACGGATCGTCGGCGGTCGAGCCGCTGAACGCCTCAAGCCGACGGTCCTCGAATTGGGCGGCAAGAATTCGATCATTGTCTGTGACGACGCCGACATCGACTGCGCCGTGTCGGCCGCGGTGCACGGGGCGTTCGCGAACGCCGGGCAGGTCTGCATGGCCGCCGACCGCGTTCTGGTGCAGCGCTCCCGGGCCGCGGAGTTCATCGAGAAGTTCGCCGCGGCGGTCGACAGCTTGCCCGCAGGGGCTCCCGACGATCCCCGTACGGTCATCGGACCGATGATCAGTTCCGCGGCGGCGCGGCGGGTTTCAGGTCTCATCCGGGACGCCGTTGCCCACGGGGCCAAGGTGCTGGCCGGTGGCGGTGCACCGGTCGAGGCGGTTCTTCGAGCAACAGTGCTCATCGACGTACCCACCTCGACGGAGCTTTACCGCACCGAGTCATTCGGACCGGTGTGCGTTGTCGACGTCTTTGACACCGACGACGAAGCCGTCGACAAGGCGAACGATACTGATCAGGGTCTGTCAGCAGGGGTGTTCACCGAGAACGGCACTCGTGGGCTGGGCATCGCGCAGCGCTTGGAGACCGGTCTGGTGCACGTCAACGATCAGTCCATCCTCAGTGAGCCGCAAGCCCCGTTCGGCGGGGTGAAAGCGTCCGGATACGGCCGTTTCGGCGGACGCTGGGGGATCGAAGCCTTCTCCAACACACGGTGGATAACGCTGGCCGCGCGGCCCACTCGCTATCGGTGACCGTGCGCCCGCTCACCGACGTATTTCCCGCGGATGGCCGGAGTTCCACACAGAGAAGGTATGGAGTGCACGACAACACGACGCGGACCGATGTGGTGGTGGTGGGCGCAGGACCGGTCGGCATGACGGTCGCGGCATTGTTGGCGACCCACCAGATACGGGTTCAGGTGCTCGAACGCAACCGCACCACCAGCGACGAACCCAAGGCCATCAGCATCGACGACGAAGCGTTACGGATATATCAGTTTGCCGGCATGGCCAGCCGACTGCTAGGGATCATCGTTCCAGGCACCGGAACCCTTTACCACGACCGAACGGGACGTCCACTGTTCCAGGCTCGGGCCGAACGGCCTCGACGACACGGCTATCCTTTCAAGAACCC
>NZ_JAVROT010000543.1:0-13667 GCF_032162605.1 Mycobacterium sp. | reverse complement strand
GCGCTGAGCTGGCTAGATGGTGCGCAATCCGAACCGGGCACCCACTTCGGCAGCTGCCGACGCAAGCCGCAGGGCGCGTTCGGGCGGCGCGTCGCGTACGGTCCGCCTCGATAACCTGACCGACCGGCACGATTCCAGTGGCCAGCAAACTCGATGAAACACGCATCGAGCCGTTAGGGGCGGCCGGAACGCAAGCGTCTTCCAATCCCGTTGGCATTCAACGGGATTGGACGAGAGGCCTGCCGATCAATCGGCATCTGCGGCGAGCGCCCGCTGCACGTCGTCGTGACGCTCCTCGATGGTGCGGCCGATCTCCTGGAGCAGCAGCGGCTTTCGCCACACCAGCTCCTCCATGTGCTCACGCTCGATCTGCAGCACGGTGACCTCGTCGACGGCGTATGCACCCGCGGTCGCCGGCTCGCGGGTCAACGCGGTCGAACCGATGAAGTCGCCCTCCTCGAGGATGCGGACCGGAATCATCGCCCCGTCCTCGGCTCTGGCGGTGAGTCGTACCCGGCCGCTGACGATGAACGTCATGCGGTTGGGGATCTGACCGGCGAACTGGATGGTCTCGTCGGCGCCGTACCTGTCGATTCGTGCGTTGGGAAGCAGTTGCTGCTGCTCGGCCTCGCTCAGCTTCAGTGTCGGTGCGAGGATGCGCAGCGACGTCGCCGCACGCTCCGAGGTGGCGAAGTCGTCGTCGGCCTCGTCGAGATGCAAACCGGCGCGCCGAGAGGCGTACCAGGCCCATCGCAGAAAGATCGCCCTGGCCGACCCGCCGTCGGCGGGGGACCGCAGCGGAATCGACGTCTTGTACTCGCCCGCGCCTGCCGCCACGCTGGATGGCATCGCACCCGGACGCAGATGGGGCAGGGTGCTCGCCACCCGGACGAGCATGCCGCATACGTCGTCGGGAGGATCGTTCTGGCTGAACTGGGTGACCACCGAGATCGAGTGCTCGCCGGGCGGCCGACTCAGGTTGGCGAACGATGCGCCCGCCAGCACCGAGTTCGGAATGATCTGCAGACCGCTGCCGGTGTCGATGTGCGTGGCACGCCAGTTCACCTCGACGACCCGGCCCCGCGCCGATGGGGTGTCGACCCAGTCCCCGAGTTGGAACGGCTGCTCGAACAACAGCAGCAGGCCGGAGATGATCTGGCCGACGGAGTTCTGCAGTGTCAGACCGAGCACGATCGACGTGATGCCGAGCGCGGTGAACAGTCCGCCGACGTTGGCGCCCCAGATGTAGGAGAAGATGATCGCGAGCCCGATCGCGATGACCAGGAATCGTGCGACGTCGAGGAAGATCGACGGAATCCGCTTGCGCCAGGAGCCTTCCGGCGCGCCCTGGAAGAGCGTGGCATTGAGTCCGGAGAGCACCAGCACCAGCAGTACGAAGCCGAGCACCGTGGAGACGATGCGGACCGGGGTGGCTTCGGCGGACACCTCGGTGGCCTTGACCAGGAGCAGGAGCAGCGCCCCCAGCGGCAGGATGTAATTGCGCACCAGGCCCACTGGACGGGTCAGCGCGCTGCCCCGCCTGGCGAGCGCGGCCCGCAGCTCGGTGAGGACGACCAGTGCGATCGGCAGGCCGATCGCCACGCCGACGGCCCAGTAGAACCAGGACGCGTCAACGATGCTGGTCACGACAGCCGCTCCGAGAGCCGCCAGATGGGTTGCGGCTTCCCGGCGACGGTGATCTCACCCCCGGCGGTGAACTGCCTACTGTCGCGCATCGCGTCGTAGACGTCGGAAGTGACGTACACGCCCGGCTGCGGCGAGCCGCTCTGCACGGAGAAGGCGAGATCGACGGCCGCCCCCCACATGTCGTAGGCCAGGCTCGCCCGGCCGACCAGGCCGCTGCTGACCTTGCCGGTGTCGATGCCGGCGCGCAGCTTCAGGGCCTGTCCGGCTTCGCCGTTGAAGCGGTCGACGATCCGGTTCATCTCGATGGCGAAGTCGACCGTGCGGCGGACGTTGTCGATGCGCGGCACGTTCAGGCCGCAGCTGGCGAGGTATCCGTTGCGCAGCGTCCGGACCCGTTCGATGCCGAGGCTCTCGGCCGCCGCATCGAACTGGCGGACGAGCTTGTTCACGATGGCCAGCGACTCTTCGGACGTCAGGTCGGCGGAGAGTTCGTCGAGCCCGACGATGTCGGCGAAGATCACCGTCACGTCCTGGTGGTCCTGGGAGATGGTCTCCTCGCCCTCGCGGTAGCGCGCCACCACCTGCTCGGGCATCAGGGATAGCATCAAGCGGTCGTTCTCCCGACGCTGCTCGTTGAGCAGGTCCTCCTTGATGGCGAGGTTGCGGCTCATGCCGTTGAAAGCGACTGTGAGATCGCCGAATTCGTCACGGGATACCACGGGGATGGTGACCCCGTAGTCTCCGGAGCTGATCTGGTGGGCACCGTTCTCCAGCCGGCGGATCGGACGCACGAACAGCCGCGCGAGCAACATCGCAGCGATGCAGACCGCGAAGATGATCCCCGCCGTCGACAACACCAGTGTCCGGGTGAACGCCGTCACCGGGGCAAACGCCTCCGAGGTGTCGATCTTGGCGATCACGTTCCACCGCAGTCCGGGGATGTCGGCGGGCGCATAGGCCTGCAACGTCTCCTGGCCGAGGTAGTCGGGCGCGATCAGGGTGCCGGTTTGTCCTCGCTGCGCGAGTTTGGTGGCCTCGGACGCGACGGGCTGCACCAGGGTGGTGCCGTGCTGGCGGATCGCGTCCTCGGCGACGTCCGGCGGAGTGCCCGCGTCGATCACGTCGCGCTTGTAGGCCTCGGGATCCTCTAGGAACAGTCGGGAGTTGGACCGCATCAGATCGTCGGGGCCGACGATGAACGTCTCGCCCGTGGCGCCCATGCCGGACTCCTCCCAGCGCCCGTCCATCGTCATCAGCTTGTTGATCTTGGAGATCGGGAACTGCAGCGCCAGAACGCCGTCCACCCTGCCCTGCGGCCCGATGGGGGAGACGAACCAGGCCGTCGGCGAGTCGGCCGGTTGGTAGTCCCCGAAGTCGGTGAGGCCGACGTAGTCGACGGTGTTGGAGTCGATCGCCTTCTGATAGGCGCCGCCGAGCTCACTGCCCCGGTAGGGACCGGTCAGCACGTTGGTGCCGAGGTCCACGCCCTTGTAAGCGCTGTAGACGACGTTCCCGCGGGTGTCGAGCAACAGGGCGTCCTCGAAGTCGAAACGGGTGACGATCTCCCGGAAGAAGTCGTTGAACCGGTCGTTCGCGGCCGACCAAGGGCTGCCGTCGCGGGCATCGTCGAACTTGATCGCGGCGTCCCAGTCCGCGGTCGGCTTGTCGTAGTCGCCGAACGGGACGGTGTAGTTCGCCTGCAGGTAGCGCTGCGCGTTCGAGGTCGGCACCAGTGCGTCGACGTCGACGTTCCCGCCGGTCTGTGCGTTCTCGTCCTTGGCGAACCGTCGTGCGTAGTAGTCGACGAGTGAGTGCTGTTGGGCCGGGTCGATCGTGGACGTCTGGAGCTGGTCGAAGCCCGCCGTGAACGCCTCGATGGCTTGTGACGCCGTCGATCCCCGCGAGTAGATCACCAGCGAGTTCTTCAGGTCGGTGATGCCGGACTGCAACTGCCTGCTCTGTGACTGCCGGATCTCCGTCAGCCTCTCGAAGACCGACGTACGCAACGAGTTGCGTCCCGACTGATAGCCGATCGCCCCCACCACCGCGGCGGACAGAACGCTCGTCAGGAGCAGCATCACGAGCAGCTTGGATTGGATACTCACCCGCGACATAAGGCGTCGACGACTCCGTTTGGCGGATTCGGTCGAGTCGCTCTTCTCGTCCGCTGGGGCGTCTTCCGTCGTCGTCGTCATCGGTTGCATAGACTAGCTCGCAAACGCGCTGGTCGACGCGACTCGATGGATGTTCGACGGCCGTCGACAGGACGGGACGGATCGGGCACCGTGGAGTCATGGCCGCCCCCTTCGATCTCGAGCGCTTCGTCGATGCCCAGGAACGTGAAGGTGTCTACGATGCGGCGGTGGCGGAACTGAGCGCGGGACGCAAGATCTCACACTGGGTGTGGTTCGTGTTCCCGCAGTTGCGCGGGCTGGGCACGAGCATGATGGCCGACCGATACGGCATCGAATCCCGCGACGAGGCCGTCGCCTATCTGGCGCACGGCGTGCTCGGGCCGCGCCTGCGGCGGTGCTCGCAGTTGGTCACCCGATCCGGGGCGGTCACCGCTCAAGCGTTGATGGGTTCGGTGGATGCGTTGAAGCTGCGGTCGTCGATGACGCTGTTCGCCGAGGTCGCCGCCGACGACGCGGACTTCGCCGCGGTGCTCGACGAGTACTACGGCGGCGAACGGGATCCCAAGACCCTCGAGCTGTTGGATCTCGGCCGGACCTGGCTAGACCGCGACGACGGCCCAGCCGTGGGGCTCGACGTCGAGGCGGTCGACGACGGCCTCGGCCGGGGCGCCGGAGCCCGCGACGATGCGACCGCTGCCGATCCCGAGTTCGGACAACGACATTCGCAGCGGTGAGTCGTCCACGTTCAGTGCCACCACCAGCGATCGGTCGTCCGACCCTGCCCGGTACACGTACTGGCTGTTGGCCAGGTGCAACGGTGACGTCCGCGCGGTGTGGAGCCACGGGTGGCGTCGACGCAGACCGATCAGATGCTGATGAAGGCGAAAGGTGTCGTGGCCCAGGTGCTCTGATTGCTCCGGGCTGGTGGGAAACTCCGGGCGGACGGCGTCGTCGCCCCCGAAGCGCTCCTCCTTGACGCCGCGGTATGCCCACTCGTCACCGGCGTACACGCTCGGGGTACCACCGATGGTGAGCACGAGAACCAGTGCGTGATCGACGTGTCGGGCGTCGTCGACCCGGCTGGCGATTCTGGTGACGTCGTGGTTGCCGACGAACGTCATCGGCACGAACGTATCGAGGAAATCGTCGTGCCGGCGCAGCGCGTGGTCGAGCTCGTGGAAGTTGGCGTCGTTGAGGCTGCTCCAGATCGCCTTCCACAGTTCGTACTGCGTGACGGAGTCGAACGTCGCCGTGGAGACGGTGGCGGCGTAATCACCGTGGATCACCTCACCGACGAACCACGCGTCCGGGAATTCGCTGCGCACCCGTGGCAGCACCTGGGCCCAGAAGCGGTCGGGCACCGCGTACGCGGCGTCCAGCCGCCAGCCGTCAGCGCCGTGGCGCAGCCAGTGCGACATGACGTCCGCGACGTAGTCGGCGACGGCGGGGTTGCCGTGGTTGAGCGTGATCAGGCCGTCGTGGCCCTCGAACGTCGCGAAACCGTTGCCCCGCTTGCGGAACCACGAGTCGTCGCCACCCGCGAGGGCGTCCTGGTACCGGGGGAAGCCAGCGCCGACGTGGTTGAAGACGCCGTCGAGCAGGATGCGCAGGCCACGGCTGCGGGCCTCCGCGACGAGGTCGTCGAAGTCGGATTCGTCACCGAGACGCGGATCGATCCGGTAGTGGTCGATCGTGTCGTACCCGTGGGTCGCGGCGGCGAACACCGGGCCGAGCGCGATGCCGGACGCACCGAGTTCCAGGGCGTGGTCGAGCCACGCGGCGACGCGGCGCAGCCGGTGCTCGTCGGCGGTGGGTGCAGGGTCGGCGGGAAACGCGCCGACGAAACCGAGGGGGTAGATCTGCCACCAGAGCGCGTGCTCGACCCACGCCGGGTCCGTCACGGTTTGAACTTCGACTCGTAGAGCGATTTCATGGCTTCCTCTAGTTCCGGCGCAGGCCCGTCCGAAGGAACATGCGGTGCCACGGCCGAAATCGGCAGTGCGGCAACGGGTCCGGGCGTAGCCCCCCATTCGGTGCGCCACGCCACCAGCTGGGCTGACGAGGTCGCGTAGACGATGCGCCCCAGCCCCACCCAGGCATGGGCGGCCGAGCACATCGGGCAGTGTTCGCCTGAGGTGTAGACGGTGGCGCGGGCACGTTCGTCGGCGCTGAGGTTCGACGCGGACCAGCGAGCCAGCTCGAACTCGGGGTGCTGGGTCGCGTCGCCGTCCTTGGTCCGGTTGCGATCCTCGATGCGGACCGTCCCGTCGGCGTCGACCAGAAGAGAGCCGAACGGCTCGTCGCCTGCCTCGAGAGCCTCCCCGGCCAGCTCCACGCAGCGGCGCAGATGTGCGAGGTCGTCATCGCTGATCACCACAGCCGGAGTGTACGCAGGCGCGGACCTTCGGCGACGGCGTGTGAGCGGGTAACAGGCCAGTCCGATCAGCAGTGCGCAGAGGTGCCCCAGCGAGGTGAAGTTGGTGCGAAGGAGCAACGCACCGCCGATGATCAGGACCACCGCGGCGAGGTACCCCCAGCGCCAGCGGCGTGGGACCCGATAGAAGAGCACTCCGACGATGCCGACGACGAAGTAGCTCACGCCGACGTCGCGCGCGTCGATCAAGCGCGGGGACGCCGCGGCCTCCTGGATGATCCAGTACAGATAGCCCTCGCCGAGGTAGGTCGCGCCGACGTGACAGACCAGTCCGACGACTGCCCAGCGCAGATGGCCCAGCCACCGCTCGGCGGGCGCCAGGAACAGCGTGAAGATCAGCAGGTAGGGCCACCAGTAGCTGCCGTCGATCCACAGCAGGCTCTGGAACAGCACCCGCAGCGGATCGGACGCCAGGTGGTGCAGGTTCGTCGACGTGGACTGCAGCAGCGTCCGCAGCGTACGTGCGGTCAGCGAGTGCTGTATCAGCGTCGTCGAGAGCAGGACGGCCAGCCAGGTATAGGTCAGGGGAGCGCTGCGCACGTAGCTCCGCACCTGATCCCACGCGTGTGTCACGCTCACCGACGATAGAGAACGAGTCGCCGCGATGATTCCGACACGCGGGCGGGGTCGTACTCGGCATGGGCCTACGACTCGGCTCGGTACATTTCAGGTCCGGCTCGGAGAGGTGCCCACACAATGACCGACTTCGACCGGCACTGCACGGAGATCGTGGCGCAGGCCGACCTGTTCGCCGACCATCTCGACGGCGCCGACGTGACCGTCGCGGTGCCGTCGTGCCCGGGATGGAACGTCTCGCAGTTGGCCCGCCACGTCGACGGTGGTCTGCGCTGGGCGCGCGAGATCGTCGCTGGGCGCGTGAGCGCGCCGCCGCCCGACGCGGCGCTGCGTGACCTGTCGGGGGCGACGGGCGACGATCCGGCCGAGCTGGCGGCCGCACTGCGCTCGGCGGGCGTCGACCTCGCGGCGACCCTGCACGAGACGGGCGCCGACGCGCAGATGTGGTCTCCCGTGCCCGGCGGCGGGAGCGCCTTCTATGCGCGACGCTTCGCCCACGAGACCGCAGTGCACAGGGCTGACGCGGCGTTGGCGCTCGGAGTCGACTACGTCGTCGCGAACTTCGTCGCCGTCGACGGTGTCGAGGAGTGGCTCGACTGGGTTGCGCGCCATTCCACTTCGACGTGCATCCATGGATGCGGGAGCTGCTCGGCCCCGGCCAAACGGTGGGACTGCACGCCACCGACACCGGTGGCCACTGGGTCATGGACTTCGCAGGCGATGCGATCACGTGGCGCCGCGGCGACGAAACCACCACTGCCGGGCTGCGCGGGCCGGTGACCGACCTCCTGTTGATCCTGTATCGGCGGCGGCCGGTGTCGGCGGCGAGCATCGAGGGGGACGCCGGGTTCCTCGACTTCTGGTTGGAGCGGGTGGCGTTCGGCTGATGCGGAGGGCAGGAGCGAAGCGACCCGGGAATGTCGCGGTCAGCCGCAACAGCTTTCCCCACTGCCCTCGACCTGCAACCTGCATGCGCACGACGCGAGGATCGGCACGTCGGCTCTGGCGCGGGCCAGGTCGAGCTGCTGGCCGATGACGACCGCTTCGTCGTTGCGGCCCAACCGCTTCAGGCATTCGTGGTACCCGTGCAGGCTCCACACGTTGGCCGGATGCTGCGATGAGCGGCCCAACGTGGGATCCAGGCCGAGGTCGGCGGCATACACCGCAGCGGCGTCATCGACGCGACCCTGCTCGAGGAGCAGTGCCCCGTAGGCATGCCGGGTCGGCTGCATCCAGCCCCAGTGTTCGTCGTAGGGAAGGGAGTCGTCGAGTTCGATTGCGCGTCTCAGGTGCTCGAAGGCCTCGTCGAATCGACCTTGGCGGTAAGCGATTTCGCCGTCCAGCATGGCCGCGGCGACGGCGAGGATGTCGCGGCTGGTGTTGTTGAACAGGTAGCGACTCTCCGGGATCTTGGCGTACGCAGCGGCGAAGGCCTGCTTCTCGACGAGCGCCCGCCCGAGCTGCCCCTTGGCGGCGCGCGCCACACCGCGGCCGTAGTGAATTGTCGCGACGGTGGTGCAGTAGAGGTCGACGGCGTCGGGCAGCGGATGCGCGATCAGTTCGTCCCACCGCCCGAAGCGGATCAGCACGTGCACCCGCAGGGGCACGAACGCCTCCAGCCAGTCGGCCATGGGCGGTGATTCGATCGCGAGCAGCTCGGGGGTGAGTTGCGCCGCGAGCTCGTCGGCGGCCTGCGTCGCGGTCGCGCACTGGCCTAGGAACATCGCCGAATACACGACGAAGTGCAGATCGTGCGCCCGGTAGAGCGAGTAGAAGTTCAGCGGGCCGGCGCGCTCGACGAAGCGCCGGTCTGCCTGCACCGCAGCGGTGTTCGCCACGATCGAGCTTCGGTAGTCGCCGCACAGCACGTCGATGTGGCTGGGCATGTGCTGGAGGTGACCGGCGTCGGGGACCAGGCCGCGCAACAGGTCCGCGGCTGGCAGAGCATCCTCGGGTCGTGCCGACATCTCCATGGCGTGCAGGTAGAGGTGCAGCACGCCGGGGTGGACGCGACCCGCCGCGGTGGCGAGCACGTCGTCGAGGATCCGCTTGGCCGCCACGACGCGCGACCCGGGTGCCGGCTCACCGGTCCTGGTGTCCCACAACGCCCAGGCGGTGACGTTCATCAACGCGTCCGCGGCCAGCGCCTGCACGTCGACGTCGTCGGGGTAGGCCTCGGCCAGGGTGGTCATGGCGTCGGCGTAGCCCCCGTGCCCGGCGGTGAGGGCCTCGCCGTCCGTGGCGTCGTCGGTGGGGAAGCGTGCCGCCAGCGCGTCGATCAGTCCGCGCTCGACCGTCGACGCCCGGCCGTTGACGGCCAGTGCGAGTTCCATCCGGGCCCTGGCCAACGACGCGGTCAGGTCGACGGGGTCGAACGCCTCCCAGGCCTTGTTGTAGTTGGGGCCGATCGCGTAGGCGATGCCCCAGCGCGCGATCGCGAGGTCGGGGTCCAGAGCCAGCGCTCGCTCGAAGCAGTGAATCGACTCCTCGTGGTTGAACGCGTAGGCCCAGACCATCCCGCGGTCGAACCAGGCCTGCGCCTGTGCCGATGGCGTCTCAATCGACCGGTGATAGGACCCGAGGTCGTAGTACGGCTCCGTCGCGTTCGGAGCGGTGGACGCGGTAGCGCTCATGACTGGAACGATAATTCGTCCACGCCTTGGGGGCGAGCACTGCGATCACCGCGAGCGCCAGTCCGCTCACACCCCAGATGGTCAGGGTGACAATCGGTGTCAAGGCGCCGTTGCCGCCGAAGTATTCGAGGCTGCGCAGCAGTGCCACCCCGGAGCCCTGCGGCACGATCGCGTTGAACGTCGTGTAGAAGCCCGACAGCAGCGGCAGTCCGACCGGGCCAGCGGCCGCGGCGTTGCCGACGATCACCAGGAACAGGGTCACCATCGCCGATGCGATGAAGCCGAAGGCGGCCGCCACACCGGTCACGGCGCCGGCGACGGCCATCGCGTACAGCCACAGTGCGCCGAAGACCTGCCAGGTGTGGCTGGTCAGCGCGCCGAGGACGGCGTCCACGTAGATCGTCACCCCACCCGCAAGTAGCGCCGAGTAGGCCGCCAGGCTCAGGGTGCGAAGCGCCAGCGTCGAGAGCCTGCGCACGCTGCCCATCATGCGACCGAACACGGTGGCGCCCAAGGTCGCACCGATCGACAGAAAGATGACGGCGTAGAACTCGACGGTGCCCTGTGGATCGGCAGGCGAGGTCGGGGCGACGTCCTCGACGCTGGGTGCCAGGCCCGCCTTGGTGGCGATCGTGCGTCCCACGGATTCGGAGGCGTTGGCGACGCTGCGGCCGCCGCCACCGGCGACGTAGATCTTCATCTCGCCGGTTTGGCCGACGACGAAGGCGGCGTCGGTCTTGCGGTCGTAGACCTGC
The DNA here is from genome assembly GCF_032162605.1 of Mycobacterium sp. Classification (GTDB taxonomy): domain Bacteria; phylum Actinomycetota; class Actinomycetes; order Mycobacteriales; family Mycobacteriaceae; genus Mycobacterium. Next base: position 3,487 of record NZ_JAVROT010000543.1, on the reverse strand, counting down.
TCACGCGCGGCGGTGGCGTCCGCGACCTGGGTCACCGACAGCGTGTCCTGTCCGCGGATGGCATCGACCACCTGCGGTGGCCCGACGACCGCGACGTCGAGGTGATGCAGGGTCGGCTTGGCGAACGCACCGGAGTAACTCGCGATCATCGCGACGACGAAGACCGTCAGCGCAGCCATGACCAGGACCATGTTGCGGAGGTCGGTCCGTGAGACACGCCGGTTGGCTACGTCCAGGTGCGGAGCGTGGTGCTCGGGGGGAGCCTGGTGCTTGCCCATGGTGGTTCCTTCCTAACGGGATCGGTGAGTGGCGGCCTGGAGACCCAGCAGCGCGTCGACGGTGTCGAGCGCGGCGGTCACCCGGCCTCGGAGATCGGTGGCTGGTTCGGTTGGCGGTGGGTCTTCCATCCAGGATCGGAGCACTTCCTGGAACCCGCCGACGAGGAATCGGCTGACCGACGCGGGGGCGATGTCGGCGATCGAGCCGACGACGGCCATGCTCTGCGCGGCCATCTCCTCGCATGCGGGCAGCAGCTCGGCGCGAAACGCAGCGACCACCCGCTGGGAGACCGCGCTCGGCACGACGTTGCGGTACATCGTGCGGTGTTCGGCGGCGAAGTCGAACAGGCTGATGATGCGCGATCGTGCGTCGCCCTCGATGGCCTCGGCGGCAGCGGAGAACGCCACGGCGAAGGCGGTCGCGACCGCGTCGTCCCGGTCGGTGAAGTGGCGATAGAAGACCTGCCTGCTCACCCCCGCCCGCGCCACCAGGTCGCCGACGGTGATCTCGTCGACGGCACGTTCGTGCGCCAGTGCGAATGCGGCGTCGCGCAGCAGGTTGCGGACGCGTTCGGCGCGGGGATCGGCGCTATGGGTTCGGGTGGGCATGTCGACGAGCTTAAGCGACTTCGTGGACACTTGACTACGAATTGTTAGGTTAACTAAGACACCTGTCGAGGACGATGTGACGGGCGCCTCTCGGCACTGGATGATGTGTTGCACGGCGAAGTCGACGGCAGGAGAACCGATGATTCGATGTGTGCGGCTGTGGACGGGCCGGGACGGCACCTCCCACGTCGAGATCGGTCGGCTGGACATCAGAACCGGGCGCAACGACGACCTGGTGTCGGCGACGATGTCGGCGTCGCACGTCACGGTCGAGGAGACGGCGGGCGGCGGCACGCTGGCGTGGCACACCGCGCCGATGCGTCAACTCGTCGTGACTCTCGGGGGCACACTGCTGTTCTCGACCCGTGACGGCGAAGAGTTCACCCTGCACCCCGGCGATGTCCTGCTGGCCGAGGACACCGAGGGCAGCGGCCATCAATGGCGAATCGAGGGCACCGATCCGTGGCGGCGGATGTACGTCGTGCTGGCGCCGGCCGCCGAGGTTCCGTTCGTCCGCGACTGATTTCTCCGCGCGAGCAGTCGAAAAAGTGCCCGACACGCCGAACGTGCGGGCACTCTTGCGTCTGCTCGCGGGGGAGAAGTGGGGTGTCAGTGCCCGGCGACGACGTCCGCCTCGTCCACCACGACGGGGTCCTTCGCCCCTGGCAGGAACCAGTACAGCACGCACACCAAGCCGAAGAACAGGTAGCCAAGTGCCACAGCGGGATTGGCGGCCCACGCCCCTTCCGGGGCATGGATCAACCTGATGAAGGACAGCGCCGCATCACCTCGAGTGCGTCGCGAACCGGTGCGAGTGCGCCCGACGATGCGCTGCTGGTCGTGCATCCGACCATCGCCGCCCCGTCGGCCCTGGCTCCGTTGTTGCGGATCAATGGCAGACCGGGCTTCGTGGTGACGGACATGATCGACGTCGATGAATTCGAACCGATTGTGTCGCTTCCCGATTCGCCGATCTACCTGGTGGGTGGCCTCAGCCGCGGTGAGGACATGGCGAACTGGAGTCCCAACGAGGCGCTCCCGGCGATGACCGCACGCGGTCGCACGCCCTTGACGCTGACCGAAGGGCTGCACTGGCTGCTACAACGACCGGAGGTCCTCGAGCGCAATCGGTGCTTCATGACGATCGCGTCGCGACGGCGCAAGGCCAACGGTCGAGCCGACCCACGCACTCCGGCGATCTGGTTCAGCAATGGCACCGGCCGTGACGGGCGGGAGCATCGAGACGCCCCCAAGGTCGGTTGGTGCTGGGCGGGCAATCGACATACTTGGCTCGGCTTCGCCTCAGCTGCGAGCCGTCGGGCCCTCACCCCGCAGGGGTCGTCATCCAGCGGTTGAGCCACGCGTGCAATCTGTGCGCATCGCCAGCGCGGCCCGCCGCGGCCAGGTAGCCGTCGGGTCGGACCAGCAACCACCCCGCACCGGTCAGCAGGTAATCGGGTAGGGAGACCTCCCGGACCGTGAGGACGTCGGCCCACGGTCCGAGCGCGGCGGTGACCGGCTCCGCGGGCCCCGACACCAGCAAGGTCAGCGTCGAGGTGTCGACGAGGTCGTAGAGCCTGCCGTGGGCCAGTTCGACGTCCGGGACCCGGTCGCCCGCGCGTAACGAGCCAATTCGTCCGCCCCCCTTGGCGATCGGGGCGTTCCGATAAGAGGCGGCGATCTGCCCGAGCCTCGGAGCCGCCTTGTCCTGCACCTTCGCGCGGGACAGGGCCAGTGGCGCCAGCCGGCTGAGTGCGGCGTGCGCGAGCGGGTTCGTCGAGTTGAAGACCTTCGTCGCCCGTTCGGTCATGCCCACCAGCTGACGGATCACCGGCAGCCGGTCGGTTTCGTAGGTGTCGAGCAGTTCGCGCTTCGCGGTGCCCCGCAGGACCATCGCGAGCTTCCACGACAGGTTGATCATGTCGTGGATCCCGGCGTTCATGCCCTGTCCGCCTGCGGGGCTGTGGACGTGCGCGGAATCGCCGCCGAAGAACACCCGACCTCGGCGCAGGGTGTCCATGTGCCGGCTGTTGATCCTGAATCGCGAGCTCCAGTTCAGGTGGTAGAGCTGCGCCGGGACTCCGACGGTGCGGTCGTAGAGCGCCTGGATGTCCATCAGCGCCGGCTCGTCCGCGTCGCCGGTGATCCCGTCCGGGTCGGTCGCCATGAACCGGAACCGTCCATCGCCCATTGGAAAGACGGCTAGAAAACCGTTGGGCGCCAGGAAGATCGACAGCTGGTCCTCGGCGAGGCCGCCGGCCAGGTGCACGTCGCCCAGTACGTAGTTCGTTGGTAGCGCCCGACCGGTGAAGGGCAGTCCCAGGCACTTGCGGACGGGACTGTGGGATCCGTCGGCCGCGATGACGTAGGACGCCTCGACGGTCTCGCTCACGCCGTCGGGCCCGGTGAGCACCACCTCCACCGCGTTCGACCGCTCGGCCAGGGTGGAGAACCGGACTCCGCGTTCGACCTTGACGCCTTGTCGCCCAAGCTGTTCGGCGAGTAGCCGTTCGGTCTCGGACTGGGCGAGCATGAGGATGAAGTTGAACTGACTGTGCATCCGGCTGAAGTCGATTCCGGCGATCTGGTGGCCATCGGCG
>NZ_JAVROT010000542.1:0-10734 GCF_032162605.1 Mycobacterium sp. | reverse complement strand
CAAATCCTCGCCGAAGCGCCGCTCGAGGTCACGGGTTTCCGTCAGGGCGATTCGAAAGCTCCGAGTCAGTGGCGTAGACGCGTGGGACGCTCCGGCGAGACGTACCGATCAGCCGTCGAACTGGCTGACGCTGTTCGCAATACGCGTGTAGGCCCGATGGGACCTGGCGGCCGGGACCTAGCCCTGGCTCTGTTGAAGACCGATGCAGGTTCCCATGTGCTCGGGAGTGCACGGGATGCCGTTGACCGAGCCGAAACCGTTCGGGTTGTTCACCACGTTGGCGCCGGTCGACCCCGACATCGGCGGAACGACCACACCGGGCGCGCCGAAGCCGCCCGCCTGGCCTTGGGTGCACACCCCGTCCGACCGGGGCACGGTGCCCCATGGGCAGTCCTTGGCGGCAGCCGGGGAAGCCATGACCAAGGGCGCAGCGGCGAACGCCGCCGCACACCCGAAGGCAACAATCCCGCGCTTCACGTTGACCATGACGCCTCCAGACGACTCGTGGAACTTGGCTCAGCCTAACCCCTTGACCGCTGTTTCGGACCTTCCGGCCCGTCTGACCGGCAGTCGTGCGGGCGGCGCGAGACCGCGAGCGCCTTTCGGATCAGCCAGATCGGTACCCTTTGCTGCCCTCGTCGAAGTGCGTAGCTTTACCGCGAGTCTGACCATCAGGCCCTGGACATTCCGTGCTCGCCACGCCTGAATCCGGAGCCGGTATCCGCCAACGGACCGCCGGATCGCGTCAGAAGTTCACCCCCTGATTCTCAGTTGAAGGACGGACGCTGCGCGGACTCGCGACCGTCGTCGGGACGTCCCACCCACGATCAAGAGAGCCCAGATGATCGAAATCGAGAACCTGACCAAACGGTTCGGGGACCGCACCGTCCTCGAGGACATCTCGTTGTCGGTGCCCAACGGCGAGATCCTGGCCGTGGTCGGTCCGAGTGGCGCGGGGAAGACCACGTTGTCACGCTGCGTCAGCTTCCTGGAGCGTCCCAGCAGCGGCGCCGTCCGCGTCGACGGGAAGGACTTCACGCGGCTGGAGGGTTCCGAACTTCTCAACGCGCGCCGCAGCGTCGGCGTGATCTTCCAGACGGCACCCCTGCTGAGGCGCCGGACCGTCGCACAGAACGTGGCGCTGCCGCTGGAGTACCTCGGAGCCACCGACGCCTCCGTCGAGAAGCGCGTCACCTCGTTGCTCGACAGGGTGGGTCTCGCCGATCGCCGCGACTATCTCCCCGCCCAGCTCTCGGGTGGCCAGAAGCAGCGGGTCGGGATCGCCCGCGCGCTCGCTCTGGGACCCTCCTACCTGCTGTCGGACGAGGCGACGTCGGGGTTGGATCCGAGCACGACGAAGGCGATCCTCGGGCTGCTCAGTCACCTTCGCGACGAGTTCGGCCTCGCCATCATCCTGATCACCCACGAAATGGAGGTGGTCCGCGAGATCGCCGACTCGGTGGCCCGCATCGACGGCGGCCGCATCATCGAGAGCGGCTCCGTCGGCGACGTCATCCTCGACCCGACGTCCTCGCTGGCCCGCGAACTGCTTCCGGGCCGGCCGAGCGTGCCATTCAACGGCACCGGTGAGGTGTGGGAGGTCTCGTACGCCTCGCGTGAGGTACCGCTGGATTGGCTCACGTCGATTCACACGGTGCCCGGCATCGCGGACTCGCAGGTGAACGTGCTCAGCGCGAGCGTGGAGGCGATCCGCGGAGTGGCGGTGGGGCGCGCCGTGCTCGCCATCTCTCCGTCGGCGCCTTCCGGATTCGAGGGCTACCTCCGGGAGCGCGGGCTGCACGTGAGCGCCGTGTCCGCCAAGTCCGAAGGGGCGGCGGCGTGATCCTCGCCGCGGGGGAGGACTTCAGCACGCCCTGGGACAAGGTCCCCGATCTCCTGCTGCCGGCCTACGGACAGACCTGGCTGATGGTCGGCATCACCATGACCCTGGTACTTCTGATCGGCACTCCCGTCGGGATCACGCTGCACAACACCTCCGACTTCGGGCTCTTCCCCAACCCGAAGGTGTTCGTCGTGCTCAACACGATCGTCAACGTGGGCCGATCCTTGCCGTTCCTGATCCTGATGACGGCGATCATTCCCGTGACGCGGTTCCTGGTCGGTACCACGATCGGCATTTCGGCGGCGATCGTGCCGATGACGACGGCGGGTGTGCCGTTCTTCGCGCGACTCGTCCAGAACGCCCTGCGGGACGTGCGGTCCGACGTCACCGACATGGGCCAGGTCTCCGGGGGCACGAACGTCCAGCTGATCCGCACCGTGCAGCTGTCCGAGGCTCTGCCTGCGCTGGCAGGGGCGTTGACGGTCAACGCCATCGCGATGATCGAGTACTCGGCCATTGCGGGGTCGATCGGCGCAGGCGGTGTGGGAAACCTCGCGATCACATACGGCTACAACCGTTTTGACCACAACATCATGATCGCCACCGTGATCACGCTGATCATCACGATCCAGATCGTCCAGTTCGTCGGCGACCGCATGGTCAAAGCCCTCACGCGCTGACTCCAAGTAATCCCCCCAATGAACGAGGAACATCCGTGACCGATCAGTCCACCTCACCCGTGACCGACGACATCGAGCTCAAGAAGAAGAAGCGGTGGCCGTGGATCGCCGCCGCCGTCGTGCTCGTCGTCGCGATCGCAGGCGGTGTCACCTACGCAAAGCTGTCGAATGAGGACAAGCCGTTCGGTACCAGCCTCAAGGTCGCGACCTGGAGCACCGACATCGCCGCCGAGAGCCTGCTCAAGTACATCAACGACCAGGTGGCTCCCGCGCACGGCATCACCATCGAGCCGGTCAAGATCGACAATCTCATCGAGATCAACCGCGCCGTCGACGCGGGCACGGTCGCAGGCAACTTCTTCGAGCACCAGCCGTTCCTCAACGACGCCATCGCGGCCAACGGTTTCAAGCTGACACTCGCCGCGCCCACGTTCACCTGGGATCAGGCGACCTACTCCGACAAGTATCGCAGCTGGGCCCAGGTACCGAACGGTGCCAAGATCGCTCTGCGCGACGACCCCGCCGGTCAAGCGATCGCCCTGCTGGACCTCGCAGGTGACAAGCAGATCACGCTGAAGCCTGGGAAGGACACGTTGGCGGGCCTGCCGCAGTTGTCCGACATCGAGTCGAACCCGAAGAACTACCAGTTCGTCCAGGTGCCGATCGGCCAGCTGGCGCGCAGCCTCGCCGACGTCGACGCCATCGTCGTCCACATCTCCGACGTCTATGCCGCCGGGCTCACCGAGAATCAGATCATCGCCCGCGAGCCGGCGCCGAAGGGCAGTGAGGGTGGACTCGTCGTCAGTGACAAGCACCTGGACGACCCCAACGTCCAGAAGCTGATCCAGACCTTCCAGGATCCGAAGGTTGCCGAGTTCCTGAAGACGACCGACGACGAGCTCATCCGCAACACGCTCGGCCCCATCAACCCATAATCGCCACCACGACTTCAGGAGACGACCCTTGAGCAATCGCCCGCTGTTCTACTCGGCGTTCGTCATGAACACCGCCTCGCATGTGCTGCACGGACTCTGGCGTGCCCCGGAAGCGGAGAACCACAAGTTCAATTCGCTCCGTCACTGGACGAAGGTGGCTGCCGAAGTGGACAAGGCGGGATACGATCTGCTGTTCTTCGCCGATGTCTTCGGGCTACGAGCGCCTTGGAACGGCAACTGGCGCAAGGCCGTCGAAGGCGGCATCCAGATTCCGGTCAACGACCCCTCCGTGCTTGCCTCGGCTCTGGCCGCGGCCACCGAGAACCTCGGCATCGTCTTCACCAGTTCGGTCGTTCAGGACCATCCGTTCAACTTCGCCCGGCGGATGTCCTCGCTCGACCATTACACCGAGGGCCGCCTCGGTTGGAACATCGTGACGAGCTTCAACGAGAACGTGTTTCGCAGCTTCGGCCACGAAGGCACGCTCAATCACGACGAGCGCTACGAGTGGGCCTATGAATACGTCGACGTCACCTACAAGCTATGGGAAGGCTCGTGGGACGAGGACGGACTCGTGCAGGACAAGGAGCGCGGGGTCCATTCCGACCCGTCGAAGATCCACAAGATCAACCACGTCGGGAAGCGCTACAAGGTCGAGGGTCCGCACTTCGTGTCGCCGTCGCCGCAGCGCACACCAGTGCTCTTTCAGGCCGGCTCATCTCCCGCCGGCCAGCAATTCTCGGCACGCAACGCCGAGGGCGTCTACATCAGCAGTCCGAGCCCGGGGGACGCGCACAAGCAGACCACCGAGACTCGCGCGCTGGCAGCCGACAACGGGCGCGACCCCGACGACATCACCTTCGCCCAAGGTCTGTCGTTCGTGATCGGCGACACGCACCGAGAAGCGGTCCGCCGCAACGACGAACTCAAGAGATACCTCGACCTGGAGGGCATCGCCCTGCACGCGCTTGGCGATGCGGGCATCGATGCGGGCAGCTTGCCGCTGGACACCCCGATCAGCCAACTCGGCAAGTTCACCGGCGTGCAGAGCTTCACCCGCTGGGCGGCCGAAGCGTCCGGCAACGACGAGCCGACCATCCGAGACATGGCCTGGGTCATGGAGGGCGCGAACCGCGTCGTCGGCACCGCCGACGAGATCGCCGATCGCCTGGAGGAGTGGCGTGAGGCCGGTGTCGACGGAATCAACGTCTATCACGCGACTGTTCCCGGCTCATTCCGCGAGGTGGCGGACCGGCTCTTTCCGACGCTGCGCGAGCGGGGACTCATCTCTACCGACAAGTCGGGAACGCTGCGGCACAAGCTGCTTGGCCGCGGTGACCGGTTGCCCGACACGCACCCGGCTGCCGCCCATCGCGGTGCCTTCAGCGACAACGACCTGCTCAACGGCGTCGACGAGCCGGTCGGCGTCATCGGCTGAGGTCGCTCCCGCGTCTGCGGCTCGCGAGCCACACCGTAGAAGTATGTTGTCGTCGTGCTAAGAGCCACGATCGTCGATCTCGAAACGGCCACACGCATCGTCGCCGCCGCCCACGCCGAAGCCGCTCGGCGGTCGATCCTGGTGTCCGCGGCGGTGGTGGATTCCGGCGGCCACCTCGTCGCGTTCGGCAGGATGGACGGCGCGGAGATCGCCGGTCCCGTCCTCGCGGTCGACAAGGCCTACACGGCGGTGGCCAACCGCATCGCGACCTCCGAACTCGCAGACCTGGCCTCACCCGGCGGTGAACTGTTCGGCCTGCACGCCAACGGCGGCGGCCGGTTCGTGATCTTCGGCGGCGGCGTCCCCATCGTCGTCGACGGAGCCATCGTGGGTGGCGTCGGTGTCAGCGGTGCGAGCGCGGCCGACGACGAAGCCTGCGCCCTCGCCGGTATCGCCGTCGTCGAGGATGGGACGACCGCTCACTCCTGATCGGCACTGCACCATGACGGCCAGGTCTGCGGGGAGACCTCCCGCTCGACGGCCAAGAGGATCTCTCGCGGCACGGCCGCGTCGTCGCATCGAGTCGCCCAGTGCCGGTCCACGCCGCCGGTGAGCACGATGCACCGCCGATACGATGCGCCAGGCACCGCGAGCCGACCCGCGGGCTGGCCGGACAGCTCGGGCAGTGCTGCCTCGAACCGATCGGCGACGTCGATGCCGAGGACCTGGCTTGGCGCGACCAACATGCCGATGTCGGCCAGTCGAACACCTTTGATATCTCCGCCGGCGTACATCGTGCTCAGCGGCACGGCTAACGCGCCGATCCGCGACACCGCCAGCCAACAGAGGACCCACTCCGCGCCGTTGGCGAAGAACGGTCCGACTCGGAAGCCCTTGCCGACACCCAGGCTCGAGCAACCAGCACGCGATGTGCGCCGGAGCGCTGCTCTGCCCCTGCTTAGGTGAGGTGGTCAGTGGGTGTCACCATGGTGTTGCCGCCGAACTCGCGCACGGTGCGATCGAGCAGTGCCGGAATCGTCAGCGGTTCAGTCACCCACCGATCATCTCTGACGATCAGCTCAAGGGGTGAGGTGGTCGGAGCGTCCGGCAGCCAGTCGTGACCACTGGGCGATGGGACGTCCGTTGGTACGTATGCGAGCTGCACCGTCTCCCCACTGTTGGGGCCATCCGGGTGGTGAGTCCTCCCAAGCCTCCTGGCGTCCATAAACGGTGAGGTCCATGAGCGCGTAGCTGTTGTCCATCGCCTCGACGCCGCGCAGGGTGGTCCAATATGTCTCGAAGACGTGGTCACCCTCCCTCAGGTAGCTGACGAGGTGCATCATGCCGATGGTGCGGCCGACGAGCAGGGTGTCGAGTGAGGGCAGTGCCGAGTACCACGGCACGTCCCAGTCCATGAAGTCGCGGTAGCGGGCGCCTTCGCCGTAGGGACCCTGGCAGAAGACCGCGTAGGTGACGTCGCGGGAGTGGAGATAGGCCAGCTCGGAGACCTGCGTGGTGCACCACGTGCAGCCTTCGCACTGCTCGGGCGCGGAATGACCCGGGTGCCACATGAAGTAGTAGGCGATCAGCTGCTTGCGCCCTTCGAACGCATCGAACAGCGTGAGCGGCCCATCGGGACCGATCAGCTCGAGGCCGCCGGCGACCGCGACCATGGGTAGGCGTCGTCGTGCCGCGGCGATCGCATCGGCTTCCCGGGTGTGCGCCTTCTCCCGAGCCCGCAGCACGTCGAGCTCGGCCTGGAATGCGGCCCGGTCGACGACCGCGGGCAGGCTCGCCGATCCGCCGTTCATCGCCGCGAATCCCCTTCGTACCCGTCGTGCCAGTCCCACCATTCATAGGGCGGACTCTGCGGGTAGCCCTCGGGGGAGTCCTCCCAGAGCTCTTGGCGCCCAAGCGCAGTCATGTCGAGAAAGCTCCACGTATTGACGAAGACTTCGTCGCCGCGGTTGTTGACGAAGTAGGTGCGGAACACTCGGTCGCCGTCACGGATGAAGGCGTTGGTGCCGTGCCACTCGTTCACTCCGAAGTCGACGTCGAAGGCGCCCTCGGCGTCAGGAACGATCGTGTACCAGGGGACGTCCCAGCCCATTCGCGTCTTCACCCGCTGCAGGTCGGCCTGTGATCCGCGCGAGACGTACACCAGGGTGGTGTCGCGGGCGTTCAGGTGGGCGAGGTTGCCGACGTGATCGGCCATCAACGAGCAGCCGACACAGCCGTGCTCCGGCCATCCGTCCACGCCAGGGTCGACGAACGCGCGGTAGACGATCAGCTGGCGACGCCCACCGAACAGGTCCAGCAGGGACATGCTGCCCGCAGGCCCTTCGAACTCATACGGCTTCATCACCGGTGTCCAGGGCATCCGACGACGCATTGCGGCCAGCGCATCGCGCGCGCGACTGAACTCCTTCTCCTTGACGAGCATCTGCTGGTACGACGCCTCCCATTCCTGCGCCGACACGATCGGAGGTGCCAACATGTGTTCCCCTTTCGTTTCTGCCGCAACGGTTTCGGCCACGCCAGTCCACCAGTACAACGTTAAACATCTCAGTTGAACATCTTCTTCTAGAACAGCACGAGTGAGCGGCTATAGTCAACAAGGTGGTTGAAGATCAGGTGCTGGATCGCGCGTACGCCGCGCTCGCCGATCCGACGCGCCGTCGGCTGCTGGAGACGCTGCGGGCCGGCGACGCGCGCATGACCGATCTCGCCGCTCCGCTGCCGATGACGTTCGCCGGCGTGTCGCGCCACGTCGGAGTGCTGGAATCGGCCGGGCTGGTTCGCCGCGAGGTGCGCGGCCGCGAGCACTGGTTCTCCCTGCAGCCGGACGGGTTAACGGTGGCCCAGCAGTGGATCGATCAGCAGACGGGCTTCTGGTCGACACGTGCCGACGCCCTGTCGGCGAGGCTGCGCCGCAGGGGAAGGGCACGATGAACGAAGCGCCGGTGGCCCGCGTGCAACGCGTCATGCCCGCCACTCCAGACGTGGTATTCGACGAATGGCTCGATCCGGAGTCGTTGCAGGAGTGGATGTGTCCGCGGCCGTCCCGATGCGTCGCCGTCAACGTCGAGCCCCGTGTCGGAGGGAGTGTCCGTCTCGACGTGGACAACTCCGGCAACTCGGTGCTGATCACCGGACGCTTCCTGGCCATCGATCGACCGCATCTGCTGCGCTTCACCTGGAGCAACTCGAACTGGCGCGACCCGACGGTCGTCAGCGTCGTCAACGTCGCCTTCGAGCCCTTCGGCGACGATCGGACGCTGATGTCGATCGACCATTCCCTCTTGCCTCCCGAGGAATTCGACAGTTTCCAGAACGGGTGGCTAGGCGTCTGCGATCAGCTCGGCGCATTTCTCGGCACGTGACGGGCGATCCATCAGACCGCGTCAGGTGAATGAGGCACAATCGCGGAGGTGACGACACCGCCGCAGCCTCCCAGACGGCCGGGCGGTCGCGGCGAACCGGTCCGTCGCCCAGAACCTCCGACCCAGCGGCTTCCGCGTCAAGGCCGACCGGAAGCGCCGACCGAGCAGTTCCGGGCGAGGTACCGGCCCAGTGATGCGGCGCCCACGGAACGACTTCAGCGCCCACGCGAACCGTCCGGTCCACCGCCGCCGAGTCGCCCTCCGTCACCAGCCCCATCCCCGCCACCGGCCGCCGCCCGTCGCCGTTGGCTGCGCGACCCCCTGACCCTTTCGCTGATCGCGCTCATCGTCGTGGCGCTCTTGACAGGCGGGTTGGCCGGAGCCGAACTGTATGCCCGGCACCGCGCGGACAGCCTCCTGGTCGCGGTCGCCGAATGCGTCGTGAAAGACGGGGCCACCGTCTCGTTCGGGGTGAATCCACCCTTCCTGTGGCAACACATCACCGGCCACTACACCAACATCTCCGTGTTGACCGAGGGAAATCAGGTTCAGGACGCCAAGGGCATGACGGCCGACGTGACCGTCGAAGACGTGCGACTGCAGGGATCCAAGGACTCGAAGGGGACCATCGGTGCACTGAACGCGACGCTGACGTGGACCTCCAACGGCATCAAGGACACCGTCGCCGCGAATCTTCCCGGGGTGGGCAGTCTGGTCACCGGTGTCACCACCGATGCCGCAGCCGGCACGATCGCCCTCGAGGCCGGGAGCATCACCGTGACGGCCAAGCCCGTCGTCACCGACGGCGACCTCGCCCTCCAGGTCGTCGACGTCGGCGGCCCGTTGGCCAAGGACACGGTGCAGACGGCGCTCGACGGCCTCACCGCGAAGCTGAACGCGCAGTACCCGCTCGGCATCCACGCCGACAGTGTCGAAGTCACCGACGCCGGTGTGGTCGGCAAGTTCTCGACCATGAACGCATCCATTCCGCAGGATGACGCCGACGCCTGTTTCGCACGACTCTGAGTCTCGTCGAGGAGAAATGCCATGCCCGACCGTCCGTACGCGCTGGTCCGGCGGCCCGCTGAGACCTTGGCCGACGGCATCGTCACGTTCATCGAGCGCACGCCGCTCGATCTCGAACTGGCCAAGCGCCAGTGGGACGGCTACGTCGCAGCGCTGGAGCGCAACGGGTGGCCCGCCGTGGTGGTCGACGGCGACGATTCGATGCCGGACTGCGTGTTCGTCGAAGACGCCGTGGTGATGTTCGGCGACCTCGCCGTGATCACGAATCCGCGGCAGCCGGCGCGCAACCCGGAGATCGTCGCGGTTCGGCGAACCATCGACGATCTCGGGCTGGATGCCACCGCCATCACCGAGGGAACACTGGACGGCGGTGACGTGCTCAAGGTGGGTTCGCAGGTGTACGTCGGGCTCAGCGGTACCACCAACGCAGCCGCGATCGAACAGCTGGCGCGGATCCTGACGCCTCGCGGATACGCCGTCACGAAAGTGCCACTGACCAAGGCGCTGCACCTCAAGAGCGCCGTGACCGCTTTACCCGACGGCACCGTCATCGGGTACGCACCCGTGGTTGACGACCTCGGCATGTTCCCGCGGTTCCTGGCCGTGCCCGAGGAACCAGGCGCTCACGTGGTCATCCTCGACGAAGATCTGTTGCTGATGAGTTCGGCGGCGCCCCGCACGGCGGAGTTGTTCGCCGATCGCGGCTATCGTCTCGAGCCGGTCGACGTCTCGGAATACGAGAAGCTCGAGGGCTCCGTCACCTGTCTGAGCGTGCGGGTGCGCTGACCGTGGCCCACGAGACTCGCCGCAACAACGCCCGCATCAGTCCCGTGATCGGGGGTGCGCGGCGAACGCGCCGCGTGCACCTGGTGGCGTCTGACCTGGATTGGTCGGCTGGAGACGGGCTCGAAGTTCGCGGATCGGGCGAGGCTCTGCTGCTGGCAATGACGGGCAGGGCCGCGTCGGTCGTCGCCGAACTCGACGGCGTGCCAATGATGTGCTGAGGGCTCGGATTTCCGTGGGCTCAGAGGTAGGGATCGGCCCAGGCGCTGATGATCCGGGCCGCTCTAGCCGCCTGGTTCTTCCCGGTGAGAAGGTGGTCGGCGCCTTCGAGCGAGACGAAGCTGCGGGGATGCCTCGCGGTGCGGAAGATCTCGCTGGCGTTCTCGATGCCGACGGTGTTGTCGGTGGGCGAGTGCATGACGAGCAATGCCCGGCGCAGGGTTCTGATCCGCTCTCGTAGATCGGCGGCGCGGATGTCTTCGATGAAGTGCCGCTTGAGGGTGAGAGCCTTGCCGCCGGCCAGGAACGGCGCCTCGCCGTCGGCCTCGATGCGCTGGATGAGGGCGTCGTAGTTGTGCTCGACGTGAGCGGGCTCGTACGGCGCACCGACACTGACCACCGCCGCAACCGTGGGGCAGTCGTGGGG
>NZ_JAVROT010000541.1:0-6938 GCF_032162605.1 Mycobacterium sp. | reverse complement strand
CGCCGACGGTCCAGCCGGTGATCACCGAGGCAGATTACTACTCCGGCTAGCGGCGGAATGGACCAGTTGCGGTGGCTGGCAGGCGCAAAGTTTGCGATCACCGCGCGCGTACGAGCTGGTTCTTCGTCCAAAACCATCTGAAGACCGTGCACGCGATCGCGTCGTGCAATGCCGCCGAGGTGGCGATGGGCATGCTGATGGAGGCGACGGTGCCCTCGACGCACCGGTGGATCCCGAAGGCGATGACGGTGTCGTATCTGCAGAAGGCCACCACGTCGCTGCGAGCCACCGCCCGAATCGATCCGCCCGACTTCCGGCTCGTCAGCGAGGGGACGGAGCTCGTCGTCCCCGTCAGCGTCACCGACCGGTCGGGGTGCGTGGTCGTGCACGCGACATCACCACCTGGGTCACGCCTGCTTGAGGTACGACCCACTCGTCGGCGAAGGCCGCCGGATCCGGTGTCGACACCCGAATCACCCCTTCGGGCCTGCCCAGAACGGACACTGGTGCCGCTGGTCGAAATCGGTCTCCACCCTGCTACCGTCCGGCCGCAGTGACAACCGCTTTTCCTCGCCGTCGAACGCTGGCCAGTCATCTCCGGGATGGCCGTCACGGACGAACTGGCTCCAGGCGTCGATCATCTGGTCGGACAACACCTGCTGGTCGGGATTGAGAGACGGGGCCCCGCCGACGTCGAAGAGGTAGCGCAACTCCAGGGAGTGGCTGGCGCCGAGGGGAAACGGCAACGTCCGCAACGGGCCCGGCGCCGGGGCGCCACGGTCATTGAACTCGTAGACGTAGACCGGCCCGGCTCTGGCCAGCCCTTCGGCGATCCTGTCGGTGACGCACGCGAACACGCCGTCGGTGACGGCGGCGGAGTACGCGAGCGGCACGCTGCCGTCGTAGTGCGCCAGGGGGTAGTGCGCGGCGACCGCTCCGGCATCGCGCCCGAACGTCTCCGACAGCAGTTGCGGATAGTCGGCGTCGTTGAAGGCCGCCTTCTGCCGTAGGTACTGCAGGGCGACGAACAGCGTGAACTCATCTCGGTTGCTGCCGATCATCACCGGCACGTCGGCCGCCAGGCCCTGCGCGATCGCCGGCACCGGATCTTCCGGAAGCACCGTCGTTCCCGTCACGGGACCGCTCAAGGCGTCCTCCCCGATGCGGTAATACCACACCGGTTTTCGCAATTGGTCCGCCGGCAGCGCCCGAAGGCATGCCGCCGCGGTGCGCGGATCTCCGCAGCCGGCGTCACGCGCGTAGTCGAGGCTGGCCTTCTCGGCCTCGGGCAGTGCGAGCTGGGCCTGGCACGGCCCACTCTGGATGATCGCCGCACGGAAGAGTCCCGCCGAGCCAGGGGCGACGAGGTGATCGCACACCGACATGCCGCCTGCCGATTCACCGGCGATGGTGACTGCGTTCGGATCGCCGCCGAAGTTCGCGATGTTGTCGTGCACCCAGCGCAACGCGGCCTGCTGGTCGGCCAACCCGTAGTTGCCGACGGCGCCTGCGAGCCCCAACGACGGATGTGCCAGGAAGCCCAGCGCGCCGAGTCGGTAGTTGAGGGTCACGACGACGATGTCACCGCGCGAAGCCATCCAACGTGAGTCGTAGAGTCCGCTGCTGCCGTTGACGAACGCGCCCCCGTGGATCCACACCATCACCGCGCGCTTCTCGACCGACGGCGGCGGCGTCCAGACGTTCAGTGTCAGACAGTCCTCGGAGGTCTGCCTGCCCATCTCCAGATCGCTCGCGTCCTGCATACAGCGGGGACCGGTGCGGGTGGCGTCGCGTATCCCCGGCCATGGCGCCGCGGGCGCAGGGGGCTGCCAGCGCAGTGGACCGACGGGCGGTGCGGCGTAGGGAATTCCGCCGAAAAGGCGATGCTCGGGTGTGACGATGCCGCGGACGGTGCCCGTCTGCGTCTGGACCAGCGCCGGGTCGGCGGGCGGCTCGGATGTCGGCGGAGCCACGTCGTCGCCCCGCGCACAACCGGTGACCAGAACCATCACGGTCAACAGAATCGCCATCATCCTCATGCCAACCGATTCAGCGCGCATCCCCACCCAGCCTACTGAAGCCCGATCCAGGCATCCGGCCAGTGGATCCGGGCAATCCGGCCATCGCGGTCGGCGGCCCGCCCTAAGCTGTCAGCTTGACACCCGTCAAGTGCAGCCCCCATCTCAGGAGTCTCGATGAGCATACCGACCATGGACGACGCCGCCAAGGTCCTGGCCGACCCCGCAGCGTATGCCGACGACGACCGCCTTCATACGGCGCTCACGCACTTGCGGGCGAACAATCCCGTTGCGTGGGTAGACAATCGGCCCTACCGCCCGTTCTGGGCCATCACCAAGCACGCCGACATCATGGCCATCGAGCGGGACAACGAGCTCTTCATCAGCGAGCCAAGGCCACTGCTGGCCACGGCTGCCGCCGACGACATGGCCAAGGAACAGCTCGAGTCGGGCATGGGCCTACGCACGCTGATCCACATGGACGATCCCCACCACCGCAAGGTCCGTCAGATCGGTGCGGACTGGTTCCGTCCGAAGGCGATGCGCGACCTCAAGGTGCGCGTCGACGAACTGGCCAGGCGCTACGTCGACAAGATGGCCCACATCGGGGGTGAATGCGACTTCGTGACGGACATCGCCGTCGACTTCCCGCTGTACGTGATCATGTCGCTGCTGGGCCTGCCGGAGTCCGACTTCGGCCGCATGCATGCCCTGACCCAGGAGATGTTCGGCGGTGACGACGACGAGTACAAACGGGAAGGTGGCTCACTCGAGGACCAATTCGCGGTGCTGCTCGACTTCTTCGCCTACTTCTCGAAGCTGACCGCCTCGCGGCGCGAGCAGCCGACCGGCGACCTGGCGTCGGCGATCGCCAACGGCTTCGTCGACGGCGAACCGCTGTCGGACGTCGACACCGCGTCGTACTATGTCATCGTCGCCAGCGCGGGCCACGACACCACCAAGGACGCGATCTCCGGGGGAATGCGCGCGCTGATCGACAACCCCGGCGAGCTCGAGCGACTGCGCAACGACCCCGGTCTGATGCCCACCGCGGTCGAAGAAATGATCCGATGGTCCACGCCGGTCAAGGAATTCATGCGAACCGCCACCGCGGACACCACCGTGCGCGGGGTCGACATCGCGAAGGGTGACTCGTTGTATCTGGCCTACGTGTCGGGCAACCGCGACGAGGACGTGTTCATCGACCCGTTTCGCTTCGACGTCAGCCGCGACCCGAACAAGCACGTCGCCTTCGGTTACGGCGTCCACTTCTGCCTGGGCGCCGCACTGGCGCGAATGGAGATGAACAGCCTCTTCACCGAGTTGCTCCCGCGCCTGGATTCCGTCGAACTCGCCGGCGCACCAGAGCTTTCCGCGACGACTTTCGTCGGCGGGCTCAAGCACCTTCCGATCCGGTACTCGCTGCGTTGACCTCGGTACCGGGCTCCTTGGCGAAGCACTTGAGGAATCCGTCGACGGCGGCCACCGCGACCTGCTGATAGTCGAATTCGGCGACCGTACTGATGTTGCCGAACGCCAACGGACCGATCAACAGCGCCAACGCCATTGTCCGGTCTACTGGTTTCAGCTCGGCGGCAGCTTGCGGGCTGTCGAAGATCACGTCGAATGGCGCCGAATACTGCTGGGCGATGCGTTCCCGGAGCGAACGCATCTCGGGACTGCTGGTGTCGTTGTGCTGCATTTCCGGCAACCGGTCGATGTCCGGCCCCAGCGACAGCCACGACATCGCCGTCAGGATGGTAGGCGCTTCGCCGATCGACTCGGCCCAGGCCACCACGATCGCGGTCAGTCGCTCACTCAGCGAACCTTCATCGGGAGGCATCGGTGGCGGCGGGATGAGGCTGGTGAAGCTGGCCGCCAATAAGTCGTTGGCGCTGGAGAAGTGGCGATACAGAGTGGCCCTGGCGACATCGGCGCTGCGGGTGACGGCATCGATGGTCACCGCGCTCGGCCCACCCGAACGCAGCAGTGCCGTCGCGGCACCCAGCAGCCGCGCCCGCGAGCGAGCGGGCCGTGGGTCGGAACTTCCGGCCGTCATGTCTGCCACACCTCCATGGAAATGAGACTGCCAGTCTCGAAGGTATCGCGCTCGCCGACGGAGCAGCGGCACTGTCGACACTCTTCCCGAGGCCGACCAGCCTACCGACGCGACCATGGCGACCCAGTCGACCGGGGCCTTAGGCTGCATGGGTGCGTCTGCTCCTCGTCAACCCCAACACCACCGCGTCGATGACTGCCGCGATCGGGGCGTCGGCGCGGGCGATCGCGAGGCCCACCACCGAGATCGTAGCGGTCAACCCCCTCGAGGGCCCGGCCAGCATCGAGAACGACGACGACGAACATCGTTGCATCCCTGGCCTTATCGGGGAGGTCCGCCGGGCAACCGAGAGCCGCAACGTTCCTGACGCCTACGTCATCGCATGCTTCGGCGACCCCGGCCTAGAACAGGTCCGCGACATCGTCGACGTCCCCGTGCTGGGCATCGCGCAGGCGGCGATGCATGCCGCCGCCCTCGCCGCGGGCAGCTTCTCGGTGGTCACCTCGATGGCGGCGACGGTGCCGCGGGCATGGGAGCTCGCGAAGACGTACACGCCGAGCCAGTGCCTCGGCGTGTACCCGTGCGACATACCCGTCTTGCGGATCGACTCGGATCCGACCACGATCGAGCCCATCGGCGACCTCTGCGCGACGGCCCTGGCTCAGGACGGCAGCCGAGCAATCGTTTTGGGTTGCGCCGCAATGGCTCGGTTCGCCGGTCCCCTCACGGAGCGTCTCGGCGTTCCCGTCGTCGACGGCGTCGTCGCGGCCACCGTGCTGGCGGAAGCCCTGATGGCGCTGCGCCACGTCAACGGATGAACTCGGCCGCCCGGTGGCCGATCATGACGATGGTGGCGTGCGGTCCGCGGCTGGTGATGTCGGGCAGAATCGAACCATCGACCACCCAGAGCCCGTCGACGCCGCGCACCCGGCACTTCTCGTCGAGCGGCGCGTCGCCATCGCGGCCCATGGGAACTGTGCCGCACAGATGCTGCGACGTCGACCAGAACGATTCTCGGGCCTCGTAGCCGGATCCCGCCAGTTCGTGGGCGAGATCCGCACCAGCCTGCAGGGCGGCGACGTCATCGGGCTCGCTGTCATAGCGGTGCTCGATCGATGGTGACACCTCCACGTCGGCCGACGTCAACCGCACCCGGCCGCGGGCGCGCGGGCGCATGAGTGTCACGCCGAGATGCGGACGGTCCGCGGGGTCGTACCCGGCGCCGACCATCGCCGCGAAACCCGTTGTGTAGGAGCGTATCTCCAGGCCACCCGCGGTGGTGAGCAGCACCTCCAGCGGAGGCCGACCCGGTGCGGAGGGCCAGTCGACCGGAAGGACCCACTCGGGATGATCGATGCTTCGCATCCCCACCGGCAGGTCAACCAGCACCGGTACGCCAGCGGCGGTCAATTGCGCCAGTGGCCCGATTCCCGAGAGCATGAGCAGATGAGCAGACCCGATCGCGCCTGCCGAAAGGACGACGTGGTCGGCCGTCAACTGTTCCAGTCCGCCGGGAACGGCGCAGTCGACGCCGACCGCTCGGTGTTGGGCGAACCTGACCCGAACCACCCGGGTCTTCTCCAACACGGTGAGATTCGGTCGGTGCATCGCCGGCCCGAGAAAGGCGCCCCCTGGACCGACCCGGGTGCCGCCGTCGATGTTGAGGGGCACGGCGCCGACACCGGTGCGACCCGCTGCCTCACCGTTGAGGTCTGCCACCCACGCGTAGCCCGTCCCACGGGCGGCCTCGACGAAAGCGGCTGCGCCGGTCTCGAACTCGGTGACGCGCCGGATCAGCATCGGACCGGAGGAGCCGTGCAGCGGGCCGTCGAAGTCGAGGTCGGTCTCGATGGCCCGAAAGTGCGGTAGCACGTCGTCCCACGACCAGCCAGGGATCCCCCACCCGTCGAAGTCTCCTGGCAGACCGCGGCAGAAGTAGCCGCCGTTGACGGCGCCGGACCCGCCGACCACCGACCCGCGCATGATCGAGGTGCTGCGCCGGGGTACGTCCGTCAGCGTGGCCTCGTAGCGACGAACCACAGAACTCGCGGACCCGATCGGCAGCCGCAGGCCATCGCTGATCTGGGCCATTACCCGCGGGTCCGACGGACCGGGGCCTGCCTCGACGAGGGTCACGGTCCGCTGCCGGTCGTGTGAAAGACGCTCGGCTAGAACGCATCCAGCGCTACCGGCGCCGACGATCAGGACGTCAGAATGCAACGCGGCGCTTCAGGTTCGGATCTGCGGCTTGAGTGCGCCGAGGTGCCGCTCACGCACGACACCGGTCCAGAGGCCGAGGCCGTATGCGATGTCGTCAAGCCGCTTGAGCAGCAGATAGGCGAACAGCCCGACGCGTTGGGCGTCATCGTCGGCGTTGCCGTTTCGGGCGACCCAGTCGACCACTCCGTCGACGACGGCCGCCACGAGCACCACCTGCCGGCACCGCCGGAAGAGGATGGCGGCGACGAGGGCAATGGGCCAGTAGTGCCTGCAGATCGCCGACGACAATTGCAGGGCGGCCGACCACAGCCCCTGAGCCGCGACGGCCGCCACCTCCTTCGGTTCGGTGTCCACCGAGCTCAGCGCCTTTGCGATCTTGCGGCCGGTGATGAGAGAGACGACCGTCGACGCGAAGTAGCCGATCCCGGAGCCCATCGCCAATAGGATCCAAACCATCAGGGTCCACCCGGACAGCACCAGGGGGGCGGTCTTGCCGGGGTGCCGGACCGCCAGTGGCGCGGCGGCGGAGCCGTAGAATGCCTTACGCGCAAACCAGTCTCGCAGGTGGGTCCGGTGATCGTGCCCGACCAGCGCGATGGGCTCGTAGCGGAGCCGGGCCTCCGCTTCGATGAAGCGCCAGC
>NZ_JAVROT010000540.1:0-3708 GCF_032162605.1 Mycobacterium sp. | reverse complement strand
CCCAGGGCGTGATCGCCGGCGCCTACGACCTGGTGATCGCCGCGGGTGTGGAGTCGATGAGCCGCGTGCCGATGGGCACCCAGGTATTGCCGGGCAGCGACCCATTTGGCGAGGGTATGGCCGCGCGCTACCCCGAAGGCCTTGTACCGCAGGGCATCAGCGCCGAACTGATCGCCGCGAAGTGGGGCTTCTCGCGCACCCAGCTCGACGAGTTCTCGGCCGGGAGCCACGACAAGGCCGCCCGCGCCACCAAGGACGGGCTGTTCGAGAACGAGCTGATCCCGATCGCCGGGCTTTACACCGACGAGATCATCCGCCCCGCCACCACGGTGGAGACGCTGGCCGCACTCAAGCCGGCGTTCTATAGCGAAAAGATGAAAGAGCGCTTCCCGCAGATCAATTGGGAGATCACACCGGGCAACTCGTCGCCGCTTTCGGACGGCAGCGCCGCGGTGTTGATCACCACCAGTGAGGTCGCCAAGAAGCTGGGCCTGCGCCCGCTGGCGCGCATCCACACCACGACCGTGGTGGGCGACGACCCGCTTTACATGCTGACCGGCGTCATCCCGGCGACCGAGAAGGTGCTGCAGCGGGCCGGCCTCACGCTGGCCGACATCGACCTGTTCGAGGTGAACGAGGCCTTCGCACCGGTCGTACTGGCCTGGGCTCATGACACCGGGGCGGATCTGTCCAAGACCAATGTGAACGGCGGGGCCATCGCAATCGGTCACCCGTTGGGCGCCAGTGGTGCCCGTATCATGACCACGATGGTCAACGCGCTCGAGCAGCGCGGCGGCCGGTATGGACTGCAGACGATGTGCGAGGGCGGCGGACTGGCCAATGCCACCATCATCGAGCGGCTCGGCTAGCCGGGCCCGGCAGGATGAAGGAGCACGACAATGAGCGTAATCCGAGCCGCCGCAGTGCAACTCAGTCCGGTGCTCTACAGCCGGGAAGGCACCGTTGAGCGGGTAGTCAACAAAATCGAACAGCTGGGCCGCCAGGACGTGCAGTTCGCGGTCTTTCCGGAGACCGTGGTCCCCTACTACCCGTATTTCTCTTTTATCCAGCGCCCGTTCGAGATGCGGCCGACGGAACACCTCAGGCTGCTGGAACAGGCCGTGACGATACCGTCGCCGGCCGTGGACGCGATTGCCGCGGCGGCGCGAGCCGCCCACCTGGTGGTGTCCATCGGCGTCACCGAGCGTGACGGTGGCTCGATGTACAACACGCAGTTGCTGTTCGACGCCGACGGCACGCTGCTGCAGCGCCGGCGCAAGATCATGCCGACCTACCACGAACGGATGATCTGGGGCCAGGGCGATGGCAGCGGACTACGGGCCGTCGACAGCGCGGTCGGGCGCATTGGGCAGTTGGCGTGTTACGAGCACTTCAACCCGCTGGCGCGGTATGCCATGATCGCCGACGGCGAGCAGATCCACGCGAGCATGTTTCCAGGGTCGTTTGGCGGCGATCTGTTCGCGCGACAGATGGAAGTCAGCGTGCGCAATCACGCTCTCGAGTCCGGCGCCTTCGTCGTGAACGCCACCGCGTGGCTCGACGCCGATCAGCAATCCCAGATCATGGCCGACACGGGTGGTCCGATCGGCCCGATCTCGGGTGGCCATTTCACCGCGATCATCACGCCTCAGGGTGAGTACTTGGGCGAGCCGCTGCGTTCCGGCGAGGGCGAGGTGATCGCCGATCTCGACTTGTCGCTGATCAACGGCCGAAAGGTCCTGATGGATGCCGTCGGCCACTACGGCCGACCTGACCTGCTCAGTCTGGTGGTCGATCGCACGCCCCGCCAGTACGTGCATGAGCACATCGAGCAATTCGCCGGCATCGCTACCGAGGAGGCCGAGCATGCCCACGTCTGATCCCCACGAAATCCCCTTTCAAGGCGTGCGGGTGCGCTACGACAGCGCCACGAGCTACGACCAGTTGGTGGCCGCGCTTTTGGCCGATATCGGCGAACAGCCGGTCCCGATCGACGAGTTCCCGAAGGCGTTCAAGACCTGGGATTCGTATGAGCAGAAGGTCCAATCCTACGTCGGGCCAAGCGGATTCATGCTGTTCGGTCTGTTCAACCATGGCGGCTGGATCACGAAGGCCGGCATCGACCGAAAGGTGCTACGGGTTATCCTCGGTAACCCGCTGATCGCCATCACGATGTTGCGTCACGACGTGACCGCGGGTTTGTTCGCCCCGGTCGAGTTGCTGATCGCCGACGAGAGGGACGGCCGCAGCAGCCTGACCTACGTCAAGCCGTCCTCGCTGATGGTCGTCGAGCCCAATCCGGAACTACTCAGTGCGGCAACCGAACTCGATACCAAACTGGCGGCATTGGCCGCGAAGGTTACGGCAACGCCCGCCTAGCCGCCCGGGATGATGGCCCGTATTGAGCTGGCACCGCCCATTGTTCGGCCGCGCAACACTTGACGTCCGGCGCGACGTACGCGGGTCACAGCGCCAAACTCAACGCGCCAACCAGGATCATCGCGGCGCCTGCGAACCTTCCACCCACGTCACCGAGTCGGATCGTCTTCTCCAGCAGCACGAAGATGGCGATCGCCGCGATCCACAGGAGATTCATCACGCCCCCGACGAACAGCAGCCCCATCAGGATCCAGCAGCAGCCCACGCAGTACGCGCCGAGCTGCAGCCCCATGCGGAAGGCGCCGAGGTTGCCGGTACGCCAGTAGTGGGACAGGAAGTGCGTTGGGGCCCTGCAGTTCCTCAGGCAGGCATTCTTGAACGGGCTGAGCTGGTAGATGCCAGCCACGATTAGCAGACCCGCTCCGAATATGGCGCTTCTGGACACCATCATCGGGGAGAGCAATGCGGCCCGATCGAGAGCGTACTGAGCGATGGTGGCCACGAGACTGAAGACCGTCCACATCGTGATGTAGCCGGTGACGAAGACGAACGTCGGTGCCAGCGGGTTGTGCTGGGCGGCGGCCTTGCGGGCGACTGCGGCGTACATCAGGGTCATTGGCGCCACGGTGGGAACCATCATGGCGACCATCATCACGGCCCACATCGCCAGTCTCAGGCCGAACTCGGTTGCCGTCCAAGGCTGCACCCCGGTCATCGCGTCCATCATCGGTGTCATCGATTGACCCCTCATGCCCGCGGACTCGGTCACCATTCGGCGCGCTGTCATCACGACGTAAACCCAGGCTGCGACGGTGATGCCGCCCAGCCCGGCCAATACGGCTAGACGGTCTCGGTGGCGGAAGATCCGAGATGCGGTCAGCGGATCAGTCCGTCCTGGTTCATGTGCAGCACGTTGAACTGGTAGTAGCTGTCCGTGAAGTCAAGCTTGATTCCCGCCCGGGCGGTGGTGTTGCCGGTGCCCATCTCGGCATAGAGATAGCGCGGCCCTTCCGGGGTACTGAGGCGGATTCTGGGCGGCAATGCCGTGTTCAACCGCTTGGGGAGCGGCATCCCGCGTGACTCGACCAGTCCCTCTATCGTGAGACTGGCCGTCCGCTGATCGACATCGATCGACAGTTCGATGGGTGCGTAGAGCGCGTCGAGCACGGTCGACATCATGCTGTTGTACACGAAGAAATGCGTGGCTCCCGGGGCCGTCGATTCGCCGTGAAGGATCTTGCGGAGTGCTTCTCGCTGAATCGGATCCGCACGTTCGTCGATAATGGCCTGCTGCGTGCCGTCACCCTCGGGGACCGGACCCGGCCAGGA
>NZ_JAVROT010000539.1:0-2976 GCF_032162605.1 Mycobacterium sp. | reverse complement strand
TTCGGAAACCCGATCGGCGAATTCCCCATGCTATTCCAGCCGGGTGTGCTGAGCATCGCCTGGGGCACGGCGATCCGGCAGCTCGCCGCAGGCTTGGGCGTCGAGGTCGACGAGATCAGAGACTCGGTCGAACAAGAACCGGCGCCGGAGGATCTCGACGTCGCCGCCGGACGCATCGCGAAGGGAACCGTTGCGGCGCTTCGCTTCCAGATCGAGGGGATCGTCAAGGGACAGCCGGTGATAGTGGTCGAACACGTCACACGCCTGCGCGCAGACCTGCGCCCGGACTGGGCGCAGCCCGCCCATCCCGGCGGCTCGTACCGGGTCGAGATCACCGGCGAACCGTCGTACTTCGTCGACATCGTGCCCACCAGCCGCAATGGCGGCGCTCCGTATGCGGCGATCCTTGCTGCGGCAGCCCGGATCGTGAACTCGATCCCGGACGTGGTGGCTGCTGCCCCGGGTATCCGGACCACGCTGGACCTACCGCTGGTCACGGGGCGGGGTGTCGTCTCGGTCAACTAGGCGAATTCGGGCTCGGCGCCCAGCCCTCACAGCGGTTGGACCCCGGTCCAGGCCAATCGGACCGTCGTGCCGCCGGTGGACGTCTGGATCGAGGCATGATCCGCCAACGCCTTCATCAGGGCGATTCCGCGCCCACGGTTGCGGTCGGCGCCCGTGGATGCAGCCGTTCGCCACTGCCCCCTGTCCGCAACGGTGACGAGCAGAGCGGATTCCATCGGGTCATATGCGGCGCGGACGTCCATGGTGCCCGTCAGCCCTGCTGAAACGTACGCGAATTCGGCTGTGTTGGCCAAGGCCTCGTAGATCGCGAGCACCAGATCGCTTGTCCGGTTCGGGTGCAGGTCGAACGCGCCTCGCAACCAGTTCGCGAACTCATCACGGGTGCGTGCCGCGGTACGTGGATCGGCGGTGACACCGATGCGCTCGAAGCGCTCGGTGCCTGCGGCGTGGGCCTTGGGCTCTGCATCGATCATGACAAGCATGTAAGTACCCGGTTGGGCGCCCGACTATACGTGCCTAGCTAGAAAAGGCCGCAAGCGCTTCGTCGAGGGTCGCGTGCAGGGGCACGATGTCGGCAATGCCGACCAGCTTGAGGGGCCGGCTGGTGGCCGGGCCCTCGGCCACGATGTGGATGCCGATGCCTTCGGGCGCCTCGTCATGCGCCGCGACGAGGATGCCCATGCCTGCTGACGCCAGGAACTCGACCTCGGTCAGATCCACGATGATGCCCTCTGGCGTCTTGGCGAGCGCCGCCTTGATGCCTTCCTCGAGCTGGGGTGCCGTGATCATGTCGACGACGCCCGAGGTGACAATGACGACGACGCGTCCGACCCATCGTTCGCTGACGACGCACGTCGATCCGGATGCCGCAGCTGTGCCGTCGGCCGGTTCCCGTTGTTCGTTCAAGGCCCGTCTTCCATGTCTAGCCGCGTCCGAAGACGCGTGTCGCCGTGATCTCAGTCGCTCGAGGCTCGGGCTGAACCTCGCACGATTTGAAACCGCCGAGCTTGAACCTATCCGATTGGCGAGTCATCGTGCCTATCAGCCGTGGTTGGCGGTGCCGTGACGTCATCCAGCGTTAAGGACGCGCAGGAGACGATCGGCGGAAGAGGTGCTGCAATGGAGCCTGGGGCGGGCAGCCATCAACACTCGCCTCATCATCCATCCAACCAGGAGCGAAATGTACCCGGATGCACGGTTGGTGCGCCAACTCGCGGAGATCGGTTCGGGCCCGGCAGGGGCGCCCGTCGGGGCGTTCTTCGACCTCGACGGCACGCTGGTGTCCGGATTCACGGCCACCGCGCACGCGGGACACCGGATCCGAACCCGGGAGGCCAGAATCGGCGAAGTGCTCGGCGTCGTCGAGGCGTCGGTGCGCTACCGGTTGGGTCGCATGGAATTCGAGCGGCTCGTCGTCCGGGCCGCGGGTTATCTGCGGGGCAATTCCCTCGAAGAGCTCGACGATCTCGGTGAATACCTCTTCCGCCGTCACATCGAGAAGCGGGTGTTCGCCGAGATGCACGACGTGGTTCGCGCCCATCGCGATCGTGGACACATGGTGGTGCTGAGTTCCTCGGCCCTGACCATCCACGCCGAGCCCGTGGCGCGGTTCCTCGGCATCGAGGACGTCATCTGCAATCACTTCGAGGTCGACGGTGCCGGCCGCTTGACCGGAGGAATCGTCGAGCCGATCGTCTGGGGCGCCCGCAAGGCCGACGCGGCAGCGCGGTTCGCCGTCGCCAACGGCCTCGAGCTCTCCCGCAGTTACTTCTACGCCGACGGTGACGAGGACGCCGCCCTGATGCGGCTGGTCGGCCGTCCGCGGCCGGTGAACCCACGCGCGGGTCTGGCGGCAGAGGCCGCGCGACGAGGCTGGCCGGTGCTGCTGGTCAATCCCGCGACGACCGGTGGTCGGGGACCCGCCGCGATGCTCCGGCGCCTCGGCGGACGTCGATGATGGCCCGAACGGTGCGTCTGCAGCGTCCACATTCGGCGCCTGCGCCACACGCGTCGGCGACCTCCTTGGACGTCGACGCACCTGCGTCGACGATGTCGGCGACCGTCTGATTGGTCACGCCAACGCACAGGCAGACGTACATCAGCTCTTGTCCGACAGGCCAGAATCCTGAGTCTCGTCGATGCGAATCATGCGCCGGAACCTGCCGACGAAGACCGGTGGATAGGCACCGATACCGGCCTTCTCAAGCCATTCGGCAGCCAGCTCGGAGTACTCGAGCCAGTGCAGGGCGTGCTCCTCGTCGTCGATTTGCAGGAGCATCATGATTTCGAGCGGATTGTCGAAGGCGCTGAACATCAACAATTTTCGGATTCCCGCGACGCGCAGATCATCGATGCTGCCTTGCACATGCGCCCGCAACGTCGCGAAGTCCTCGACCGGAGTGACCACCGAGACCATGACCACAGGGGCCGAGGGCTCGGTCTCCTCGGTGA
>NZ_JAVROT010000538.1:0-19597 GCF_032162605.1 Mycobacterium sp. | reverse complement strand
AGGCGTTTGGCACCGAAGAGCAGAATGACGACGACGGCGAGGATTGCCCAATGCCAGGGACCGAGAGCACCCATGTGATTTCCTCCTAGATGTCTATGCCCGTGTGTCGATGCGGCCCGCGTTGGAGCAAGCCGTTTCGCTGAAGGCGTGTTTGCCGTCGGTGCTCGTCTCGCAGGGTGTCTACGCCTAGTCGAAGCCGGCACCCGATGGTGCTGCGGCCGAGCGCGTTTCCTGTTCTCTGGTAAGGACGATGGCACCCGCGAAACCTAGTGAACCCCACTTCAGGATCTCGCGCTGGTTGATCGCCACGTCGACTCGCCGCCAGAGCGCACTCCACCGGCCTCGGACTAGCCTAACGCGTGCCATGCGAAGCTCCGATCGCCTTGATGCTTCTGACTCGTTCGGCGGAAATTGACACTACATATCTTCGAACATTGCCTTAACACAGTATTTTCACTAGCGCCGGCTCCGGCAGGCCCATCCTGTGCAGTGATGGGGTTGCGCATTGCGCACCCTGTCCCCATCTCGGCCGGGGCAGGCCCCATACACCGCGATAGGCCTTGGCCAGGACACCGCCGCGAGCTGCCGGTGATGGAAATGAAGCTGAGCCCGACCGCGCCTCGATTCCGTTGAAAACGCCCCACCATGCCAGAAGCGCTCGTGCACCGGTGCCCGACCGCCACTGCGCGACTCCTACCCCAAATCCCAACCAACTGGTTGATGGTGATATAAACCAACGATGCCGTCTATGCGCACCGGAATCTTCCTGAGCTATGCCAGCGGCTTCCGGGAGGCAGCCGACCAGGTGGTGGAACTCGAGAAGTGCGGGGTCGACATCGCCCTCGTCGCCGAGGCCTACTCCTACGACGCGATCAGCCAGCTGGGCTATCTCGCGGCCAAGACCTCCACCATCGAACTGGGCTCCGGCGTCGTCCCGATCTACAGCCGCACCCCGACGCTGCTGGCGATGACGGCGGCCGGCGTCGACTACGTCTCCGACGGCCGGTTCCGGCTCGGCATCGGCACGTCAGGCCCGCAGGTGGTCGAGGGCTTCCACGGCGTGCCGTTCGACGCGCCGCTGGGCCGCACCCGCGAGGTGGTCGAGATCTGCCGCCAGGTCTGGCGCCGCGAGAAGGTGCAGTTCGACGGCAAGTACTACCAGGTGCCACTGCCCGCGGACCGCGGCACGGGCCTCGGCATGCCGCTCAAGCTCATCAATCATCCAGTGCGCGAACGTATCCCGATCACCATCGCCGCGCTCGGCCCGCAGAACGTCCAGCTTACCGCCGAGATCGCCGAAGGCTGGCAGCCGGTGTTCTACTACCCCGAGAAGGCCGACGACGTATGGGGCGACGCACTGCGCGCCGGGGCCGCCAAGCGCGACCCCGACCTCGGTCCGCTCGACGTCATGGTCTCCGCCAGCCTGGCCATCGGCGACGACGTCGATGACCGGCTGGCGTGGGCGAAACCCCAACTGGCGCTGTACATCGGCGGGATGGGCGCACGCGGCAAGAACTTCTACCACAACCTTGCCACGCGATACGGCTACGGCGACGTCGCCGACCACATCCAGGATCTCTACCTGGCGGGCAAGAAGACCGAGGCCATCGCCGCCGTGCCCGACGAGCTGGTCCGCAACGTTTCGCTGGTCGGGCCCGCCGGGTTCGTCACGGAACGCCTGGCCGCCTACGCCGAAGCCGGGGTCACGACGATGCTGGTGCATCCGCTTGCGAACGACGATCGCGAAGCGGTGAAGTTCTGCTCGGAACTCGTCACCATGGCCAATTGAGTTAGACCAGTAGCGTCCCTCCGTCGACGGTGAGCACGACGCCGGTCCCGTAGGCCTGCTCCATGCAGTACACATACGCCAGCGCCACGTCCTCCACCTCGCCGATCCGACCCAGCGGAAGTCTCTGCGCCGCATCGTCGAACACCGCCTTCCGCGCATCGTCGCCGAACGCGTCCCACAGCGGCGTCCGAACTACCCCCGGCGCAACGGCGTTCACGCGGATCGGGGCGAGCTCGACGGCCAGCGCGGTCGTCGCCGCATTCATCGCCCCGCAGATGCTCACCGGTAACACTCCGAAGCCAGGCTGGTGAGCGGCAGTCCCGCTCGTCATCGTGATCGATCCGCCCGCCGCGATGCTCGGTGCGAAGACCCGGACCGTGTTCAACGCTCCGACGAAGCGCGTGGTGAAGAAGCCCGAGATGACGTCGGGGGTGAGATCGGTGATCTTGGCCATCTCCAGCGACTCGCCCGCGGTGAACACCAGGTGGTCGATCTCGCCGACGTCTGCGGCGAACCGGTCGAGCGCATCGGAGTCCGCCAGATCGACGACGGCGCCGCGGGCGTCATCGGGCAGCCGCGCCAACGCACCGTCCACGCTGGACTGCTTGCGCGACGCGACGATCGGGACACCGCCGCGTTCGGCGACGGCTCTGGCGACGCCAAGTCCGATGCCGGAGGTGCCGCCGATGACGAGGACTCTCTTGTTCTTCAGACTCATGGCTCCACGGTCCCCGCGAACGAAGTGCTCGTCCAAGACCCTTTTGGTCGTTCGGCGATACCCTTGGGGTATGGCGACTGATCTCGACATGCGCAAGCTGCGATACTTCGTGGCGGTGGCGGAGGAACTGAACTTCGGGCGCGCAGCCCGGCGCCTGCACATCGCACAACCCGTGCTGTCCAGGCAGATTCGCGCCTTCGAGGACGAGTTGGGGGTCAGCCTGTTCTCGCGCAGCTCGCGGGGCACCGCGCTCACGGCCGCAGGCACGCAGTTGCTCGAGGACGGCCGCTTCATGCTCGCCGAGTCGACGGCGTTGCGGGAACGCCTCCGCCACGTGGAGACGGCCACCGTCACGGTGACCGTCGGGCTGGTACCGGGTCTGCTCGCCACCGCCGCCGTGAGGGCCTTCGAGGCCGCGGACCCGTCCTACCGCGTCCGGGTGACACAGGTGTGGTGGGGCGAGCAGGTCTCAGTCGTGCAGAGCGGACAGGCCGACGTGGTGTACGCCCGTGAGCCAATCGAACGCACCGGTCTGGGCACGGCTCATCTCCTCGACGAGCCACGCGACGCGCTGCTGTCCGTCCGAGACCCGCTGGCGACGCGACCGTCGATCAAGCTCGCCGAGCTGGCCTCGCGCCGCCTGCTGCAGGACCCGGGGACCTTGCCCGAGTGGCGGGTGATCGCCGACGCCGAGCAGCGCCGCGCCTCGTCACGCAAGATGGCGTCGACAATCGAGGAGAAGTTGGAACTGGTTGCGGCACATGAAGGATTCGCGGTGCTGCCGCGGTCGACGACGAAGTTCTATCGACGACCCGACGTGCGGGTCGTGCCGATCGAGGACATCGGGCCCAGCCGGGTCACGCTGATCTGGAATGCCGAGGTGCCCAACGCGGCGCGTGACGAGTTCATCACCGCGGCGCTGGCGTGCCGCGATCAGACGATCTGACCGTCGCCGGCTGCCGACCCTTGGCACACAGCTCGCCGAGCAGTGCGACCACGACGCCGAACACGAAGTACAGCGGCGGCAGCCATGGGCCGACACCGAAGAGTCCGTCGGAGCCGGCGTTGTAGGCGAACACCCCTGCGCCTACGAGCGCGATCTCGACCACGGGGCCGATCACCGCCGCCAGCACCCCGCACACCACCGACGGCCTGTCGCCGAGCACACACCACGTGATCACGGCCATCGCGGTGATCAGCGCAATCCCGGGCACCTCGGGTGCGGTGTGCACCAGGGCGGTGGTGACGTAGGCGCCGACGACCGCCGCGACGCCGGCCAGACCCCGCCGGGCAGTGACCGTGGTCCGCACGTCGGGCAGGTGCAGGCGAAGTTCGGCCAGTGAGACGGTCGCCAGACCGACCATCGCCGGAAACCAGACCGGACTGCTCCACACGAACGGCACCGCGTGCGTGAAGTAGACCGTGGTGCCCGTGGCAACGTGACTGTGGTCGCCAACGAGCGATGCCGCTGCCCCGAGCAGAATCAGGAACACCACCTGTGGCATGCGCAGTCTCACGCGACGGACGCTACTCCCCGACCTGTGGCAGCTCGTCGGCTGCAATCTCGCACGGTGTCGGCTCGGTGATCTCGGCAACCGCCTCGGGCATGGGTTGCGGCGGTGGTGGTGGCGGCAGATCGGGTTGCGGCTCAACCACTATCGGTGCTGGAGCTGAATCCGGCGCGGGCCCGTCGGTGGGCTCACCGCATTCCACGGTCCCCGCCCCCGGCTCCACAACCTTCTCGGCGACCGGGTCTTGGTCGAGTGGGGCCTCCTCTGTTTCGTCGTCAGATGGGTCCGGGTCGACCGTCTCGTCGTCGAGCGTCGGCTCGACTGGGCCGTCCACGCTGTCAAGCTCGTCGACGTCCGCGGGGTCGGGCAGTCCGTCGTCGGTCGATCCGGCCAGCCCGCCGATCAGGTCGGCCAGCTGCTGGCCGAATCCCGCCAGACCGGTTCCGGTCGAGGGCGTGCCCGCGCCGAGGTCTCCCAGCGGGGGCATCGACGGCGCTGCAGGAGGAGGCATCGCAGCGGCGGGCGCCTGGGCGGCGGGATCGACGAGGGGCGGTGGCATGGCGGGTGCGGAGCCGGCCCACGGTGCCGCGGGCGGGACGGGCGGCGATGGCATGGCCGCAGAGGCGGCAGGCACCGGAGCCGGAGCCGGAGCCGGAGCCGACGAGACGGCCGCCGCAGGAACGGTCTGAACCGACGACGACGGCGACGGCGCATCACCCGTCGCCGCGACGGGTTCGGGCGTCGCGGCACGCGGCCCCAGCTCGCCGGGCACGTCGAACACCGCGCGTGGCGCGGCCGTCGTCGTGGCGAGCGCGGCGTCGTAGGCTCCGTTGATGGACGCGTTGGCGACACGCATCGCCGTCAGCCAGTCCGTGCCGATGTCGTTGTCCACGAACGGCTTCACCTCTTGATCGATCAGTTCACTGGCCGCCGCGAGGTCTCCCGCACCACCCGTCATCGTCTTGGCGGCGGCCAGCCACTGGGCGCGCTGTGCCTGATGCCTGCCGTCGATGGCCTGGACGGCAGCCACCTTCGCATCGACTGCGCGCCACAGTTCGTCCCGAAGAGTCGCCGCCGCATTCGCCGACGCGCGGACCGCCACGCTGACTGCGCTCGCCGCTTGACCACTGCGCCAGGTGAATTCGCGCGCCGCCGCCGCACCTCTGCCGGACCAAGCCGCGGACAGCTCAGCTACCAGGTCGGCCTGGGTGCGGGCCGCATCCTCGGCCGCGGACGCCACCGCCGACAGCACCGCGCAGTCGCCGTCCAACACCCGCAGGTCGAGCCCGTCCTCACTGGCATACCAGTCACGCACCTGCGTGGCACGAGCCGTCAGATCGGAGTGCTGATAACCCAGGCGGTGGCACGCCGTCACGTACTCCTCGATGTCCTCAACGGCGGGTTGCCCCTCGGCGAGTCGCGACGCGACGTCGAATGGATTCGCCACGCTCACCCCAACCGCGCAGCGCTGCGCGCATCGACGTCGACGTAGCGAGCACCGGAAGAGCGCAGCGCCGAGGCGATCTCGCGGGCCGCCCTGGCCCATAGGTGCATCTGGTCGACGACCTCGTCGACGGCCCGCCGCTGGGCGTCGCCGCGCGCCGCGTAATCGCGACCCGAGACCGACCCGTCGAAGCTCAGCCGGGCCAGATGCGTGCGTGCCAGAGCGTCGACGACGTCCGCGACCGCGTCATATCGGCCTGCGACGTCGAAGAGCGCACCGACGTCGACGTGCGCGGACTCAATTTCTCCCATGCCGGGTTATGACGCACCGGGTGCCCGTTCGGTTCCGGGGATTCAGCACTGTTCGCTGACCGAATCCGCGACGCGGGACGCCAGCAGTCGCGCGGTATCCTCGTCGGCCGCTTCGACCATCACCCGCACCACCTGTTCGGTTCCCGAGGGACGCAACAGGATTCGACCGGTCTCGCCGAGTTCGGCCTCTGCCAAGGCAACGGCGGACACCACCGACGGTGCCTCCGCGACGGTGGCCTTGTCCGTCACCGCGACGTTGATCAGCACCTGCGGGAGGGTCTGCATCGGCGCGGCGAGCGTAGCCAGGGTCGATCGGGTCTGCGCCATCCTCGACATCATGCGCAACCCGGTGGCGATCCCGTCGCCGGTGGTGCCGAGCGCTGGCATCACGATGTGACCGGACTGCTCGCCGCCCAACGAATACTCGCCCGCGCGCAACTCCTCCAACACGTAGCGATCACCGACGGCGGTGGTGCGGACCTCGATACCCGCCCCGCGCATCGCGATGTGCAGGCCGAGATTGCTCATCACCGTGGCCACCAACGTGTTCGACGCCAACTCGCCGGCATCGCGCATGGCCAGGGCGAGGATCACCATGATCGCGTCCCCGTCGACGACGCGACCGGCTGCGTCGACGGCCAGGCAGCGATCGGCGTCGCCGTCGTGGGCCAGGCCAAGGTCGGCGGCGTGCGTCAGCACCGCCTGCTGCAGTACCTCCAAGTGGGTCGACCCGCAGCCGTCATTGATGTTGAGGCCGTTGGGTTCCGCGTTGATCGCGATGACGGTGGCGCCCGCGGCGCGGTAGGCCAGCGGTGCGGCGGCCGACGCAGCGCCATGCGCGCAGTCGACCACCACGGTCGTGCCGTCCAGCCGGGCGAGCGCAGCCGTCGCCACGTGCCGCAGGTAGCGCTCGAGGGCGTCGTCGGCATCGAGCACGCGGCCGATCCCCGCGCCTACGGGACGGTTGCCCGGCCCCGCGCTGAGAAGTTCGGTGATGCGGTCCTCGGCCGCGTCGTCGAGCTTGTGCCCTCCGGGCCCGAAGATCTTGATGCCGTTGTCGGGCATCGGGTTGTGCGACGCGGAGATCATGACGCCGAACTCGGCGCCATACGCGCCCGTCAGGTGGGCCACGGCGGGGGTCGGCAGCACGCCCACTCGCAACGCGTCCACGCCCTCACTGGTGATGCCTGCGATGACCGCGGCTTCGAGCATTTCTCCGCTGGCCCGGGGGTCACGGCCGACGACGGCCACCCGACGCTGCTCTCCGGAAGTCCCGAGTCGACGTGCGGCCGCGGACCCGAGGGCGAGCGCCAGCTCGGCGGTCAGATCGGTATTGGCGACGCCACGGACTCCGTCGGTGCCGAACAGTCGACCCATGCGCACCCTCCTAGACAAACCGAGAGCGTGCGCGCCTGGACGCCGAAACGAAACCAGACGCGCACGCTCGCGGCCAAACAGTGCCGAACAGGTCAGCGCTTGCTGTACTGCGGCGCCTTGCGGGCCTTCTTCAGACCGTACTTCTTGCGTTCGATCGCACGCGGGTCACGTGTGAGGAAGCCGGCCTTCTTCAGCGGCGGGCGGTCCTCGGGCTGCACGATGATCAGCGCCCGTGCGATGGCCAGGCGCAGCGCGCCCGCCTGTCCGGAGGGGCCACCGCCATCGAGGTGGGCGAAGATGTCGACGGTGTCAAGCCGATCCACGAGCACCAGCGGAGCCTTGATGAGCTGCTGGTGCACCTTGTTCGGGAAGTACTCCTCCAGGCTGCGGCCGTCCAGGGTGAACTTGCCGGTGCCGGGCGTGAGGCGAACCCGCACCACGGCCTCCTTGCGGCGGCCGACGGTCTGGATGGCACGGTCGAGCAGGAGCGGCTCGCGGGCCGGGGCCTCGTCGGCCGCGGCGGTCTCGACGACCTCGACGACCTCGACCGTTTCAACGGCTTCGGGCGCCTCGGTCGCTTCTTCGACCTCGGTCGGTTCGGTCACGTCAGTCGTCTCGGTCACTGGGCCACCTGCTTGATCTCGAACGGAACGGGCTGCTGAGCGATGTGCGGATGCTCGGGGCCCGAGTACACCTTCAGCTTCTTCTGGATCTGACGGCTCAGCTTGTTGTGCGGGAGCATGCCGACTATCGCGTTCTCCACGACCTTTTCGGGGTTCTTGGCCATCATTTCGCCGATGGTGCGCCTGCGCAGGCCGCCGGGGTAACCCGAGTGGCGGTAGGCGTACTTGTTGGCGAGCTTGTCGCCACTGATGGCGACCTTGTCCGCATTGATGACGATGACGAAGTCGCCACCGTCGACATTCGGCGTGAACGTCGGCTTGTGCTTGCCGCGCAGCAGTGTTGCCACTGCGACGGCGAGCCGGCCGAGGACCACGTCGGTGGCATCGACGACGTACCACGTGCGCGTGGTGTCACCGGCCTTCGGCGTGTACGTGGGCACAGCGCTTACCTTCTTCTCTCTCGGGTTTGTCCCGGGCGACCCGGGTGCCGGTCAGCACGTACGGTTGAGGTTCTCGGCGACCGACATAGACCCGAGGACCCGCTGAGTCCAAGGACTCACCGCGCGCCAACGGAGCAGCCTACCGGCGACTGTCACCGCAGGTCAAAACGCCATGGTGGATCCCTGGCAGCGGGTCCGTAGAACCATCGACTGCCACTGGCTGCTGGCCGACGTCGTGCTGGCCTCCGTCACGGGCCAGACCCGGCTGCAAAAGCGGCTCTACGGCTCGCTGCTGCTGGCCGAGAAACT
Organism: Mycobacterium sp.; assembly: GCF_032162605.1. Lineage (GTDB taxonomy): Bacteria > Actinomycetota > Actinomycetes > Mycobacteriales > Mycobacteriaceae > Mycobacterium. The sequence goes on along the minus strand of NZ_JAVROT010000538.1, from coordinate 11,075 downwards.
ACCTGACGGCGTCATCGGCGCGGCACTGGGCGCATCTGCACGGCGCCCATGATCCGCCGCGGAATCGGAACGACATCGGCGATTGCGCCGATGGGCATGACTGTGCGGTCCCAGCGAGCTCTCCTCCCGCTGGGGACCGCACAGGGTCTGGTTGGGCGGCCGCCTAGAAACCCCAGGCGCCCGCCGCGCGCCGGTCGGTGTCCGCGACCTCCTCCGAGCCGTCGCGCACGGCGTTGCCGAGGCTGATCAGGATTTCGTTCAGCGCGGCCGCCGACTGGTCCCACCTGGCCTGCTCGACGCGGTAGGCCTCTGCGGCCTCGCGGGTCCAGACCGCCTGCAGTGGGACTATCTGCGCGCGCAGATCGTCCAGCGACGCGTTGAACCGCGCGGACGTGTTGTGGATCTCCTGACGCACGGTGTATTCGATTTCGTTGAAGTCGTATGACAGAATCTCATCCATCGATGCTCCATTCGTGTTGGTGGACAGTGGCTTTGACGGGGGCTAGAGAGCGTCGGCGGCGGCGATGCGGTGCGAATGCTGATCAGCCGCGTCCCGCAGGGTTCGCTCGTTGAAGCGGATCGTCTCCGAGATCCGCTGCAGCGACTCGTGCAACGCGAGCGACTCGGTGTTCCAGCGGTCGACGACGTCACGGAACCGGGCCGCCGCAACGCCTCCCCACACCGACGGCGGCACGTTGGTCATCTGACCGATGAAGGTCCGTAGCATCGCCCGGATCTCCTCGTTACGACCGTCGATCTTGCCCGCGACCGCCGACATCAGGCCGAAGTCGGTATTCAATGCGCTACTCGTCATCGCAAACCCTTCCGTTGTGTGCGTCTAAATGATTGGACGCACCGCAACGTGTTCCGGTTCCGTTGCCTTCGAATCACTTTCGAGTGACCGCATGCGCCGAGCCGATCACCCGGTCGCACTGCTGCTCCGGACCAGGCTGCTCGGCGGAGCCTTGGCAGCCGATCGCGATGCGCACCCCGGCATCGATCAGCACCGTCCAGTCGATGCGGCGGTCGGGGCGGATCTCCCGGTAGGTCACGGCGGGACGCCGAGCTCGCTCACCGAGCGCACTGAACTCGACGAAGACCCCTTCGGGCTCCTCGGCCAGCGCCGCTCTCAACGTCTCGGCAGTCACGTCCAATGTTTGCGCACCCGGCAGCCCGGACTGTGTGACGTGAATCACCTCCGCCCGATTCGACGGCGAAACCACCTGCAGCCGAGCCGAACCCGGCCCGGAGGTGATCCGCTCGACCGTCCACCGCGCAGGAACCTCGACGGCGATCCGTCCTTCGACGAGCCACGTCGCATCCCCCGCATCCACCGGCTGGGCACGCAGTCCCACCGCCGCTGCCGACAACGCGGTGGCCGACAGCACCGCCACCGCGACGGCCGCGGCGCGCGGAGTCGCCACGCGACGCCAGACCGGGACGTCGTCGACGCGCGGGGCGCGGTGCTGCGTGCGAGCTGCCCGGACGAGTGCGTGATCGTCGGCGATCGTCACGTCGACGCCCCTGCGCCGCAACGCCGCGGAGAGCTCGGCGCCGAAGCGCGCCAGCCCCGAAGGGACGTCGATCGACACGGCATCGAGTCCTTGGACGCAGGCTACGACCGCGTCGACGACACCCGCGGACGGGCTCGGTCGTGCGATCGCGTGCCGTTGCCCATCGGCGTGCACCACGACGAGTTCGGGTGCGAGCTCCACCACGGTCGGATCCGACGTCACCACGTCCAGCCTGCGGCGCACGACGGGATTCGCCGTCGACTCGAGGGCGGCCGCGGTGACCCGGTCGACGCGCGAATTCGCCCACCACGACGGGCAGATCAGCATGGCGGTGTCACACGGCCCGCCCATCGCCGATCTCAGCACGTCTGCCCACAGTTCGTCGACGGGCAGGACGCGGTCGTCGACCAACGCCAGATCGTCGTCGATGCAGTCGAGTGCCACCGAGGCCAGTTCGGGGTCAACGGTGCCCGGTCCCCCAATCGCCTTGGGCCCGACCACGACGACGGCGTCGCTCACGGTGGCTCCGTCCAGGAAACCTGGACGAGGTGATCGCGCTGCCCACGCCGGATCAGCGTGCCCCGGCCCGCCGCCAGCGACGACGGACGCACCGAGCCGAGCAGGACCCCCTCGTCTGGGCTGGCACTCATCATCAGACCGGTGCATCCGAGATCCCGTAGCCGCGCCAGGATCGGATCGAACATGGCGCGGGCGGCCCCGCCCGAACGTCGCGCGATCACGATGTGCAGGCCGAGATCCCGTGAGTGCGGCAAGAAGTCGAGCAGCGGCGACAAGGGGTTGCCCGACGCCCCCGCCACCAGGTCGTAGTCGTCGACGACCACGTAGACCTCCGGTCCTGACCACCAGGACCGGTCGCGCAACTGCCGCTGTGTGACGTCTTCGCCGGGCAGTCGCGCGTTCAGCAGGCCCACGGCCGTCGCCACGTGTGCCTCGGCCGAGGCAGTGGACATGGCGTAGCCGAGCAGATGGTCGGACTCGAGGACGCCGAGCATCGTCCGGCGAAAGTCCACGACGAGGATTCGGGCCGAGGCGGCGTCGTTGTTCCGCACGATCTCGCGACACAGCGTTCGCAACGTCGTCGTCTTGCCGCACTCGGTGTCACCGAGGATCAGCAGATGCGGAAGCGCCACCAAGTCGATGGTGACGGGGCGTAGGTCGTCCTCCCCGAGCCCGATGGCCACCCCACCCTCGGACTGCGCGACGACGTCGGCGTGGCGTACCAGCGACGGCAACAGCTGCACGGCCGGCGCCGAGCGTCCGGGGTAGCGCGCCGTCACCGTCGCCGCGTCGGCGCGTAGGACATCTTGCACCCCCACGTCGGGCACGAGGTTCGAGGCGCCGGTGGCCAGGCGCGGCAAGGCGACGGCGAATTCGAGGCCGTCAGGGGTGATCCCGTGGCCCGCCGGCCGGCTGCCGAGGAGGCGGGCACGTTTGCGGTCCATCTCCGAATCAGCCGGATCGCCCAGGCGCAGTTCGATGCGGGTGCTGAGCTGATCTTTGAGCGCGGGTCTGATGTCGGCCCAACGTGATGCGGCCACGACGACGTGCACGCCGACCGAGAGTCCCTGCGCGGCAATTGCCGTGACGGCTTCCTCCATGCCCTCGAATTCCTGGCGCACCACTGCCCAGCCGTCGATCACCAGGAATGCGTCGCTGCGAGGCTCCGCATCACCCCTGCGTCGCCGGGTGTCCCGCTCGCGGACCAGGCCCTGAACGTGGGCGACGATCCTGCGGGCGAGGTCGCGGTCGAACCTGCCCGCGACGGCCCCGACGTGCGGTAGCAGCCGCAGCGCCGACAGTGAACCGCCGCCGAAGTCGAGCCCGTACACCTGGACCGCGTCGGGGTCGTGGGTTGCCGCGAGACCCAGAACCAGCGTGTGAAGTGCGGTCGTCTTCCCAGCCCGCGGACCGCCGACGACGGCAGCATTGCCGCCAGCCGCCCGCAGGTCGACCTGCAGGGTATCGCGTCGCTGCGCAAACGGGTTGTCCACCAAACCGATCGGCACGACCAGCGGGGTACCCCGTTGCCCGACGCGTGCGAGCAGGGCACCGAGCGTCGGCGCTACCTCCAGCGGGGGTAGCCATACCTGATGTGCGGCCTCGCCCCTGGCGGCCAATCCATCCACCACGACGTCCAGCAGGGCTCGAGATCCGGAGGTATGGAGGCGTTCTGCGCCCAGCTGCTGGGAACTGGCCGTAGTGAACCGCATCGGGACCACGCCGCGCGGCGGCGTGGGCGTAGTGACCGGTCCGGAGACGAACGCGGTACGGAATCGCACCAGGTCACCGGACGCCGTCTTGAGGAATGCCGCGCCGGGAGTGGCAGGCAGTTCATAGGCGTCCGTCGTTCCGAGTACGGCTCGGGACTCGCTGGCGGAGAACGTCTTCAAGCAGACACGGTATGACAGGTGGGTCTCGATCCCGCGTAGCCGGCCTTCGTCGAGGCGCTGACTCGCGAGCAGCAGGTGCATGCCGAGCGAGCGACCGAGGCGGCCCACGGCCACGAACAGTTCGGCGAAGTCGGGGTGCTGGCTGAGCAGCTCGGAGAACTCGTCGACGATGATGAGCAGGGCGGGCAGCGGCTCGAGGTCCGCGCCCCGAGCACGCGCCGCGTCGTAGTCGCCGACGTTCAGAAAGTTCCCCGCACCCCGCAGCAGCCGTTGCCGCCGCGTCATCTCACCGGCAAGGGCGTCCCGCATCCTCGCCACCAGGTGCTGTTCTTCGGAGAGGTTGGTGACCACGGCGGCGACGTGTCTCAAACGATCGAAGCCGAGAAACGTCGCCCCGCCCTTGAAGTCGACGAGGACGAGGTTCAGGTCATCGGGCGGGTGGGTCGCGATCAGGCCGAGCGCCAGCGTCCGCAGGAACTCCGACTTGCCGGAGCCGGTCGCACCAACGCACAGCCCGTGCGGCCCCATACCGCGGTTGGCCGCCTCCTTGATGTCCAGTTCGACGGGTTCGCCGCGGTCGCCCACCCCGATGGCCACCCGAAGGCGTCGGTCCCCCGTCCGTGGCCGCCACACCCGCTCGCAGTCGATGCGCGCGAGGTCACCGATGCCGACGAGGTCCGGCCAGTCCGCGGTGCCCGTGGTCGGCGTGGAAGTCGTAGCGAACCGTGCCAGCCTCCTGGCGCAGACGACCGCCTGAGTCGAGGTCAACGCATCCGGCCGTTCGAAGGCCACGCGGTCGTTGACGTCCAGACGCAGACCGTCACCTGCCCGCGTCTGACCGATGACCACCACCGTCGCGCCCCCGGCCGGCTGACGACGGTCGACGGGGTCAGGGCCACCGTCCACGATGACCACCCGGTGCGCCGCATGGTCGACCCGGCTTGAATGCCGATGATGCGGCAGCCATTTCAGCCAGTCCCATTCGCGCTCGCAGGCATCGCCGACGGCAGTGATCTCCAGTACGTCGGGGGCGTGCAGCACGGCCAACTGGCACACCATGGCCCGCACCAGTCCGCGGGCTGCGTCCTGCGCTCCCTCGACGAAGATGCGTGGGTGTGCGAGCAGGTCGACGGTGATGGGCAAGCCCGGCACCGTCGACCGATCGGCGACCATCCTGGCAAGTGCCCCCGCCGTCACCGGATCCCGTGATTCGGCAGGCCCAGGCTCCGGCAGGACCAGGGGTGTGGACAGTGGACCGGCACCGACGCCGATCCGGACGAGGCAGAAGTCCTCATCGTCAGGATGCCGCTCCCACATGCGGGCGCCGCCGACGAGGGTCCACGTGGACGCCGGTTCGGGATGGCTCCAGTGCAGTGACGCATGTTGTGCGTCACTGGTTCTCGCCAGCGCCTGATCCAGGGCGTCGAGGTAGCGGAGGTAACCGCGGCGGTCCTGGTCGAGCTCGCCACCGCGGCGCGCTCCCCGTGACTGGTACGCGACGGAGCCCAGCACCGAGACCAGCATCATGACGGGAAGGAACAGGAACATCGGACTACGCGAGGATGCTGCCCCCGAGGTGAAGTAGAGCACCGTCATACCGCCCATCGCGAGGATCATCCCCAGCGGGAGCAGCCGGGCCATGACGTGCGTCGGCGGGTCCTTCGGGACGTCGGGCGGTCGTTCGACGACGATCTCGCCGTCATCGAACGGCGGCGGCGAAAGACGCGACGAGCGCAATGGTTCCATCGCTCAATGGACGCTGCGGGAGCCTGTTTCGTTCCACTTCGGTCCAAGAAGATTGGTGACTCGGTCACTTCCGTGGCGCCGTTAGGGTGACTGCGGTGACACGAGCTCGGGGGTGATCAGATGTCGGTACGCAGGGTGTGCATCCATACCGATCGCGATGGCGATCCGGTGACGGTCGACGTCGGGTTGCCGTCCGGCGCGCCGGTCGGCGAGCTCTTGCCTGCCATCGTCGACATGGTCGACGGCCGCTCCGCACCGGACACCGCGGCTCTGCACTGGCGGTTGGACCGCATGTCCGGGGGCATACTGGATGAAGCACTTTCCCTGACCGACAACGATATTCACGACGGCGAGCTGCTCACTCTCAGCCGAGGTCACGGACCAGCGCTCGGACCGCTGGCGATGGAGCCCGGTCACGTGGCGGTCGTCGCACCCATGTCCGGGGGCAACCTTGCCCAGAGCCTTCCCGGCGCATTCTGCGTATCGGCCACCGCCCTGACTTCGGTGGCGCTGGCCGCCTCCGCCGGTTCCGCGTACGCGGTGACGAACGTAGTCGTCGCCGGGGCGGGAGCCTGTGCGGCCGCGGCGATGACGGTGGCCACCGGCTACGGGACGGCATCGAGCATGGCCTTCGTATCCCTGGCGTCGGCAACGGGGTTTCTCGCGGTGCCGTCGAGCCCCGCGGCGCCGAACGTCCTCCTGGCTGCCGCGGCGGCGGTGTCCGCGTCGCTATTGATGCTCCGGCTGTCTGGCAAGGCGTCAGCGGCATTGAGTGCCACTGCGGTGTTTTCACTGCTGAGCGCGCTGGTGACACTCGTCGCCATGCCCGTCGCTGCGGTCGGCGCGGTGCTCTCGAGCGCCTCACTCGTTCTGCTCGCCCTGGCACCTCGGTTCTCGGTGCTCGCCGCCGGGCTCGGATCCGATCAGTGGCACGTGCCCGATCATGGAAACGGCGATGTGGCGGATCGCACCGGGGCAGCCCATGCCACACTCAGCGGCCTCGTCGTCGGCGGCGCGGCGGGCAGCGCTTCCGGTGCCGTGATCGTGGCGGTCGGGGGCGCGGGTGATCATGCCGTCCTCGCGTTCACGGGCGTGCTCACGTTGGTGCTTCTCCTGCGGGCCCGCAGCTACGTGGACCCGGTGCGCAGAATCGCCTTGGGCGCAGCCGGCTTCATCAGTGGTGTCACCTGCCTCGGAGTTGCGCTCAACACCCACCGGGAGTACGTCGGCGTGACTGGCGGCGTTCTCATCGCGATCGCTCTGGTCGTCGTTCGAAGACCCAGGACGGGGGCCTTCTGGTCACGGCTGGTCGACCAGTTCGAGTACGCCGCGCTGGCAGCCGTCGTTCCCGCTGCGGGGTGGGTCAGCGGTGTGTACGACCTCGTCGGCGGGTTTCACCTGCGATGACCGCCCCGTCGGCGCGGGGAATGCGCCTGTTCGCCATCGTGTCGGTGATCTCCGCAGTGTGGACGGCGCCGGTCGCCGCTGCCGTGACACCGCCGACGGTGGACGGCTCACGACTGCCTGCCGCCCGGCCCCCCGCGCCACCGGCGGCGACCGAGCAGACCGAGGCGTGCCCGGTAGGTGCCCGCACCGGCGCCGGCACCGATGGTCAGCTGGACATGACTGAGCTCCAACCGGTTTGGCAGTTGAGCCGCGGCTCGGGTCAGACCGTTGCCGTGATCGACACCGGCGTCGCCCGGCACCGGCTCCTGCCCCGCCTGTTGCCCGGCGGCGATTACGTGTCGACCGGTGACGGCACCCAGGACTGCGACGGCCACGGCACGATCGTGGCCGGGATCATCGGGGCGGCAAGCGATGGCGAGGCGGGCGCTGCGTTCAGCGGTATCGCACCCGAGGCGGGCATCATTGGGATCCGCCAGTCGAGCAACGTCTTTCGGCCTTCGGATGCATCGGGCGGCTCCGGGGTCGGGGACGTCGACACGCTCGCGGCCGCCGTCCGCACGGCCGCGGACGCCGGAGCGACGGTCATCAACATCTCGTCCGTCGCCTGCGTGGCCGCCGATCGGGGTATCGATGACCGGTCCCTGGGTGCCGCCCTGGCCTACGCCGTCGACGTCAAGAACGTCGTGGTCGTCGCGGCGGCGGGAAACGTCGGCGGCGAAGGTCAATGCCCGGAGCAGAACCCGCCCCCCGAACCGGCCCGTCCTGGACGCCCCAGCTGGGATGCCGTGAAGGTCGTGGTGAGTCCTGCCTGGTACGACGACTACGTCTTGACCGTCGGTTCCGTCGACCACGAGGGGCGCCCGTCGGCATTCACTCTGGCAGGGCCATGGGTGGACGTAGCCGCCCCTGGTGAGGACGTCGTGTCGCTGAGTCCGGACGGCGACGGGTTGATCGACACCGTTCCTGGCTCCTCCCAGCCGTCACCGATCTCGGGTACGAGTTACTCGGCGCCCGTGGTCACCGGCATGGCCGCGCTGGTGCGCGCCGTCTCTCCTCATCTGACGGCACGTCAGGTCATTCGGCGGATCGAGGACACCGCCCATCACCCGTCCGCCGGATGGGATCCCTGGGTTGGCCACGGCGTCGTCGACGTGCTGGCCGCGGTCAGCGCCGACGGGGCAGGAGCCGCGACCGCCTCGACGCCGACGCCCACTACGCAGGCAGACCCGGACCCGACAAGCCCCGACCCCGCGCCGCGTCGGGTCTCGCTGGTCGGCGCCGCGGTGTGCATCGCGGTGGCGACGGGAGCGATGACGTTGTCGGCGAACCGGTTACGACGGGGTCGGGATCCCGTCCCTGGCGATTGACGCCGCATCGGTGCTGAGTTCGGGCCCGCGGGGCAGATGTGCGAGGACCGGCCATGGCGCGGCATCCGGTGATGGCCCGAGACCCAGGAACTTCGCGGCGTCGTAGTCGTGAACCCCGAACAGCACACCCGCGTCGGAGACCATGAAGCGCGCACCGGTCGTCCCGTCGTCGCCGGAGATTCGGGCCGACCGGACATATGCGCTGGCACCGCCTGAGATGACCACCGCGTCGACGTTCGGGCCCTCGCCGTCCGCCTGCGCGAGGACCCCGGCGTCCAGCAGATCCTCGCTGCGCGAACCCCCATTGAGCACAACGGTGTTCGACGACGACGACGTCGATCCGCGCGGCCTCCACTGGGCGCAAACGGCGCGACCGTCCGCGCGACCGACCGGGGTGCGGGCATGCTGCGGGAAGGTGGTCACCGAAAGGCCGGTCACGATCGGGAGCGCCGCAATTGCCGCAGGTGCGACCGCGGCCACCGGTTTGGCATACCGGTCGTAGGCGAACCTGATGAGATCGGCGGCAACTTCGCCGATGGACTGCATGCCGTCACGCAGCACCACGTAGTGCTCCGACAGCTCGGCACGCTGAACGCGCACCACCGTGCCGATGGGCACACCGCCCAGCGCGGCGGGTCCCACTTCGCCGGCTCCCGCGATGCGTGGGACCGCGAGGGCGGGCGCCTCCGGTACGACGTCGAGCAGCGTTCGCGAAACACGAACGGGGGCAACCCCGCCCAGGCGCAATGCTCGGACGACGGCCGTGCTGCGCAGATCGACTTCGGCGCGGTGGCCGTCGTAGAGCAGATACGTCGTCGCCGCACTCTCGCCGCGCGGTGTCACCAGCACGGGCCGTGACGCGTCGAACCGGTCGAGCGGTTGGTCACCGACCGCGACCACCGTGCGATCGCCGTCGCACACCGTCCAGGCCGACCCGCGTACCGGTGCACCGATGGTCGCCGGCGCACCTGGAATCCCCATCATGGGTCCCCGCTTGGCCCTGGCGATGGCCGCCTCGCTGGCAGCCACGGGGCTGGCCGCCGACCGTGCGATGAGCCGTGCCGAGGCGAGGTTGAGGACGGGGTGAAGGGTGTCGTCGATGCGGACGTACAGCGCGCCGGATTCGCCGGCCATCACGATCGGCGCCGAGGCAGGAACGCCTCGCGGCCGCACCAGCGCGAGAACGGCACACGCCGCGATGGCGATCGCCGCGAGGAGACATCCGACGACGAGCGACAGCGACTGTGCCCGTAGCGGATCGTCGTGCATCGCGACGTCTCTGCGCACCAGAGCGTGCGCCAAGCGCCGCGTCAGAAAGCGTTGCGCGCCGATCTGTTGCCGCGTCGCCGGTTGCCGAGTCATGTCTCCCCCGGCAGCCAGCCTAACGGCGTCGGAAGGCCCACCGGCGCACCGATTTGGAGTCGCCCGTAGGCGGGCCGGTCAGCTCTCCTCGCGCGCCTGGCGCTCTCGGTAAGCCGCCACGTGCTGACGGTTTCCACAGTTTCCGGTGTCGCAGAACATGCGGGACCGGTTGCGGGACAAGTCGATCAGCACCGCCTCGCAATCCGGTGCCGCACACGTCTTGAGTCTGCGCAGTTCTCCTGCCCGGATCAGGTCTGCCAGGGCCATGGCCATCTCGGCGCCCATGCGCTGCCACAGCGGGTCGTGGATCGACGCCAGGTGTAGGTGCCACTCCGGCATCTCGGCGTGCCGGGTCAACCATGGCGAGGCGCGGGTATCGCTCAGCAATGCGTTCACCTGACCGACGACGCGTTCCTCGTCGTCCGAATGCGACCAGATCTTGCCGATCCGCGTACGCAACCGGTGCACGGAGTCGAGTTCGGCGGCGTCCCCGTCCCGCCGTCCCGTCCATCCGAAACCGGCCAGGTACTCATCAAGCGGCGCCATGTCACCGAGCTGCTCGCCATCGACCCGGTCGGTGTTGATCAGGACACACGCTGCACGGAGTGTGAGTTCTGTGTCATGACTGAAATGCATTTGACTCCTGACTCTGTCCAGCCGTAGCGTCATGAGCAACATCCACATTACTCATTACATGCCAGGAGGTGCCAGGTGCCTGCGACGACGGACGTGCGGCCCGCTGCCGACCATTTTCGGCTCGGCCTGCTCTTCGCGCTCGGTTCGGCGCTCGCCTTCGGCATGTCCGGCCCCCTCGGCAAGTCCCTGATGGAGTCCGGGTGGAGTCCCACCGCAGCCGTCACCGCACGCCTGGCGGGAGGCGCGGTCGCGATGGCCGTGTTCGCCACGCTGGTCAAGCCCGGCTGGGTTCGCGAGGCGCTGCAGCACTGGAAGACGGTCGTCGCCTACGGCATCGTTCCGATCGCCGGCGCGCAGCTCTGCTACTACAACGCCGTCGCGCACCTGTCGGTCGGCGTCGCGCTCCTGCTCGAATACACCTCCCCCGTCCTCGTTGTCGGATGGCTCTGGGCCACCACCCGGCGCAGGCCGAGCAATCTGACGATGGCGGGCGTCGCGCTGGCAGTCGCGGGAATCATGCTGGTGCTCGGGGTTTTCGAGAGCGGCGGCTTCTCGGGCGCCCACATCAACCTGGTCGGCGTCGGATGGGGACTGGCCGCGGCCATCTGCGCGGCGTGCTACTTCATGATGTC
>NZ_JAVROT010000537.1:0-6956 GCF_032162605.1 Mycobacterium sp. | reverse complement strand
CGTCGTGTTGATGACGTCGACTTCGCAGCGCTCGATACCGTACGCAGCGGTGATGGCTGTCACCTGGTCCATCGTGGCGGTCGCCGGCATCCCGGACGCCATCAGGATGGCACCGATACTCCCGGCCAGATCGAGCACCTCGCCCACCCGCGCGCTGTACGCGTCGTCGAGCTCTGCGCTCCTCGACTTCGTCATCCGCGGCAGGCTGTCGGTCGGTGGCTCGGTTTCCCGAACGATTCGGTTCAAGATCTCGCGATGACGTGCCCGCCATGGCTGGCCCGCACGATCACGGGTCAACTCCACAACAATTCCCTCCTCTTGGATGACGAACTCGGACGTCGAAGCAAGCCGACACCGAAGCTCGCCTCACGCATTCGCTAGCGCTCGCTTCCTCGAGGTCGCATTTCGTCGATGATGAGGTAAGGAGCAAAACCTATTTTACTCATGACAACTTCGCGCATCAGCCGTCTCGCCAGTGAGAATCAGCACACCTCGCCGGCCTCGGCGCTTCCAGGCGATGCGGGTGCCGGCAGGGATGGGCACGGAGGAAGTAGGCACGTCAACACTGGACGGACAGGGCGGGCGCGCCTACGCGTGCAGGCACCGAGTGAACAGTGATCGCCGGTGGGCCCGCAGAGATGGAATGCCAATTGCGTTGTCGCAGTGGATCTCATTCAGACTCGACGAGTCTCGTCACAAGCGGGTGCAGTTGCACCGTACGTGCGATGAGACCGATGGCCGTAATGGCCCGTTGCCGGAGAGCGCGGAACAGGAGCACTCCCTGGCGGGAATCGACGCCTTCAGTAGCTGGTGCGAACATGCGGGCCAGCGCCACGGCGTCGAGCGATTAGCTCAGCGCAGCGCCACCGGATACCCAGCTAGCCGTCGAGCGGATTGGCCTTGATGCGGCCGGCAGCATTGTTGGCCACCGATGCGGCGGCCGCGCTGCCCGGCTTGCGGGCCGCCTGGTCTTCGAAGCACGCCAGGAATTCGCCACCGAACTCCAGCCTGGGATAGCGCGCGAGTATCTCCGTCCTTGCCGCCGCTGGGAACTCCTCCGGCCGCCGCCCGACGACGTCCCAGCTGGTAGCGACCTGCAGGATGTGCGCCTCTGGGTCGACGGTCGACGAGACGTCGTCGCGCATGTGCAGCACGATGATCTCCATTGCCCGGGCCGCCCGATCAGCCGGCCACCCGGCCGCCACCCCGAACACCCATGCCAGGTCGCCGCCCGCCTCCTCGAAGGGCACTCGGTGACTGTCGAAGGCGTCGGTGAGAGCGATGTCGTGAAGCATCGCCGCGACGTACAGGAGCTCGTCGTCGAAGGCGATGCCGTGCGCTGCCCCGTACATCGCTCCCCATGAGTACGAACGGACGCAGTGATTGAGTAGCGCCGGCGAGTAGAAGCGCGCAGCCACCGCGAGTGCGGCGGTCGCCGCCGGCGTCTGCGGAAAGTCTGTCATCGGTTTTCCTTCTTTCTATTCCTTCACGACACAGTCGTTGAAGACTTACTACTCGCCGCTGCTCGTCAGCTTCACGGTGCGCACGTTGATACCCGACAGCGACGGACGTGGCTCTGCGGCAATGGCTTCCGTCACTTGCCGTCTCCGAGCGACGAATCACTGATGGTCGGCTGCGTATCGTCGATGACGCGGATGATCGGCTTGCCGTTGCCGTGGCCGCGGCGGGTCGGGTCGAACGCTGCAGGAGCGTCTTCGATGGCATACGTCGCCCCGACGAGCGGACGCAGCCGCCCCTCTCGAAGCCTGCGCTCCAGTGTGGCAAGCCCCACCCGATCGGGTTCGACGACGAAGAAGACGGCCCGTCCGTCGTTGGGCTGGGATCGCGGTGGTTCAGCGATGCTGACGAGCGCACCGCCCGAACGGACCAACGCCGCCGAGCGATCCAGGAGCTGACCGCCCACCACGTCGAACACCATGTCCACTTCGCCGACGCTCTCCAGCGGGTCGCGGTCCAGATCCACGAAGGCCTCCGCGCCCAGATCGAGCACGGTCTGGCGGTGGGCAGTGCGGCCGGTGCCGATCACCCGAGCCCCCGCTTCATGCGCCAGTTGCACCGCAACCGAACCGACACCGCCCGCAGCGCCATGAATCAAGACGGTCTGCCCGGCTCCGAGGTGTCCGTGGGTGAACAGTCCCTGCCAAGCCGTTAGGCCTGAGATCGGCAGCGCGGCAGCGACGACGTGGTCCACTCCGGCCGACAGGGTGGCCAGGTTGCGCGCCTCCACTGCGACGAATTCGGCCAGCGTGCCGTTACGACACCAGTCGGTGATCCCGAAGACCCTCTGGCCGACGGTCAGCCCGGTGGTCCCGTAACCCAACTCGGCAACCACCCCGGACACCTCGTGGCCGGGAACGGTCGGTGTCCGATCACGTCCGGCCCGGTCGGTCCAGGTGCCCGGCCAGTCCAGCTCACCCGGGGTGAACCCCGCTGCGTGCACTTGGACGATGACGTCGTTCTCCGCAGCATGGGGGTAGGGCACGTCCGCGAGCGCCAACCCGTCGGTGCCGGCAGCGCGGTCCTGCGCGATGATCGCCTGCATGGTCTTCACGGCGCATCCGGGCGAACGCTGCGATGCCGTAGGGCATCGCGGGCTTCGATCTCTTGCGGCTCGAGCATGGTGATCATGTCGACGCCGGGTGCGCAGATGCACACCGCAACGAAGCGGCTCCAGTCCGTCGGGTCCAGATTTCTCGTCTGATAGTGCACGACCTCACCGCCCGGCTCCCAGAATGCCTCTCCCGCAACGATTTCGACGGGCGCCTCCCCCTCGAGCTCGAAGAGCATCCTGCCCTGCAACATGTAACCGAACACCGGTCCGGAATGTCGATGTGGGGCCAGTCCGGCGTCCGCCGGGGCAAGCTCGACGAGCTGCGTCGTCGCGTGCGCACCCGTGGCGATCGGGGGCGGGGTGACGCTCAATAGGTCGGCAACTCTCGAGTTGCCTGTGATCAACATGCCTCAACGCTAACGGCGGACCCGCTCCCGCCGTGGGCCAGTAGGGCGCGGCGCGTAGGGGCCAGTCGAGCGTGTCAGGGCAACAGTCGGATCAGCGCATCCAAGGCTGCCGACCATGCGCTCGGCGCCGGCGCCGCAAACCCGACCACCAAACCATCACGCCCGCTGTCAGTTTCGGGATGGCGATACAGATCGAGACTCTCCACGCCGAGCCGTCGCCACGCCAGGTGACGAGACAGTGCGCTCTCGTCGGCACCGAGCTCCTCGAGCATCACGTGCAGGCCCGCGGGCATTCCGCTCACGGCGGTCTTCGGTGATGACCGAACGACCGCTGCGACGAGTTGCTCGCGGCGCCGCCGATACTGCGCGCGCATGGTGCGGATGTGCCTGTCGTAGGAACCTGACCCGATGAACTCGGCCATCGCCAACTGCTCGACGAAGCCGCAGGTCTCCTCGGTTTCGCCCTTCTGCCGGGCCACCGCCTCGACGAGTCGTCCCGGCAGGACCAGCCAGCCGAGCCGAAGGCCGGGCGCCAGCGACTTGCTCACCGTGCCCAGGTAGACCACGTGTTCGGGATCGACGCCCTGCAGCGCACCGACGGGGCTGCGGTCGTAGCGGAACTCGCCGTCGTAGTCGTCCTCGATGATCGCTCCACCGGTTCTTCGCGCCCAGTCGATGACGGCCGCGCGGCGGTCGGAATGCAAGGACACACCGAGCGGGAACTGGTGCGACGGGGTGAGCAGCACACCGCCCACCTCGGCCATGCCCTCCAGCGCCATGACGTCGGCGCCATGGAAGTCGACGGCCAGTGGGGGGCAACGCAACCCCGCTTTGGTGAGCGACGCCCGTTGAGCGGGGAGGCCAAACTCCTCGACGGCCACGGCGGCGACCCCGGCGTTCGCCAAGGCGCCCGCGAGGAGGCTCAGCCCTTCAGCGGCTCCGCTACACACGATGATGTTGCACGGTTGGGCCCGAACCCCGCGCGCCCGAGCGAGATATTGCGCGACAGCGTGGCGAAGCTCCGGTCGGCCATGCGGGTCGGCGTACCCGAACGCCTCGAACGGTGCCGCGTTCAACGCGCGTGTGACCGCGCGGCTCCAGTCGGCCCGGGGAAACGACGACAGGTCCGGATGACCAGGCCGCAGGTCGTGGTCCAACCGGCGTAGCGCCTGACGCGTAGGCGGTGCGGCGACGGACCGGACGACCTCGGCGGCACGTTGCGAGACCAAGGTGCTCGAGCCTTGATGTGCTGACAACCAGCCCTCGGCGATGAGTTCGGCGTATGCACGCGCGACGGTGTTCCTCGCGACGCCCAGATCGGCGGCCAGCGCCCGGCTCGACGGCAACCGCGTCCCCGTCACCAATCGCCCCGTTCGGATCGCGTCGCGGATGGCGTCCATCACGCTGTCACGCACCCTGCCGCCGGGGCGCTCCAGGTGTAGGTCCAGTCCGGCGACTGCGCTCGGAGTCGTTGGGTGCACGTCGGTGCTCGTCGCCGGGGTCGCGGCCGGACGGCGGCCGAGAGCCGACGCTCGCGAACGGGAGACGGCCATGATTCAACCTAGAACACGTCGTCCGGCGGCTCACGTTCCAAGGCGCGACGGCGAAACGCCCCGGTCGCGTGACCGGGGCGCCTCGTCCGCACTACCTAGTGGCTGTGGCCGTGATGGCCGTGGCCGCCGTTGTCTGCCTGCTCGGCAGGCTTGTCGACGATCGCGGTCTCAGTGGTCAGGATCATTCGAGCCACCGACGCCGCGTTGAGCACCGCTGAGCGGGTCACCTTCACGGGGTCGACGACGCCGTCGGCGAGCAGGTCGCCGTACTCCAGCGTTGCGGCGTTGAAGCCCTGCCCTGCAGACAGCTGCGACACCTTGTTCACCACCACCGAGCCGTCCAACCCGGCGTTGGTGGCGATCCAGTACAGCGGCGAGGGAAGTGCCGACGCGAACACGTCGACGCCCAGCGCCTCGTCACCCTTCAGCGACTCGCGCAGCGACTTCAGGACAGACCCGGCCTGGACGAGGGCGGAGCCACCACCGGTGACGATGCCCTCTTCGATGGCGGCCTTGGCTGCGGAGACCGCGTCCTCCACCGCCTCCTTGCGCTTCTTCAGATCGGTTTCGGTTGCCGCACCGACCTTGATGACCGCAACGCCCCCGGAGAGCTTGGCCAGCCGCTCTTCGAGCTTCTCGCGGTCCCAGTCGGAGTCGGTGGCCTCGATCTCGGCGCGCAGTTGCGACTTGCGACCCTCGATCGCGTCCTTGCTGCCGCCACCGTCGACGATCACGGTGCTGTCCTTGGTGACGACCACGCGCCGGGCGGTGCCCAGCACGTCGAGGCCGACCTCACGCAGCAGGAGCCCGACGTCGGGGTTGACCACCTGGCCACCCGTGACGACCGCGAGATCGTCCAGGAACGCCTTGCGGCGGTCGCCGAAGAACGGCGCCTTGACGGCGACGGCCTTCAGCGTCTTGCGAATCGCGTTCACCACCAACGTCGAAAGGGCTTCGCCCTCGACGTCCTCGGCGATGATCAGCAGCGGCTTGCCCGACTCGGCGACCTTCTCCAGCAGCGGCAGCAGGTCCGGCAGCGAACTGATCTTCTCGCGGTTGAGCAACACCAGCGCGTCCTCGAGGACGGCTTCCTGTGCGTCGAAGTCGGTGATGAAGTAGGCCGACGTGAAGCCCTTGTCGAAGCCGACACCCTCGGTGACCTCGAGCTCGGTGTTCAGTGTCGAGGACTCCTCCACAGTGACGACGCCGTCGTGGCCGACCTTCGTCATGGCCTCAGCCACGAGCTGACCGATCACCTCGTCACGCGACGACACGGTCGCGACCTGGGCGATGCCGTTCTGGTCCGAGATCGGCGTGGCGGCGGCCAGGAGAGCCTCCGACACGGCGTCGGCGGCCTTGGCGATGCCCAGACCCAACTCGATGGGGTTGGCGCCCGCGGCCACGTTGCGCAGGCCGGCCTTGATGATCGCCTGCGCCAGCACGGTCGCGGTGGTGGTGCCGTCGCCCGCGACGTCGTTGGTCTTGGTGGCCACCGACTTCACCAGCTGCGCACCGAGGTTCTCGAACGGATCCTCGAGGTCGATCTCCCTGGCGATGGTGACGCCGTCATTGGTCACGACGGGGCCACCGAACGCCTTGGCCAGCACGACGTGCCTGCCACGCGGGCCAAGCGTCACGCGGACCGCGTCGGCGAGCTTGTCGACACCGGCTTCCATGGCCCGGCGCGCAGTCTCGTTGAACTCAATCTGCTTGCTCATGTGTGTACTTTCTGACTACGTAAATGGGACACAACGCATGCCGCCCCGGAAATCACCCGCGTTGACGGGGATCTCCGGGGCGGAACACTGATGCTTACTTGGAGACGACTGCCAGCACGTCGCGTGCCGACAGGATCAGGTACTCCTCGTTGTTGTACTTGATCTCGGTGCCACCGTACTTGCTGTAGATGACGGTGTCGCCCTCGGCGACGTCCAGGGGGATGCGCTTCTCGCCATCCTCGTCCCAGCGGCCTGGGCCAACTGCGACGACGGTGCCTTCCTGCGGCTTCTCCTTGGCGGTGTCGGGGATGACCAGACCGGAGGCGGTCGTAGTCTCGGCCTCATTGGCCTGAACGAGGATCTTGTCCTCGAGTGGCTTGATGTTCACGGCCACGATGGAGCCCTCCACATTTGTTGGGGTGCGATCCGGGGTAGATCCCGGACCTTCACGGATTACCAGCACTTACCAGTTGTTCGGCAAGCGTCCGTGACCTCACGCCGTCGTCGCGGGAGCCGGAGCGGGGTTTGGCCGCCTGCCACCTAGCACTCTATACACGCGAGTGCTAGCACTCAAGGGTGGGCCGGTGCCTACTAGTTTTGAAGGCATTCACGGGCTTGAAATCCGGGGAGTCGATGTCGACCTCAACATCGGCCGCGGCCACACGCCGTTTGACATCGGTCTGGCCGACCCAAGCCTCTACTCCGG
>NZ_JAVROT010000536.1:0-4047 GCF_032162605.1 Mycobacterium sp. | reverse complement strand
G
This sequence comes from Mycobacterium sp., assembly GCF_032162605.1. Taxonomy (GTDB): domain Bacteria; phylum Actinomycetota; class Actinomycetes; order Mycobacteriales; family Mycobacteriaceae; genus Mycobacterium. The sequence goes on along the minus strand of NZ_JAVROT010000536.1, from coordinate 4,046 downwards.
AATTCGCCACGACACCGCGTCCACCGCCAGATGGTGAATGATCAACACCAGCTGGCCGGTGTCGGGCACCCACAGCGCGCTGAGCAACGCCCCCGCGGCAGGGTTCAACCGCGACCGCGCCGCCACCAGCGCGTCATCGGACAACACATCGATTGCCTGCAGGCAATCCCGGGCGTCCACCGACCCCACCTCGGGCACCGTCGGCGACCAGCCGCCTGCACCGTCGTCCTCGACGCGCAGCCGCAGCGTCGCATGCCGATCCAGCAGCGATTGCAACACCACCACCACGTCGGCATCGGTGACTCCCGCGGGGGCCTGCACCTCCACCGCCTGGTTGAACTGGTCGATCGGTCCGTCGACGTCGTGCAGCCAGCGCATGATCGGGGTGGCCACCACCGGCCCGATGCCCTGATCGACCTCGGCGGTCTCACCGCCGGTGAAGACGGCTACCTGGGCCAGTCGGGCCACGGTCTGCTCGACGAAGACGTCGCGCGGCCGGCACAGCAGACCGGCTGCACGGGCCCGCGCCACCACCTGCATCGACAGGATGCTGTCCCCGCCCAGGTCGAAGAACGAGTCGTCCACTCCGACCCGCTCGACGCCGAGAACCTGGGCGTAGATGCCGGCGAGGATCTCCTCGACCACGTCTACTGGGGCGCGGTACTGATCGGCGTCCTGGTATTCCGGTGGCGGCAGAGCGCGGGTGTCGAGCTTGCCGTTGACCGTCAACGGCAGCGCGTCCAACACCACCACCGCGGACGGGACCATGTAGGTCGGTAGGCGCTCGGCGAGCTTCGTGCGCGCCGTGACCGGGTCGACCACACCCGTGACGTAACCCACCAGCCGCTTGTCGCCGGGACGATCCTCGCGGGCGATCACGACCGCCTGATCCACGCCGTCCAAACCGGCCAGCGCTGCGTGAACCTCACCCAGCTCGATGCGATAGCCGCGGATCTTGACCTGCTTGTCAGCACGCCCCACGTACCGCAGCTGCCCGTCAGCACCCCACCGCACCAGATCCCCGGTGCGATACATCCGCGCACCGGGCTCCCCGAAGGGGCACGCCACGAATCGCGTCGACGTCAAATCCGACCGGCCCAGGTATCCACACGCCAGCCCGGCACCGGCCACGTACAGCTCGCCGACGACACCGACAGCCACCTGCCGCATCCACCCATCCAGTACGAAGAAGGCGAGGTGCTCCAATGGGACGCCGATGGGGCTCGCATTGCCGTCGACATCCGCTTCGCCGATCTCCCGGAACGACGCGTGCACGGTCGTCTCGGTGATGCCGTACATGTTGATCATGCGCGGCAGTCCCGGGTGGCTGTGCAGCCAAGTCGCAAGACGTTGCGGTTCAAGCGCTTCGCCGCCAAACACCACAGTCTGAAGCTTCAGCTGCCGACCCAGCTCGGGCTGTAGCGCGTCGGCAGTCTGCAGGGCGTAGAACGCCGACGGGGTCTGGCTCAGGACGCTGACCTGTTCGGTGACCATCAGCGCATGGAGATCTTCCGGCGAGCGAACCACCGAATCGGGCACGACCAGCAGCCGTCCGCCATACAGAAGCGCACCCCAGATCTCCCACACCGAGTAGTCGAAGGCCAAGGAATGACACTGCGTCCAGACCTGCCCCAGCGCCAGTTCGGCATCAAGTGACTCCAGCAGCCGGGTGACGTTGCGCTGGGTGACCGCCACCCCCTTGGGAGCGCCGGTGGTGCCCGAGGTGTAGATGATGTACGCGATGTCATCCGGAGCCGGCACCGGCAATGCGGTGCTCGGTTGGGAGTCGACGGCAGGGTCGTCGACGTCGATGACGAGCAGGTCAGACCCGTCCAGCCGCGAGCGCAGGTCCGCCGTGGTGATCGCCGCGATCGGCGTGGCATCGTTGAGCACGAACTCGACCCGCGCATCGGGATGCGCGGGGTCGATCGGCAGATACGCAGCACCGGTCTTGATCACCGCGAGGATCGCCGCGATCGCCTCAGCGGTGCGTGGAAGCAGCAGCGCCACCCGCTCACCCGGGCCCGCGCCATGACTGGACAAGAGGTTCGCCAACCGGTTGGAGGCCTCGTCGAGCTCACGGTAGGTCCACGACCGCTCACTACAGCTGATCGCCACCGCCTCAGGGGCGCGGGCCACCTGCGCGGCGAACAACTCCGGAATCGACGTCGGGGTGGTCGCCGACCGGGTCAAGACCGTCCGGTTGCCCCATTCATCAAGGCGGTCGTGCTCGACGGAATTGAGCAGATCGATGGACGACAACCGCCGGGTGGGATCGGTGGGCATCACAGCCAACACCTGCTGCAACCGATCGACCAGTGTCTCGACATCGGCGGCGTCGAAGACGTCGGTGTCGTATTCGACGCGCAGGCCCAGCTCTTTACCCGGCATGGCCACCACCGACAGCGGGTAGTGGTTGTACTCGCGGCTGGTGAACTCGGTGATCGCCAGGTCCTGCGCACCCAACAGTGCGCCGGAGTCGATCGGATAGTTCTCGTAGACGAAGAGGGTGTCGAACAGTCGTTCGTGGCCGGTGACGCGATGAATTTCGCCGAGCGCCAGGTGCTCGTGCTCGACGGTGTCGTTGTGGGCGCCCTGCAGATGGTTCAACAGCTCGGCGACGGTGGTCGCCGCGGTGATGTTCGCCCGGACCGGCACCGTGTTGATCAACAGGCCCACCATTGACTCCGCGCCGACCATGTCGGTCGGCCGGCCAGAAACCGCGGTGCCGAAGGCCACGTCATGCTGGCCCGTCAACCAGGTCAGCGTCTGCGCCCACGCAGCCTGCAACACCGTGTTGACGGTGGTGTGGTGCGAACGCGCCAGCTCGGTGAGAGCCTGCGTGGTGTGCTCGGGCACGGAAAAGGACTCGATGCTTCGCCGCCCTGCCTGAGCGGGAGCACCGACGAGGGTCGGGGTGTCGAAACCGTCGAACACCTCGCGCCACGCCGCTTGGGCGGCGCCGCGATCCTGACTGGCGAGCCAGCTGACGAAGTTGCGATACGGCGCGGCCGCGGGCAGACGGTGTCCGTAATAGCTGGCGAAGATCTCCTGCAGGAGGATCGGGAGAGACCAGCCGTCGATCACGATGTGGTGAATGGTCATCACGAACCGGTGCCGGTTGCCGGCGGTACGGACCAACGCGGCGCGGAAGGTCGGCCGGGCGGCCAGATCGCAGACCGCCGTGCGCTCGGCGGCGCAGAGCTGCTCGATCTGCTCGTCGACGTCGAGTTCGAGGTATTGCCAGGCTATTTCGGGTTCGGCGGGGATGATCTGCACCGGCTCGCCGAACTGTTCGTCGAACCTTGCCGCCAAATTGGGATGGCGGGCGACCACGGTGTGCACCGCATCACGCAGCCGGTGAGGATCTAAGGCACCGGTCACGGTGGTCCCGAGCTGCACCGCATACACATCGTCGCCGGGGCCCTCGACGAAGCTGGCTTGGAACAGGAGCCCCTGTTGCAGGGGGGTCAGCGGCAGGACGTCGGCGATGTCGTACTGCTGCTGCAGCTCGTCGACCTGCTGCTGGCTGAGCCGGGCCGGCGAAAGGTCCGAAGGGGTCAGCCCGCCTCCGCCGTGTTGCACATGGGCGCAGATACCGGCCAAGGCGTCGAACCACAGCTGGCTCAGCCGCTGCACCTGGGTTTGATCGACCGTCGAGGGCGCCCACGCCCAGGCGGCCTGCAGTTGAGGGCCGGCATCGGTGTCCATGGTGCCTGCGTTGAGTTCCACGGTGTGCGCCAACGGCGTGCCCACCGCCGACGCCACGTCCGTCAGCGACAAACCGTCCTGGCTGATCCGCCACAGCTCATCGGACAGGTCGCCCGCGCCCGCACCGAGACGGCCGAGGTAGTTGAATCCGATCGTCGGATCCGACCCGCCCAAGTCCACGTCGGGATTCAGATAGCGCAGCAGACCATAGGTCAGTCCGTCGGGCACTCCGCGAAGCTGTTCCTTGACGTCCTTGATCACTGGGCCAAGGGCGGCCTCGCCAGCCACCACCTGTGCCCAGGACAGGTCGCCAACGGCCAGCGCCACGGGGTACT
>NZ_JAVROT010000535.1:0-12244 GCF_032162605.1 Mycobacterium sp. | reverse complement strand
GTCGGCGCGGCACCGGTCCCCGTTCCGAGCAGCAGCCAGTGTCAAACCTTCAGCATGACTTCAGGAGTCTCCTCCTCGCTGAGAGCGACGCGTTTGCGCACGTGGCTGGTCGGCTAGGGGTTCTCGTCCGCTGGCCACTGACTGCCTCGCACTGGGTCGCGGCCCATGTCGCGAGGCACCCAACTGATCGTCGACGGCACGGTTGTTAGATCGTGTGTGCCTCGGCCGCAACCGCGAAATCGGGTGCATGAGGTCATCGAGGCCGTTGGGCGGCAGCAACTCTCGCGTGACTGCCACTATTCTGCGTTCACGCCGACGGTCTTCCGTTGGACCGACCGGCGAGAATTGGTCCAGGTCCACCGCCTGCGGCACGACCGAGACGCGCGGTCTTGGGCAGCCAAGTTTGACCACGTCAAGGACGTCCTCCGCGCACGGCACCGCCACCCGCGTCGCGCTACGTGCGAGCAACCCTTCGGACCGCGTGCGGGTGACCGGACCGATGCGACGATCCTGCCGTCGGTGCAAGACCACACTCAGCTGGGGCAGGGAGTGAACCGACGCGATACCGTAGCGATCGGCCGCTAGTTGGGCGGCCACGCCGACGACTCGCGTCGCCAGCGCCCCGGCCAACGCCGCCAATCCGTCGTCCGACGGTGATCCCTCGCCCTTCGCAGTGTGTGTTCCAACGAGCCCAACCTTCATCCACACTCCTCTCGCGACGGTGGAGCCCGCCGTTCGCCTAGGGGCCTTGACTGAAGGAAGCCCGGCCGCTCCGGTGCCGAAACCACGCGCGGTCGGCTCTTCGCTTCGCGGATGAACAACTTCGCGAGGCGGATGATGCAACTTGTTCTCGGCTGGTGACGACGACGAAGTCCGGTCGAACGAAAGGCGAAAGGCGGCGCACGACAGCGCTCCCGACGCTCGGCGCCATCACAGTGCTCGGACTGGAATCAGCCAGGTAAGGGCCAATCCGTCCCAACCGCTACCAGCTGGCATGTTCTGGCCGGATGCACCTAGTCGAAGACACCGACTATCTTCAGCACCATCAGCACAGCCGTGGCAAAGAACATCGCGGCCAATATTCCGATCGCGATCATCGAGGCGACCGCCATGGGCGTCATCCTCCGTCTGGCCGGCGGGTCCTGATTCGATGTCGCCGACGTCTGTGCCGAATCTGGCGGCGTGTCACCCGGGTCGACACTCCCGCTGCTCGGACCGGAGGGGGTGTTCGCGGGGTCGGGATCCGGCGGAAGTGCAGTCACCGCGTCACGACCCGTCGCTCATCCGTGCGTGAGACTTCGATCCTCATGTCCACTCCTGAACCTTGCTGCCACTCGTGGCAAGTCGACTTGATCCGTTACAGCGCGGCCTGACCGGGGCCTCAAGGCGCGCCGTCCTCCGAGCCTGGCGCAGTCCAGTGCACCACCTTGACCGCCGTCAGCTCGTCGAGCAGTTCCGGGCCGAAGCCGAATCCGCTGCCACTTGCTCCCCGCGGCTCGGATGCACCGCCTGGAGCGCCCCCGAATACCGAGTTGATCTTCACCGTGCCCACCGGAAGCGTCCGCCAAGCCTCCTGTGCCCGCGCCATGTCCGGCGTCAGCACCGTGGCTGCGAGCCCGTAGCGGTCGCGCGCCGCCTCCAGGAGTGCGGTTTCGAAGTCCGCGACCACACGCACCGGCGCGACCGGGCCGAACGTCTCCTCGGCGAACACCAGCATGTTCGGATCGCAGTCGGCCAGCACCGTCGGCGGATAGAAGGTTCCTGGGCCCGAGGCGGGTTGGCCGCCCGCTACGACCCTCGCTCCCCTCTCCACCGCGTCGGTGACGTGGCGGTGCACCTGTCCTCGATGACGTTCGTCGACCAGGGGTCCGATCCGCTCGGCCCACCTGCCCGCTTCCCCAGCCAGATCTTCGATGAATCGATCTGCGACGGCTTTCACCACGTAGATGCGTTCCACTGAGACGCAGATCTGTCCGGCGTTCGCGAACGCACCCGTTGCCGCCTGCCCGGCGGCCCACCTTGACTCCACGCCGGCATCGACGATGAGGGCATCGTTCCCGCCGTTCTCCAGGATCGCCTTGGCACCGCGGCCGGCACACGCGCAGGCGATCTCTCGACCTGTGGCGGTGCTGCCGACGTGCGCCACCACATCGACGGCTGTCGAGTCCGCCAACCGGGCACCGACGGTCCCGTCTCCGTCGACCACCCCGAGGACACCGTCGGGGAGATGCGCTGCGATCAACTCCGCGAACCGCCTCCCCGCCGATGGGCAGCGCTCGCTGGGCTTGTGCACGACCGTGTTACCCGTGACCAGGGCTGCACCCAGTAGTCCGGCGGCGACGGCAATCGGATCGTTCCACGGGGTCAGCACTGCCACGACTCCACGCGGCTCCGGAATCATGAAGTCGGTCGCGGAAAAATCACCTTGGAGGCTTCGACCGCCATGCAGCGGACCGATCTCGGCATACTGCCTGAGCGTGTCGATGCCGGCTTGCACACCGCCCAATGCGTCATCCATCGGCTTGCCGGTCTCACGTTCGACGAGCTCGGCGAGCTCCTTCGCCGCCGACTCCACCGAAACTGCGGCATCCCTGACCCGAGACGCCCGTTCTCCGGCGCCCATGCGCCGCCATTCGTGGCGCGCCGCGCGGGCGCGAGCGACCGCACCCTGGCACTCGGCGGCGTCGGCAACCGGCACACGGGCGACGGTCTCGCCCGTGCGCGGATCGAGGACTCTCAATTCCGTCGTTTGCGGCACACAGGTGTTTACCCCGTGACAGACGGTCAAACCGACGATCCAGACCAATCATCGAAGATGGTGCCCACGGACTTTCGGAACCGGTCAGTCGGGCAATGCCGCGACGATCTGTTCCCTGGTGAAGGGCATCGTCCGCACACGGACTCCGATGACGTCACGGAGGGCATTTCCGATCGCGGCGGCGACGGGCCCCTGCGCGGTCTCGCCGACGCCCAGCGGCGGATTCCCGTTGCCGTCCAACAACTCCACGTCGACCGTCGGCACCTCGGAGAAGCGCAGGATCGGATAGGTCTCCCAGGTGTCACTGGTGACGGTCAGGTCGTTGAAGCGCACCCGCTCCTTCAGCGCCCAACTGGTCGCCTGGATCGCGCCGCCCTCGATCTGGTTCTCCGCGCCATCGGGATTTATGACCAGGCCGGCGTCGACCGCGATGAACAGCCTGCGTACCCGCACCTCGTCGACGGCCTCCACCTCTGCGACCACCGCGCAGTAGGCACTGGTGTTCTTGTAGCGCGCATAGCCGATCCCACGACCCACCGAGTCAGGACCATCCCACCGGGCCCAATCCGAGTTTCGCACCACCGCCTCGATCACCGCGCGCCCCCTCGGGTCGTGCAGGTGGGCGAGCCGGTACTCGACCGGGTCACGTCCGGCAGCGCTCGCAAGCTCGTCCATGAACGATTCGATCGCGAACACGTTGGCGAATCCGCCGAGAGAGCGCAATGCCGATGTCCGCAATGGCATCACGGTCAGCCGGTTGTTCACCACGCGGTAGGCGGGAAATGCATAGCCGGGAACCGAATTACGTCCGGCACCCCCGCCGTGTGCCAGCGAGGGCTCGCCTGCGGCTTCGATCTGCTCGCCGCCGGGGCGGTCGGTCGCTGCGAGCAGTCCGACGGCACGGGTGAATCCGGGCCGAGTGACGTGTCCATTGCCCCAGATGTCGTGTCGCCACGACAGCACTGCACCGTCGGCGTCCACGTCGGCGGCGATCCGGACGACGGCGGCCGGACCATATGGTGCCCATCCCAGCTCGTCCGGTCGGGACCACACCACCTGAACCGGTCGACCCGGTACGGCCAACGCGAGCAGTGCCGCGTCAAGTGCAACGTCGTCGGCGCCGTTGTGGCCGTAGCAACCCGAACCCTCGACGTGCCGGACGGTGATCCGACCCTCCGCCAGCTTCAGCGCGCGAGCCAGCTCGCGGCGCAGCAGGTACACGCCCTGGCTGTGGGTCCAAACGTCCAGTCGCGTGCCTGTGTCATTCGTGACGAGGGCGGTGCCGGTCGAGGGACCCATCGCGGCGTGCGCGAGATACGGTCTGTGATAGGTGGATTCGTAGGTGTTGGCGACCACTTCGGTCGCTTCGGCGGCGACCGCCTCGGCAAGGACGCTCGACTCGGCAGGCGCCGAGACGAGGAAGCCGGCCAGATCGTCCTCGTCGGGCAGCGTCGGGTGTTCGCGCCACGTCGCGGCCGCACGCAGACGGTCCGCGGCGGCCAGGGCGACCTCTTCACGCTCGGCGACCACACCGAGGAAGCTCCCGTCCCGCACCACGGCGATCACCCCCGCCAGGGCGGCCGTCGGTTCGGTGTCGACCTCCAGGAGACGCGCAGCCCGGGACGGCGGCCGCACTATCCGGCCGAACGCCATTCCGGGCAGCGACAGGTCGTGCGCGAATCGTGGTTGCGCGGCGAGCTTGTCCGGTAGGTCAATCCTCGGCACGCTGGCACCGACTACGTGGTAGTCGGATTCGGGTCTGGGCTCCGTCGCGCCGGTCGCCGGGCAGTCGAGGAGCCGGTCGTCGGACAGTTCCCAGTACGTCGTGGTCCGCCCGTCCAGTGCCGTGATGGTGCCGTCGTCGACCGTCAGGTCTTCCGGGGACACCTGAAAGCGGGCTGCAGCGACCCCCACGTAGATCGCGCGTGCCTCGGCGCCGACTTGGCGCAGGGCGGCGCCGGAATGCTGGATCGACAGACTTCCTGCGGTGTAGCCCTCGTCCGGACTGACACCGGTGGCGGCCGCCGTCATCCGCACCCTGCCGACCTCGACGTCGAGTTCCTCGGCCGCGATCTGGGCCAGCGCGGTGAGTACCCCCTGCCCGAGTTCGACCTTGCCGGAACGCACTTCGACGATGCCGGTGGGCAGGATTCTCAGCCAGTCCCCCAACCGTGGGTTCGCCTGCAGCGAGAGCGGCATCGCCCGCTCGACGTCGTGAAGGGTCACCGTTCGCCGTTCCGCATCTCCGCAGCGGCCGCCAGCACGGCCCGCACGATCCGACTGTGCGCCCCGCACCGGCACAGATTGCGGTCCAACGCGGCGCGCACGTCTGCCTCGCTCGGATCGTCGTCGGCCGCGAGCAGTGCCGCTGCCGCGATGACGATCCCGGAGATGCAATAGCCGCACTGCGCGGCCTGCGCGTCGATGATCGACCGGGCGACCGGATGGAGATGCCCTGGTGTGCCAAGACCCTCGACCGTGGTCACCTCCCGGCCCGCCACCGCCCACATGGGGGTGTCACACGAATATGCGGGTTGACCGTCGAGGAGGACGAAGCACGACCCGCACAGGCCGAGACCGCAACCGAAACGGGTGCCCTTCAATCCCAGATGATTTCGCAGCACGTACAGCAGCGCGGTATCCGGTTCGGTACTGACCCGCTCGTGTCGGCCGTTCACCACCACGGTGGCTGGTGACGGCGAGGGGTCAGTCATTTTCACCTCCATGCCTCCCATCGTCCTCTTCGGCGTCGGAGTGAGCAGCGCGGCCACGATCGCGCTTCATTGCCAAATGGTTGCCAAATGGTTCCGCACGGACGGCGACGGCGTTGCGCGTGCTACGGCCGAGTTAATTTTGGGATCCCAAAATGCCACGGACGAATCCAAAACGAGGTCGTCGTGTCGTGGATATACCCATTTCACCGGTGGTTTCGAAAGACGTACTCAGCGCCGCCGGCGCGGTCCCACCAGCCGTTGACACCCGACTCGAAACGCCCCACCCTAGTTTTGGGATCCCAAACCTGGGCCCGGCTATCGAAGGGTTTCATCGGGTGACTACGTCAGTCCGGTTGGGGTTCATCTGCCCCTCGTCGAACACGGCCTTGGAACCGGCGGCGTCGGCGCTAGTGCTCGGGCATGGCTCGGCACATTTCAGTCGCGTCGGCGTGACCCGAATCGCGCTGGACGCCGAATCTGACGACCAATTCGACATCACCGCGATGGAGGCGGCCGCCGATCTGCTGACCGACGCTCGCGTGGACGTCCTCGCCTGGGCCGGGACGTCGGGATCGTGGCTAGGGGTCGACCGCGAAGTCGAACTGCGTGACCGGTTGGCTGGCACGGCACACGTGCCGGTGACGACGTCAACGCTGGCCGTGCTCGCGGCATGTCGCGCGTACGGGGCACGCCGCCTCGGGCTGGTCAGCCCCTACACCGCGGGAGTCTCAGCGCGCATCGCCGAAGAGCTGAGCCACCACGGCATCGACGTCGTGGCACAGCAGTACTGCGGCCTGACAACGAATTTCGACTTCTCCACGGTCGGAGAGTCCATGATGGAGTCGATGATCACCGCGGCGGCAGACGGTGCCGACGCCGTCGCGGTGCTGTGCACGAACATGGACGGCATCGCGCCGGCGACACGTGCGGAAGCGGCACGAGGGATTCCGGTGATCGACTCGATCGCCGCCACCGTGTGGCACTCCTTGCTCTTGGCCGACAGTGACGCAGCCGTCGTCGGTCGGGGCGACCTTCTGGTCAATGGCATGCTGCGAGCCCGGATGCAGACGGTCACCGAGCAGTTGCGAAGTGACACCGGTGCCGATCGCACCACTCTGAGGGTCGACCGGCCCGAGGCCGGTTGTTCGGTGAACACCTGCGCCGCCGAGTCCCGCGGAAACTCAGTGCGATCCATCCGCCGAGACCCGACGTTGCCTCAGCGCGACCTGGAGACGGTGCGTTGGATCGACCGGCATCGCACTCTGTTGGTGCAGCCCGACTTCTCGGTGGAGCCGCATCCCCCGCAAGCGCTACTCGAGGTCTACGGAGTTCGCGCACAGATGCTGGCGCCCGTGATCCGCAATGGGGAGCTGGTGGCGTGGTTGTCGGTGCACAGCCTCACCGAGCGCCCCTGGTCGGAGGCAGACCAGCGCGCGCTCGCCGGCGCCGCTCACCAGATCGATGTCGCCCTGAACTCCGTTACTGCACACGCCCGGCCGACCTTGGAGGTGATCTGACATGGCGACCCCGATACTGGTGTTCACGCACCAGCACGGCGAAGGGGGTGACCGCGTGACGGCGCGGCCGGCCAACGCGCCCAACGGACGCCCGCTGCGCGAATTCATCCGTGACTGCATCCGCAATCGCATCTCCGACGGCACCTATCCCCCGGGCACCCGCCTCGTCGAGCGTGATCTGGCCGCCGAGTTCGCGGTCTCACGGGCGCCAGTGCGTGAAGCCGTCCGCATGCTGAACTCCGAAGGATTCGTGGAGATGCTGGCAACCCGCGGCGTCATCGTGCGGCAGTTGTCGCGCACGGACGTCGAAGAGCTGTTCGACGTCCGTGAAGCCCTGGAGACGATGGCGTTTCGCAAGGCCGCCGAGCGAGGCACCAAGGATGACGTCAGAAGACTGGAAGGCTTGGCGCGCAGGGCCGAACGGGCGATCGCGGCCGACGATCGCGACACCGTGTACACCTGCAACGTCGAGTTCCACGACATCGTCCCCAAGATGGCCCGCAACAAGGTCCTCGTCGACATGCTCGAGCCGATCGAAGGCCGCCTGCACTGGATCAATCTGCAGAACGACGAACCCGAACTGCTGTGGGACGAGCACCGAATCATGTTGCAGTCCTTGATCGCCGGCGATGCCGATCTCGCACAGCAGTTGTCCTTCGAGCACATCGAGGTCAACCGCTCTCGCGTGCTGAACCACCTCTTCGGTGCTCCGACAGCCCGGCCGGACCGTAACACCGGACCGTAGGCAGCCGCGCCGCTCCGGCCATCACCACGCCCGGCCCGCCGGGTGGCACCTCTTCGTACCCAAAACCCCATCAGGAGAAAGCATGTCCAGCACCACTGAATTGCAACGTCGGGATCTGGCGGACGAATACGAGCACGAGCCCGTCCCCGCCCGGGCGCGACGCAGCTTGACGTCCATCGCCGCCGTCTGGTTCGGCTTCCCGATGAATCTCGGCAACGGACTGACCGGCGCCACATTGCAGGGCTCGCTGGGCTGGTCGGCCGTGCTGGGCGCGATCATCGGCGGGATCCTCTACACCGGCGTGACCATCGTCGGGATCCGCGCCCTGTCATGGCTGGGGATGATCGCCGCACCGCTGTTCATCGTGCTGGCCCTCGTAGCCCTCGCTCTCGGGAGTGCCGGCACCGGAAATTCGTCCGGCGACGTCATGTCCTATCAGGGCGCGGGCACCGCATTGTCCTTCGGAGCGGCCATCAGCATCGTCATCGCCGGATTCGCAGACTCGGGCACCATCACCGCGGACTTCACCCGCTGGTCCACCAGTGGCCGCTCGGCGGTGGCCGCGACGTTCACGGCGTTCCCGGTGGCCAATTTCATCGCCTACGCGGTCGGTGGGTTGGTGGTCGCCGTCGGTGGGTCCGCGGACCCGGCCACGCAGGGGGGCGGCTTCCTCAACCTGCTCACCGGACACGGTGTCGCGCTGTCCGCCCTCGCGGTGGTGTTCGTCTTCATCAACCTCGGTTCGGTCGCGTCGCACTGCCTCTACAACGGAGCGGTCGGCTGGTCGGGCATCACCAAGCTCGGCATGCGTCCCATTGCGATCGCGTTGGGGATCGTCGGCCTGATCGTCGCCGCCACCGGCGTGTGGGCCTACTTCCTGGACTGGCTCAATCTGCTCGGGATCTTCGTGCCGCCGATCGGTGCGGTGCTGATCGTCGACCAGTTGCTGCTTCGCCGAGGCAGCGACGTCGCGCTCGCCTACCGGCCCACCGCGTTCGCGGCATGGATCCTGGGCGCTGCGGCGGCTACGGCATCTCACGAGCTTGTGCCCGGCTCCATCGACGCGCTTGTCGGGATCGTCGCCGCCGCAGCTGGTTACACGGCAATGGAGGCTGTCGTGAAGTACGCGGCACGACGTTCCACGACGGCGCCCGCCGGTGTTCGGGCCGACGCCGCGTGACCGCCATGACGACGCCGATGAGCGCGATCGAGCTGGCTCGCCTGGTCGCCTCGGGTGAGCTGTCCCCGCTGGAGATCGTCGATGCGGCAATCGAGCGGGTGGCGGCCACCGATCCTGCGCTGCACGCCTTCTGCACGCCGACACCCGAGATCGCGCGGCGAAGGGCGCGCGAGGTGGAAGGACAGCTGCGCGCCGGGACCGCCGGTCCACTCGCTGGGGTGCCTTATGCAGTCAAGGACCTGATCTGCACCAAGGGAATTCGCACCACATCGGGATCGGTGGCGTACGCCGACTTCATCCCCGACACCGACGACGTGTCCGTGGAGCGACTCAACGCCAAGGGGGCGATCAGCCTCGGGAAGACCAACGCCAGCGAGTTCGGGTACTCCGCGTCCGGACGGAATCCGCTGTTCCCCGACACCCGTAATCCATGGGACCTCACCCGAACTCCCGGTGGTTCCAGCGCAGGTTCGGCGGCGGCTGTCGCTGCGGGAATGGTCCCGTTCGCGCTCGGTAGCGACGGGGGCGGTTCCATCCGCATTCCGGCCGCGCTGACCGGCCTTGTCGGCTTCAAGGCATCGATGGGACGGGTGCCGGTGTACCCAGGATGCCGCGATCACCGCTATCCTGGCGTATCCGGTTGGGAGAGCGTCGAACACATCGGGCCACTGGCCACTACCGTCGTCGACGTGGCGTTCGTGATGAATGCGCTGGCCGGGCCCGACCCGCGCGACCGGCACACCCTCCCCGCGGGTGACGTCGACTGGCTGGCGGCGACTCGGAATCCAGATCTGAGGGGGCTGCGGGTGGGGTACACACCCGACTTCGGCTATCTGCCGGTGGACCAGGAGGTGCGGGCGGCGGCGGACAGGGCCGCGGAGTTGTTCGCGACGGAACTCGGTGCCCACGTCGAACAGTTCGTACCCAGCTGGCCTGACCCGGCACCGCACTTCACCGCGCTCATCGTGTCCGAAACCGACCTCGTCGGTATGCGACACATGGTCGACGAGATGGGCGACGGCATGTCGCCGCGTTTGGTCCAGATGCTTCGGAGTGATTGGACCGCCGAAGACTTCACCGAGGCACTGATGATGCGCAAGGCCGTCGTCAACGAGATGGTCACGGTGATGGAGCGGTTCGACCTCGTCATCAGCCCGACCTGCGCGGTGCCGGCATTCCCCCTCGACGGCGAGGGTCCCACCGAGATCGACGGACAGGCCGTGACACCCACCAGTTGGCAGGGCTTCACCCCGATCGCCAACCTCACCGGCCAACCCGCAATCAGCGTGCCGTCGGGAATCACGGCGGGAGGACTGCCCGTCGCGATTCAACTGATTGGACCGCACCTGGGTGACGGTGCCGTCCTGGCCGCTGCCGCCGCATACGAGCGCAGCGCGCGCGACGCGGGGTTGTGGCCTGAGCTGAGGAGGCCAGCGCCGTGACGACGACCGTGATCAGAGGCGGCACGGTGTGCACGGCGTCAGAACGATTCGTCGCCGACCTCTACATCAGAGGCGGCGTGATCGTCGGGCTCGGACACGACCTCGACATCGCGGTCGACACCGTGATCGATGCCACCGGTTGTCTACTACTTCCCGGCGGGGTGGATCCGCATGTGCACCTGGACTTTCCGTCACTGTCGACGACCACCGCAGACACGTCGTACTCGGGCACGGCCGCCGCTGCGCAGGGCGGGACGACGACGATCATCAACTTCGCCATGCAGCGGTTCGGCGAACCCCTGCCCGCGGCACTGGAACGCTCGGTCGGACAGGCAGAGGGGCAGGCCGTCATCGACTACGGGTTCCACGTTGTCGTGCGGGACCTGGGAGAGGACCGGGTTCGCGGTATCGACGAGTTGGTCGAGTCGGGTGCCAGCAGCATCAAGCTATTCATGGCCTATCCCGGCGAGTTGATGGTCGACGACGCCACGCTGCTCGTCGCGATGGAACGCATGGCCGCCGCGGGTGGCCTGACCATGGTGCACGCCGAAAATGGTTCGGCCATAGACGTTCTCACCCAACGAGCCCTGCGGGCCGGGCGCACTTCGCCGCAGTGGCACGGCAAGACACGCCCCACCATCCTGGAAGCTGAAGCGGTACACCGGGCGGCCATCCTCGCAGAGCTCGTCGAGGCGCCGACCTACTTCGTGCACATCAGCTGCGAGGAGGCCCTCGCCGAGGTGGCGGCAGCCAAGGCCAAGGGCTTGGCGATCCACGCCGAAACCTGCCCGCACTATCTCACCCTGGACGACTCGGTCTACGACGGCGACGCGTTCGACGTCGCCAAATACGTGATGACACCGCCGCTGCGTGCACCCCACCATCAGGACAGGCTGTGGCACGGGATCCGGCGCGGTGACGTCGACGTCGTCTCCACCGACCACTGCCCCTTCTGCATGCTCGGGCAGAAGGACGCCGGGCGGGACAATTTCCTGGAGATCCCCAACGGCATCGGCGGTGTCGAATACCGGCTGTTGCTCCTGTTCGACCGGGGTGTCGCCGCAGGCCGGATCTCCCTGGAGCAGTTGGTGGCGATCACCGCGACGAATCCGGCCAAGCTGTTCGGGCTCCATCCCCGCAAGGGAACCCTGATGGTCGGAGCGGACGCCGACGTCGTCGTCCTCGATCCCGACGCGCAGACACGGCTGTCGGTGTCGTCGTCACCGTCGAATGTGGACTACAGCATCTACGAGGGATGGAGCGTGGCTGGCGCCATTCGCTGCGTGCTCAGCCGCGGCACGGTCGTGGTGGCCGGCGGAGCGGTCGAGGACCGCCGCGGCCACGGTCGATTCGTCGCGCGCGGCTCGACGTCGAGCAAGCCGTGAGCGACGCAGTGGGGACCTTCTTCGATACCGATACGGTTGTGCAGCTTGGTCATCCACTTGGGTGCCCACCAGTTCCACTCGCCCATGGTGTGCATGAACGCGGGCAGCAGGACCATCCGGACCAGGGTGGCGTCGACCAGGATTGCCAGTGTCAGGCCAAGTCCGAACATTCGCATGAACGACACCTGCGCGGCGATCAGTGCCGCGAACGAGATGGACATGACCACTGCTGCCGCCGTGACGACCCGGCCGGTACGCGCGATGCCAAGAGCGACGCTCTCGTCGTTGTCGGCGCGCGTCCTTACCCCGGCTGATGTCGTCGGCCCTGCGACTCCGGCCCTCAGCCAGAACTCGCGGATGCGCGAGACGAGGAACACCTCGTAGTCCATCGAGAGCCCGAACACGACGGCGAACATCAGGACGGGGATCCACGGCTCGACCGGGCCCTTCTGGAGCCCGAGTACGCCCCCGAGCCATCCCTCCTGGAACACGAGCACGGTCAC
>NZ_JAVROT010000534.1:0-3060 GCF_032162605.1 Mycobacterium sp. | reverse complement strand
GCCACCGTTGGTTCTAAGCCCGATGACATGGCACGCTGTGGGCGTGGCAGCGGAATCGCCGGAGCTATACCCCGGGGACATCAAGTCGGTCCTGCTGAGCGAAGAGCAGATCCAGGCCCGCATCGCCGAGCTCGGAGCGCAGATCGGTGCGGACTTTCGCGAACGGTCCCTCGCCGACGATCGGGACCTGTTGTTGATCACCGTGCTCAAGGGCGCTGTCATGTTCGTCACCGACCTGGCCCGCGCGATCCCGCTGCCGACCCAGTTCGAGTTCATGGCGGTCAGCTCCTATGGATCGTCGACGTCCTCGTCGGGTGTGGTGCGGATCCTCAAAGATCTCGACCGCGACATCAACGACCGGGATGTGCTGATCGTCGAGGACGTGGTCGACTCCGGGCTGACCCTGTCCTGGTTGCTGCGCAACTTGGCCACCCGGCATCCGCACTCGCTGCGGGTGTGCACGCTGTTGCGCAAGCCCGACGCACGGCGGGCCAACGCCGACATCGCCTACGTGGGTTTCGACATCCCCAACGAGTTCGTGGTCGGCTACGGCCTGGATTACGACGAGCGCTACCGCGACCTGCCGTACATCGGAACTTTGGACCCGAGGGTCTACCAGGACTAACGCAATTCCCACACCGCGGTGACCGAGAAGCTCACCGTCTGCTGACCCGGCTCCAGCGGAACACTGGCCTGCATGCCGCTTCGTGGCGCTGGAATTCCCGTCGGGGATGCGCCGCCGGAGGCTTCTGATACCGACAGGATCTTGCCCAGTCCGAGCCCGGACAGCTGCGCGTATTGCGCGGCCCGGTCTTTGGCGTCCTGAAATGCGTGTGCACGCGCGTCCTTCACCAGCTGCGAATCATCGGCGATGGAGTAGCTGACCGAGTTGATCCGGGTCGCATCACCGCCGGTTCCGACGATGACGGCCAGCAGGCGCGACGCGTTGCCGGCGGGGTGGATCTTGACCCGGATCGAATTGGCGGCCCGATACCCGGTGATGGTGCCGCCGGCATTGTCGTATTGCGGTTGCAGGCTCACATCGGTGGTGCTGATGTCCTTGCGGTCGACGCCCGGGTTGGCCAACGCATCGATGACCGCCTGCTGCCGGCTATTGGTCTGATCCATCGCCCCGGTGACGTCGCGGGCGGTGAACTCGATGCCGACATCCGCGGTGAGCGTGTCCGGGACGCCCTGTACGTGGCCGGAGCCGACGACGGTCACCTGGCGCGGATTGTCGCCGGCCCGTTCCGGGCTATGGTCGCAGGCCGATGCCGCCGCGGCGAGACCCAATGCGAGCGTGATACTCAATGGCAGTCCGGCACTTCTCAGGACAGGCATGATGGCACCCTAGCCGTTCTTGCGGTCGGCGATTTCCTGTCTGCGCGCTTCCTCGAGCATGCTTCGAACTTTATTGATGGGTCGCTGCTCACGATTATGGTTGCGTGCCTGTACTATTCGAGCGCTTCGTTGTTCTGCTCTACTTCGTCTGTTCAGGGGCGGCGCTCGCAGGCCGCGCGTCGCTGCGGGAACAGGTCGACTCCGGCGGGTGCAGTGCGATACGTCTCGCCAGTCGCTGATATCCAGCCGACGGTGCCATCGACGACCTGTCCGTCGCGAGGTGTACCCAAAATGACGCTTACGGGGCACTGTGTGCCCCACCGGCTGTCATTCTGAGTCTCATGTCCGATACCAAGCACGTCGTCCTCATTCATGGCGCGTGGAGCCGTGGCGAGCAGCTGACTCCGGCCCGCACCGCGTTCGAAGAGCGTGGCTACAGGGTGCACACCCCGACGCTGCGTCATCACGAACTACCGATGCGCGAAGGTGCGATGAAGGTCGCGTCGCTAAGCCTTAGCGACTACACCGACGACCTAGTGGCATACGTGAATTCGCTGGATTCCCCAGTGCTTCTAATAGGTCATTCGATGGGAGGGCTGCTGGCGCAATTGGTTGCCGCGCGCACAGACCACGCTGGGTTGGTCGCAGCCTGTCCTGGCTCAGCGGCGGGCATCTTCGGTACAACTCCCACAAACATGCGGATGGCCCTCCCGTCCTTGCTACGGCCACGCGCATGGGCCAAGCCGGTGTATCCCCCGACGTTGGAGCAATGTCAACGGTGGATCGCCAACTCTCAGACTGAGGACACCGCCCGCGAGATATATGACGGCTTGGTCTGCGAATCCGGACGAGCATTCTGGGAGATGGCCCTTGCGGTGCTGAAGCTTTCCAAGCCAACCGTTGTCGACTTCGCAGCGGTGACAACCCCCGTGCTGGTGATAGGGGGCGAGTGCGACCGCATCGTGCCAACCGGAGTCGTGCGCCAGACCGCAGCCAAGTATCAGCAGGGCACCCACGTCGAAATTCCGCGTTCCGACCACATGGTGTTTTCAGGGGAAGCGCTACCCGTCACCGTGGGCCAGATTGACGACTGGATTGCTAGGAACCACGTGCTCGCGATTGCCTAGCTGCCCCCGGCGGACACAGGCAGGGGGTATCTCAGAAGATTTCCCGTGCCATCGGCTAGCTGCTGGTCCCGCCATCTGCCGAAGGTCTTTAGTTACCGCCCGGCCCAAAGGGCCGTGGAGTCCGACGTCTTGGTGGTGGTTGCCACACGGTCACAACCGGATACCGATCCGGCGTATCACTGACCCCAATTCTCACTGTAGTCACTATCGTCACAGGTTTGAATCCCTGCGCGTCCGCTGGTGACGAGCAACGGGGAAGTCCAGGCACCCATCGGAGGTTTGACGTGTGGGTATTTGCCCGACTCGCACCGGTATCGGTGGCGTCGGTGGCCGCCATTGGACTCATCGCTCCGGTAGTCGTGGCTCCTCATGCGGCAGCCGCGCCGTGCGCGCAGACAGCTGCCGCGGCAGCGCCGAACCGTATTCAGCCGCTGCCGGGGGCGGCGATGCCGCCGGTAGAACATGTGCCGACGGGGCGAATGCCCCGCGGAGCACAGAACCAGGCAGTTCCGTCCAGGGTGGGTCCGCTCCCAGCGGCCTCAGACCCGGCGGCGCCGGGTGCACTGAACTACGCGCCGATGCAACAAGACGG
>NZ_JAVROT010000533.1:0-7440 GCF_032162605.1 Mycobacterium sp. | reverse complement strand
CAGCACGTCACCACCTTCGATGTTGGCCATGCCCCACGACTGTTCGGGGTCGCCCCACCAGACCTGGGATCCGACGTAATCGGGGTGGAATTCGTAGATGGCCTTCATCAGCAGCGTCTCGTCGTGCCGGGCAGGCCAGTACAACGGATTGAGGGTCACGCCGCCGTACACCCAACAGGTGGTTCCCGCGTGTACAGCGTTGACACCAGCGTCACCAACGCGAAAACCGATAGAACGCTGAGGAATCCGATCGCGGTCGCGCGCCCCACGTCCTCGCGCTTGCGCGCGAAGCGCGAGTAGACGCTGGCGCCCTCGATGCCGAGGAAGACGAAGACCGTGATCAGCATCGTCCCCTTGGCCTGCTCGAAGATCGAGGAGAACGAGCGGTCACCACCGCCCCAGAGGTTTTCGCCGAAGTAGTCGGCCTTGAAGGCGACGACGGCGATGACGATGAACATCAGGATCGGAACGACCTTGGCGATCGTCGCGATCCTGTTGATGATGGCGGCTTCCTTTACGCCCCGCAGAATCAGCAGTTGGAACAGCCATACGCCGATGGACGAGCAGACGACTGCCACCACGGTGTCGCCCGCGCCCAGTGCTGGAAACAGTGCGCTCGTCGTGGTCATGATGAGGACCAAGTACGACGTGTTCCCCGCGCACGCAGGCCCAGAAACCGAACGCGGAGTTGAACCCGACGTAATCGCCGAAGCCGGCCTTGGCATACGCGAAGATGCTGGCATCGGGGTCTGGCTTTCGCGTCGCGAGGCGCTGAAACACGAACGCCAACATGAGCATTCCGGCTCCGGCGATCGTCCACGCGATAACGGCACCCAGGACGCCGGTCTCCACGCCGAACCGGCGTGGCAGGAGGAACACCCCAGACCCGATCATCGAGCCGACGACCATTGCGGTTAGCGTCGGGAGACTGACCTTGTCGCTGGTGGCCTCGGTCGACTTCTCCGCGGTACTCACGTGTCACCTCCTGCTGCCATGTGTGTTCAGCCGAACGGTCCCGCTGACAGACGCTTGCCATTCAGACCCCAACCACGGGGCTGATTGACGCGATCGCCTGTCTGTTCTTCGGCGCGGTGGAGGACGGTGCGAGTCGCGCGCTAGCGTGGGCGGATGTGCGCGACGTCGGAACCCGCCGCGGTCGGCGTGGTGCTGGCCGCGGGCATGGGCACGCGGGTCGGTGCCGACGGCAACAAGGCGTATCTGCGGTTGGCGGGCCGCAGCATGGTGTCGTGGTCTGTGGAAGCAGTCGCCCGCTCGACCAACATCGGCCGCACGGTGTTGGTGTTCCGCCATGGCGAACGTGGCCTCGCCGCCCGCACGCTCGCCACCGAAATCCCGGAGACGACGGTCGAACTCGTCGAGGGCGGAGACACCCGCCACGGTTCCGAGGAGAACGTCCTTCGCCATCTGGCTCCCGACATCGAGGCGGGAGCGATCGACGTGGTGCTCATCCACGACGCCGCCCGTCCACTCGCCGACACGGCCATGGTGGACGCCGCCCTGGTGACGGCGCGCGCGTTCGGGGGCGCCATTCCCGTGCTGCCCGCCCCGGATGTGGTGAAAGTGGGTGTCGGCGGTGGGATTTCACCCACTGACGGCACGCTGGCGCGTGTCCAGACGCCGCAGGCGTTTCGCGCCGAGCCACTGCTCACCGCCTACCGACTGGCTGCCGGTGGGGACTTCGACGGCACTGACACGTCATCGTGCGTCCAGAGTTTCACCGACGTCGACGTGCACGTATTTCCGGGCGCCTCAAGCAATCTCAAGGTGACGTTCGCGCACGACGTCCTGATCGCGGAGCGGCTGCTGCGGGATCGGATCAGCCGGGACGGCACGCGATGATCGCCTCCATCAGCTGCGCGTCGCATGGCAGCTCGACCTGAAAGCCGTTCGCATCGCCGTCGACGGTGCCGATGTCGAGACCAGCTCGCATTGCCGTGGTGAACTCGTCGCCGTCGTCGGCCGCAGATGGGCTCGAAACCAGATCCCAGAGCGCGGAGGCGGTGAAGCCACGCGGATACTGCACGGTGCGCAGGGTGGCGCGGTCCACGGTTCCCAGCACGCTGCCCAGCTCATCGACGGTCTTGACGGTGTCGGTCACCGGCAGCGTGGGCACCACCACGTCGCGGTCGCCGCGCAGCGCGGCGATCACCCTGTCGGCCGCCTCGCCGGGCGAGAGCGGATGGCGGAGGTCGCAGATCAGCACCGGCGTCGACGAGTTGCGTTCGACGCCAAGGTGTTCCAGCCCCGCCACGAGAACCTGCCGTCGCGAAGCCCCCTCCCGCGCCACGGTGACCGCCACGGGGTCCAGGTCGGACTCGTGCAGGCAGGCCGACGCGTCGGAGGCCAGTGCTGGCACGGTCGCGACGACGATGCGGGCATCGGCGACCAGCGTCTGCACAGAACGCACCACACGGACGAGAGGCGCCTGGCCCCCCACCGGGGAAAATGCCGTCGCCGGATCCCCCGTCTGCGGCAGCGGCACGATCGCGCACGGCTTCATCGAGGAGACAGTATCGCCGATCAGCGGAAGCGGCGCAGGTATGCGGCCCAATTCCACTGGGCGAGGAACCGTTCGGCTGCCGCCTGACCCTTGAGGTACTGCGCTTCGACTTCGTTCTCGGTGATGTCGAAGTCGAGGAACCCCACATCTGTCGAGTCCACCCGGATCGCCCGCGCATCGACCCACGGCTGGTTCAGATATGCCTGGTCGCGGCCGACCACCATCGTGGTGATGACGCCCTCGAGCAGATGCGGGGCGCCCAGCAGGCGCAGCGCGGCGAGCGGCGGGATCACCTTGTCGTTGCCGTCGGGCAGGTTCGGCAGCAGCGTGATGCCGAAGCTCGGCCATCGGGGCGCATTCCCGTCGGCCCGGTCGAGTGAGTCGATCGGGAAGTTCGACAACAGCCCTCCGTCGATCAGTGTCGAGGTGAGCCCCGCGGAGCTGGTCAGCGAAACCGGACGGAAGAAGAACGGAATCGACATCGAAGCGCGGACGGCATCGGCGACGCGCTGCTCATCCGGATCGAGTCCGTAGACCCTGCGATAGTCCCAGGGCAATCGCACCAGCTGACCCCTGGTGACGTCGGCGACGGTGACCACCAGCCGATAGCGCTGCTCCGGCGGCAGCTCGTCGTCGTCGATGGCGAGGTCCGCGAATGTGGTCACCCCGAGGTCGGCCAGCTGACGGCGGACCCACTCGTGCGCGTAGTCGCCCCGGTAGATCCCTGACCCGCGCAGCAGTGCGAGCGACGGTCCGACCAGTGGCACCCGCTCCACCGGCCCCGGGTCGAGGAACTTCCGGTAGTCCAGTTGCAACGCCAGTTCCTTGACTCGAGCGCCGGTCATCGCACCGGTGTGCGCCGCGGCCGCGACGATCGCCCCGACGATGGATCCCGCGGACGTTCCGGAAATGCGCTGCGGCTCGTAGCCGGCATCCAGCAGCCCGACGATGGCACCCACCAGGCCGACGCCCTTGACGCCACCCCCCGAGAGCACCAGGTCGGCGCGTTTGACTAGTGTCACGCCCTCGACGGTACGGAAACGACTACACGGGGTCGAAGGCCGAGATGAGCCAGTTTCCGTCGACCTTGGTCAGACCCACCTTCACCGAGCTCGCGGTGAACGAGCCGTCGGGGTTCTCCTTGCTGGTGGTCGTCTGATTCAGGAAGACCAGGACCACCGCCGAGTCGGGTTTCAGCTCCGAAACCGCCGACTGCACGACCGACGCTGACGTCTTCACGGACTTCTGCTGGACCGCAGGCGTCACGATGTCGTGGGTGAACTGGCTGTAGTAGCTCAGGAAATCACCGGTGAGGTGCGACTTGGCGGTTGCAAAGTCCTTGTCCATCGTGTCCGGCGCGTACGACAGCAGCGCGACGGCTCCGGTGGTCGCCGCCTTGATCGTGTCGCCGGCCACGGCTGCGTTGGTTTCCTGGTCCGGACGGAACTGGTTCAGGTAGAGCCAGGACGCCAACCCTGCCGAGCCGAGCAGAAGGACCGCAAGCACGAGCGGGACCAGCAGCCCCCTGAAGCGGCCCCATCGCGGTGCCGCCCCGGCTTCCGAGGGCTCCGCGTCGCCGTCGACGGCGTCCGGGTTCTCGCCGGCCGTCGGGTCGACGACTCCGGTGGTGTCGTCGGGTTCCTCGGCGGTGGCTTCCGCGTCCTCGGCGTCCTCGGCGTCCTCGGCCTTCACGTCGATCACGTTGTCGCTGCGGTCTGAGGTCACGGCACGAACTCGACTTTCGCCAACTTGAGCTGCCCACCGTCGCGGGCCATGTCGACCCGCAATCGCCAGGAGCGTGGTTGTTGCTCCTTGCTGGCGGCGTTGGAAACCTGGGTGGTCACCGCAACGAGAACGGTGGCCGTGTCCGTGGACATCGACTGGACGGCGGTGGCGTTGACCGTCGCCTCCGTGATCACCTTCGACGCCTGTGCCACCTTCGCGAATTCGTCGGACTGACCTTGGAAGTCCTTCTTGAAGTCCCCGGTCGTGTTGTCGACGATCCGCTTCACGTCGGCTTCGGCGTTGTTGAAGTTCAGCGACATCAACGTCACGACGCCTTGACGGGCGGCAGCGGCGAACTCCGCCGATCGCTGCTGCTCCGCTTGGACGCCGCGATGGTGCACGACGATCAGGACGCTGACGACCAGCAGTGCGACCGTGCACAGCACCACCAGCGCCGCCGCGACCCACCTGAGCCGCACGCGCGGCAGCTTGAGACGCCGACGGCGGGCGGGCTCCTCGTCGAGCTCGTCATAGGCCTCGACGTCGGCGTCCGCGGCATCGGCGTCCGCTGAGTCGACGACGACTTCGTCGGCCGCCGGCGTGTCGGCGACCGGCTCGTCGGATTCGATCTCGGCGCGCTTGACGACGTCGACGGGCGCAGGCGCCTCAACCGACGGGCTCTCGGTCGGCGGGGCGGCCTTGACCGCGGCGGCCGCCTCGGCCTGCCTGCGCAGTTTCAGCGCGCGGGCACGGGCGCGCGCCGCGACTGCGGCGGCCTCCGCTGCCACCGCCTCGGCTTCGGCTTCTTCGGCCAGTGCCGATGCGTCGTCGGGCCCTGGTGTCTCCATGACGTCCTTTGGCGCGTCCTTCGGGTCATCCCGAGCATCGCCGTTGAGCACCGATGAGGCTCGCTTCCAGGGCGGCATGCGACCTCCTGTGGGTCGATCAAGATTTCCGCGTGAAGAGAATGGCATTTTCAATTATGAGTATCGCCCTGACGATGCTCCATCTCCGAAGGACCGGATCGGCCTCCATCCTGCGGAAATGCTGCTTTCGCGCTGTACGAGCGCTCAGCGCAGACGATCCTTGACGACCTTGCCCGTGGCGTTCGTAGGTAGCTCGTCGAGGAACTGTACAGACGCGGAACCTTGTATCCGGCCATTCGCTGACGACTCCAGCCGACCAGATCCTCCGCGGTGGGCGCATCGGTCGACGAGCGCAACACCACGAACGCCTTTCCGACCTGACCGAGACGCTCGTCGGGCACGCCGATGACCGCCGCCTGCGCGATGGCCGGGTGCTGCAACAGGAAGCCTTCGATCTCGGCGGGGTAGGCGTTGAAGCCGCCGACGATGAACATGTCCTTCTTGCGCCCGACGATGCGCAGCCGACCCGACTCCGTGAACTCCCCCAGATCACCGGTGTGCAGCCAACCCCATCGGCTCCGTCGCCGTCCACTTCGATCAGCGGCGTGTGCACCTGGTGAGCCGAGCGCGCATTAGTCAGCGACGACCGGATCATCTCGACGGCGGACTCGCGGCCGTGCACCACCGGTACACCGGTCCCCTCGCTGACGTCGAGGACCACATCGTCGGTCATCAGGTCTCCGAAACCCGTCCAGTCTCGCGTGTCCAGGGTGTAGCAGTACCGCGCCTTGGCCGTGGTGATCTCGTAGAACGCGTCGTGCGTGGCTGGGTCAGCCATTCGGACCCCGCTTTCGTCGTCGTCTTTCGTCATCGTCGTCGCTGTTTGTGCGCCATTCTGGCCAACCGAAGGTAATCACGTTCTAATATCTGGGAATTACATTTCCGGCACCTCGAACGCTACCCGCGCGACTGGTGGCGGGGCTCGGTCCGCTGCTCGTGACGTGGAGCCTGGTTCTCGTGGCGGGCGTGCTCGCCGTCGACGGCCAGGTGGTGGCGACGAATCAGGGACCGAAGGGGGCGCTCTGCTCGATCCGCAACTGGTGATGCGAACGCGCGGCTCAGGCGGACGCCGTGGTTGCCACCGGCGCCCGCTCCCCCTCGAAGCGGCGGAGCCACTCCTCGCAGAACGCAAGCATCTCGGCGTGACCCTTCGACATCCCAAGCGCCTGCTCCAAGACCAGCACCTGGGAGACACTCGTCGCGAACAGCGCCCACACCACCGGCGGAACGTCGGCCATCTCGTAGCCGTAGCGCCGCAATGCCGCCGTCATCGCCTCGACCTGCTGGTCACGGAAACGTTCGGCGTAGAACGCGACCTCGGTGCGCAGGGCCTTGCGGTGGTTGGCGAGTCCCATGAACTCCATGGTCAGTTGCGTGGCCTGGGGGTCGGTGCCGAACTCCCACAACGCCCACAGCGGTTGGTCCGACTGGAGTGCTTCGGCCAGGGCTTCGAGGCCCTGCTTCGCTCTGCGGCGGAATACCTCGACGAACATCTCGTCCATGGTGCGGAAGTAGTAGTGCACCAGCTGCGGCTTCAGCCCGGCCCGGTCGGCCACCCGTCGCGAGGTCACGGCGGCGTAACCGTCCTCCAGCATCAACTGCTCGGCGGCGTCGAGCAATACGCCGCGGTTCTTGGCGTCCGGCCCCCCGATCCTCCGGTCCGATGCCATGCCCACACTTCCTTCTCTTCAGACGGTCACGTTCGACAGGCAAATGGTAGACGCGGTCGGGCCCCGTGACCTTGACCGCGACAGTACGCGATGCTACGCATGTGCTCAGCACTTTCAGCCCACGGATTGCGCCATCGCATCGCATCGCATCGGATCCTCGCACTCCCCCTCGTGTCCCGCCTGACGGCATCGGAAGGAACCCAAAGAGATGACCGCCGACTTCGACACCGTCGACTACTTCACCGATCAGTCCCTGGTACCGGATCCACACCCCTACTTCGATCACCTACGCAGCAAGTGCCCGGTGGTGCGGGAGCCCAACTACGGCGTACTGGCGATCACCGGCTACGACGAGGCCAACACCGTGCTGAAGGACACCGACACGTTCTCGTCGTGCATCGCGGTGGCCGGACCGTTTCCGCCGCTGCCGTTCACGCCCGAGGGCGGTCTACCGCCTTAGGCTCGGAGACCTTGTGGCGCCGCGGTCAAGCCAGCCCGGGATGGACACCGGGGATGAGGCCGGCGGCAGCTGCGACACGCTGCAGCAGGTGTCGCAGCGTGTCACGTTCCTCGGCAGACAGCGGCGCGGCAATCTCGT
>NZ_JAVROT010000532.1:0-11956 GCF_032162605.1 Mycobacterium sp. | reverse complement strand
TCGGCGGCGCGACGGTCAACCAGTTGACTCCCGGCCAGCGGGACATCGCGATGGTGTTCCAGAACTATGCGCTCTACCCGCACATGACCGTCTACCGAAACCTCGCCTACGGCCTGCGGCAGCGCAGGACCCCCCGGGCCGAAGTCGAGCGGCGGGTCCGCGAGACGGCCAGCCTGCTGCAGATCGATGAGTTGCTGGACCGCAAGCCCGGCCAACTCTCCGGCGGGCAGCGGCAGCGGGTGGCGATGGGCCGCGCCATGGTCCGTCAACCACAGGCGTTCCTGCTGGACGAACCCCTGTCGAATCTCGATGCGAAACTACGCAACCAGGTGCGCGGCGATCTCAAGCGCCTCCACCGGGAACTGCCGGTGACGTCCATCTACGTCACCCACGATCAGGTGGAGGCGATGACGCTCGGGGATCGGTTGTGCGTGATGTCCGACGGTGAAGTGCAACAGCTCGGTACGACCGACGACATCTACAACCGACCGGCGAACACGTTCGTCGCCGCGTTCATGGGCAGTCCCCCGATGAATCTGATGCCTGGCGTGGTGCGCAGCGGGGTCCTGCACATCGGCGGCGTGCCCGTGACGACCGCATCCGAACCCGAGGGCCCGGTGACCGTCGGGGCGCGGCCGGAGCATCTTCGGCTTCATACTTCCCCGTCCGACGGCATGGTGCCGGCGAGGGTCGACTTCACCGAGCCGCTCGGCAGCCACGTGCTGGTCACTGCGCTCATCGAGCCTTCCCCCGTCGCTTCGCTCGCCCCGGGCGAGACGCGGGTGATCGTTCAGGCTCCGTCGGGCACCGAACTGGAGTCCGGCACCCGGATCGGCCTGCAGATGCCGCCCGAGCGGACGTACTTCTTCGACGCTGAGACGGGCGACGCGCGGCGTAGCCGCGAGCAGTCTTTGACGCACAGGTAGATATAGCGGCTAAGCAAACTTTCGCGCCAGCTGATTCCAGCGCTGCGGCAGTGAGCTAGACGCCGTACCGAATGAGTTCGTCGGCGGTGACCAGGCGCTCGTGCTTGGCCGGAAAGTCACGGCTTCTGACCGGGTGCCGGATCAATGACCAGGCGATTCGACCCATTCGTGATCGGGCAATCGGATTGATGTGCACGGTGTTCACTCCTGCGGTTGGCGTCTTGCTTCACCGTGGGCCCACACTAGCGTACGAACCCTGAGCACCATTAGACACCTGTGATCTGGCTAACACCAAACGGCGCGCCGGGGAAAAGATCGGATGTTTCTAATGTGACCAGTGTGGCTATTGAGGTATCGCTCGGGTCCTAACGCTGGGGCGCGGCCGTCGGCTTGATCGGCGCCGGAAGCGCGGTCTTGCCCATCAGGTAGCGGTCGACGCCTGCGGCCGCGGCGCGACCCTCGGCGATCGCCCACACGATGAGCGACTGGCCACGACCCATGTCGCCCGCGACGAAGACACCCGGCACCGAAGTCTGGAAGTCGTCGTTTCGCGCGACGTTGCCGCGGTCGGTCATCTCCACGCTCAGGTCGCTGAGCAGACCCGGCTTCTCCGGGCCAACGAAGCCCATCGCGAGCAGCACCAGATCGGCGTCGAGATCGAAGTCGCTGCCGTCGACCTTCACGAACTTGCCGTCCTGCATCGCCACCTCGTGCACCTTCAGGCGCTCGACGCGGCCGTCGGTTCCGACGAATTCCTCGGTGTTGACCGAGAAGACTCGCTCGCCACCCTCCTCGTGTGCCGACGCCACGCGGTACATCAACGGGTAGGTGGGCCACGGCGTCGACTGGGCTCGTTCCTCCGGTGGACGCGGCATGATCTCGAACTGGTGCACGCTGGCGGCGCCCTGACGGTGTGCGGTGCCAAGGCAGTCGGCGCCGGTGTCGCCACCGCCGATGATGACCACCTTCTTGTCCTTCGCGGTGATCGGCGGCTCACCGTCGTCACCGACCACCGGATCGCCGTTCTGGACGCGGTTCGCCCACGGCAGGTACTCCATCGCCTGGTGGATGCCGTCGAGCTCGCGCCCGGGTATGGGCAGGTCGCGCCAGTCCGTCGCGCCGCCGCTAAGGACCACGGCGTCGAAGTCGGCCCGCAACTGTTCTGCGGTGACGTCGACGCCGACGTTGACGCCGGTCCGGAACTTCGTACCCTCCGCCGCCATCTGCTCGAGGCGGCGGTCGATGTGGCGCTTCTCCATCTTGAACTCGGGGATGCCGTAGCGCAGAAGTCCACCGATCCGGTCGGCGCGCTCGAACAACGTGACGTCGTGACCTGCCCGCGTCAGCTGCTGCGCGGCGGCCAGGCCGGCGGGACCGGACCCGACGACGGCAACGGTCTTGCCGGTCAGACGATCCGGCGGCAGCGGGACCACCCAGCCCTCTCCGAAGGCGTTGTCGATGATCTCGACCTCGACCTGCTTGATGGTCACGGGGTCCTGGTTGATGCCGAGCACGCAGGACGCCTCACACGGTGCCGGGCACAGCCGCCCGGTGAACTCCGGGAAGTTGTTGGTGGCATGCAGGCGCTCGATCGCGTCGCGCCACCGGTTCCCGTAGACCAGATCGTTCCACTCGGGGATCAGATTTCCCAGCGGACAGCCGTTGTGGCAGAACGGAATACCACAGTCCATGCATCGCGCGGCCTGGTCCTGCAGCACGTCGTGGGAGAATTCCTCGTAGACCTCTTTCCAGTCACGCAGGCGCAGCGGGACCGGCCTGCGCTGCGGGGTCTCGCGATGGGTGTGCTTGAGGAAGCCGCGCGGATCAGCCACGGGCGGCTGCCATGATCGCCTCGTTGACGTTCTCACCGTTGCGCTCCGCGTCGGCGATCGCCGACAGAACGGACTTGTAATCGCGCGGCATCACCTTCACGAAATGCTTCAGTTCGGACTCCCAATCGGCGAGAACGTGTTGGCCTACCGCCGAATCGGTGGCGTCGACGTGCGCTTGGATGACGTCGCGCAGCCACACGGCGTCTTCTGAGTCGTCGGCGCCCAGCACCTCGGGCTCCACCATCTCGGTGTTGAGGTGGTCGGGCAGCACGCCAAGCGGGTCGTAGACGAACGCCATTCCACCGGACATGCCCGCGGCGAAGTTGCGCCCGGTGGGGCCGAGGATCGCGACCTTGCCGCCGGTCATGTACTCGCAGCCGTGATCGCCCACACCCTCGACCACCGCGTGGGCACCGGAGTTGCGCACCGCGAACCGTTCGCCGACCTGCCCACGCAGGAACGCCTGGCCGCTGGTGGCGCCGAACAGAATCACGTTGCCCGCGATGATGTTGTCCTCGGCCACGTAGCCGGCGGGCGCGTTCTCGGGCGGCCGCACGACGATCCGACCGCCGGAGAGGCCCTTGCCGACGTAGTCGTTGGCGTCGCCGTACACCCGCAGCGTGATGCCCTTCGGCAGGAACGCCCCGAAACTGTTGCCCGCCGAACCGTCGAAGGTGATGTCGATGGTGCCTTCCGGAAGGCCCTGTCCGCCATGGGCCTTCGTGACCTCGTGACCGAGCATCGTGCCGACCGTGCGGTTCACGTTCGCGATGCTGGTCCTGAATCGTACCGTTGTCCCCGTGTCAAGGGCCTCACGGCATTGTGCGATCAGCTGCTGATCGAGTGCCTTGTCGAGACCGTGGTCCTGACGCGAGCTGCAGTACAGGTCCTGGTTCATGAAGGCCGACTCGGGCTCGTGAAGTACCGGCGAGAGGTCCAGCTTGTGTGCCTTCCAGTGCGCGGCAGCCTGCTTGGTGTCCAGCGCGCCGACTTGGCCGACCATCTCGTTGACCGTGCGGAAGCCCAACTGCGCCATCAGCTCCCGCACCTCTTCGGCGATGAACATGAAGAAGTTCTCGACGAACTCGGGCTTGCCGTTGAACCGCTCCCGCAGCAGCGGATTCTGGGTGGCCACGCCCACCGGACAGGTGTCGAGGTGGCACACCCGCATCATGATGCAGCCCGCCACCACGAGAGGGGCAGTGGCGAAGCCGAACTCCTCGCCGCCCAGCAGTGCGGCCACGACGACGTCGCGGCCGGTCTTGAGCTGGCCGTCGACCTGTACGACGATCCGGTCGCGAAGTCCGTTGAGCAGCAGGGTCTGCTGCGTCTCGGCCAGGCCCAGCTCCCACGGCGCGCCAGCATGCTTCTGTGACGTGAGCGGGGTGGCGCCGGTACCTCCGTCGTGCCCGGAGATCAACACGACGTCGGCGTGCGCCTTCGACACCCCCGCCGCGACAGTTCCAACACCGTTCTCGGACACGAGCTTCACGTGAACGCGCGCACTGGGATTGGCGTTCTTCAGGTCGTGGATCAGCTGGGCCAGATCCTCGATCGAGTAGATGTCGTGGTGCGGCGGCGGCGAGATCAAGCCCACACCCGGTGTTGAATGCCGCACCTCGGCCACCCACGGGTACACCTTGTGCCCCGGGAGCTGGCCGCCTTCACCGGGTTTCGCACCTTGGGCCATCTTGATCTGAATGTCGGTGCAGTTGGTGAGGTAGTGGCTGGTCACTCCGAAGCGACCGGACGCAACCTGCTTGATCGCACTGCGGCGCCAGTCACCGTTGGCGTCGGGATCGAAGCGGTCCGCGGACTCGCCGCCCTCACCCGAATTCGACCGTCCACCAAGGCGGTTCATCGCGATGGCGAGCGTCTCGTGCGCCTCGGCCGAGATGGAGCCGTAGCTCATGGCGCCCGTCGAGAAGCGCTTGACGATCTCGGCAGCCGACTCGACTTCGTCCAGCGGCACCTGGGGCCGGAAGTCGTCGCGGAACTTCAGCAGACCGCGCAGCGAGGCGAACCGCTCGCTCTGGTCGTCGACGAGCTTGGTGTACTCCTTGAAGATCGAGTACTGGCCGGTGCGCGTGGCGTGCTGCAGCTTGAACACGGTGTCCGGGTTGAACAGGTGGTACTCGCCCTCGCGGCGCCACTGGTACTCGCCACCGACCTCAAGCTCGCGGTGGGCGCGCTCGTCGGGGCGGTCGAGGTAGGCCAGCGCGTGGCGGATGGCGACGTCGTCGGCGATGTCGTCGAGGTCGATGCCGCCCACTGGGCAGTGCAGACCGGTGAAGTACTCGTCGAGCACCGACTGACTGATGCCGATGGCCTGGAACAGCTGGGCGCCCGTGTAGGAAGCCAGCGTGGAGATGCCCATCTTCGACATCACCTTCAGCACGCCCTTGCCCGCGGCCTTCGTGTAGTTGGCCTTGGCCTTGTCGCTGGTGATGTCGGTGATCACGCCCCGGTCGACCATGTCCTCGATGGACTCGAAGGCCATGTAGGGATTGATGGCGGCGGCGCCGAAGCCAACGAGCGCAGCCATGTGGTGCACCTCGCGGGCATCGCCCGCTTCGACGACGAGGCCGACCTGGGTGCGGGTGCGCGCGCGCACCAGGTGGTGATGCACGGTCGAGACGCTCAGCAGCGACGGGATCGGGGCGAGTGACTCATTGGACTCGCGGTCGGACAGCACGATGATGCGCGCACCGTCGCTGATGGCGGCCGACACCTTCCCCCGCACGTCCTCGAGCGCCTCCCGCAACCCCTGCCCACCCCTGGCGACCGGGTAGAGACAACGGATGACCGCGGCGCGAAGCCCGTGCTTGTGGCCCCGGATCTCGTGACCGGGGTCGACGCAGATCAGTTTCGACAGTTCGGCGTTGCGCAGGATGGGATTCGGCAGCACGATCTGGCGACACGAGTCGGCATTCGGGTTCAGCAGGTCGCCCTCCGGGCCGACCGTGCCCTGCAGGCTGGTCACCACCTCTTCGCGGATGGCGTCCAGCGGCGGGTTGGTGACCTGGGCAAACAGCTGCTGGAAGTAGTCGTAGAGCATCCGCGGCCGCGCCGACAGCACCGCCACCGGGGTGTCCGTGCCCATCGAGCCGAGCGCTTCGGCCCCGCTGCGCGCCATTGGCGCCACCAGCAGGTTCAGCTCTTCGTATGTAAAGCCGAAGGCCTGCTGGCGCAGCACTACCCGGTGGTGCGGCATGCGGACGTAGTCGCCCTGCGGCAGATCGTCGAGGTGAAACAGCCCGGCGTCCAGCCACTCCTGGTAGGGCTGCCCAGCGGCGAGATCGGCCTTGATCTCCTCGTCGGAGACGATGCGGCCCTGTTCGGTGTCGACCAGGAACATGCGGCCGGGCTGCAGGCGCAGCTTCTGAACCACGCGCTCCGGGTCCAAATTCAGCACACCGGCCTCGGACGCCATGACGACCAGTCCGTCGTCGGTGACCCAGATTCGGGACGGGCGAAGTCCGTTGCGGTCCAGGACCGCTCCGATCACCGTGCCGTCGGTGAAGCACACCGACGCCGGTCCGTCCCACGGCTCCATCAGCGACGAGTGGTATTCGTAGAACGCCCGACGGGCGGGGTCCATCGACTCGTGCCGCTCCCAGGCCTCCGGAATCATCATCAGGACGGCGTGGGGCAGGCTGCGGCCGCCGAGGTGCAACAGTTCGAGCACCTCGTCGAAGCGCGCGGTGTCCGACGCGCCTGGGGTGCAGACCGGGAATATCTTGTCGACGTCGCCGTAGGACCCGAAGACGTCGGTGCGGATGAGCGCTTCCCGCGCGCGCATCCAGTTCTCGTTGCCGGTGACGGTGTTGATCTCACCGTTGTGGGCGATGCGACGGAACGGGTGAGCCAGCGGCCAGGACGGGAAGGTGTTGGTCGAGAAGCGCGAGTGCACGATGCCCAGCGCGCTCGTCATGCGCTCGTCCTGCAGGTCCAGATAGAACGCCTTGAGCTGCGGAGTGGTGAGCATGCCCTTGTAGACGAACGTCTGACCGGAAAGGCTTGGGAAGTAGACGGTTTCGCGACCAGGACCGTCCTGGCCAGGCCCCTTGGTGCCGAGCTCGTGCTCGGCGCGCTTGCGCACCACGTAGGCGCGGCGCTCGAGGTCCATGGGGTCTGCGCTCGACCCCTTCCCGTTGCTTCGCTCGCCCACGCCGACGAACAGCTGGCGGAACGTCGGCATCGCGTCGCGCGCAAGTGCGCCAAGGGACGAATCGTCGGTTGGCACGTCGCGCCAGCCGAGGAACGTCAAGCCCTCGGCCTCGACGATCTTCTCCACGGATTCGCACGCGGCGGCGGCGTCCCGCGATGACTGCGGGAGGAACGCGATGCCCGTGGCGTAGCTGCCCGGTTCGGGGAGGTCGAACTCCCCCTGTTCGGCGCAGACCGCCCGCAGGAACTCGTCGGGAACCTGCAGCAGGATCCCGGCGCCGTCGCCGGTGTTCGGCTCGGCACCCTGCGCGCCGCGGTGCTCCATGTTCAGCAGCGCGGTGATGGCCTTGTCGACGATGTCGCGGCTCTTGCGGCCGTGCATGTCCGCGACCATCGCGACACCGCAGGAGTCGTGCTCATAGGCCGGGTTGTAGAGCCCCTGCCGCAGTCCCTGGTCGCTGGGCGCCATTCCCACCTGCCCTTTCCGACACGCCTTCAACTGCTATGGAAAGCCGACTGTTGCAGCCGTCATCGACGGCTGCTGCCGGCCGGGCGGGGGTGCGTCTGCGTTCCGCACTGAACGACGGGACTGCCCACTCGCCACGAATGGTGAAACGATATGACAAACCCCGCCTGACATGCCAACTTAGTCTAACCTAACCAAGGGGCCCCGAGCCGTGGCCGAGGATCGCGCCGACACGCCGATCTTCGACCCGAGATCCGTTGCCGTGCTTGATGAATGGACGTCGTGGCACGGACGGAATCCCTGGGCGCCGAATTAACACTTCCGCCATGATCCCTCAACAACCTTTGCCATGGAGGCATATCACCGGCTCTTGGTGCGACGATAGCGCACAACAAATTTGCTACAAAGCCTGATCGGATTCTTAGACACGACGATCGGCGACCGCCTCGACGCTGGCGGCGGGGCTGAGGTCCAGACGCCGCAGCAGTTGCGCGTTGAGTGCCACCACGACGGTTGACAACGACATCAAGATCGCTCCCACCGACATCGGCATCACGAACCCGATCGGCGCCAGTACCCCCGCTGCCAGCGGTACGGCGATCAGGTTGTATCCCGCTGCCCACCACAGGTTTTGCTTCATCTTCCGATAGGCGGCGCGAGACAACCGAATGACCGACAACACCGAGCGCGGGTCCGAGCTGGCCAGGATCACACCGGCCGAGGCGATGGCCACGTCGGTGCCGCACCGATGGCGATGCCGACGTCCGCGAGCGCCAAGGCGGGCGCGTCGTTGACTCCGTCGCCGACCATGGCGACCACGAGACCTTCGTCTCGTAGCTCCGCGACCTTCGCGGACTTGTCCTGTGGTCGCACGCCCGCGTGTGCGATCACGACGCCATCATATACCCCCTGGGGGTATAGGGTCATGGGCGAGACCCTCGAGGAGGGTGCCGACGGCTGCGTGGCCGCCATGCAGCTGGCCGGCCTCGTCAGCCCCATCACCGGTCTTCCCAGCCTCACCCCGCTGACCGTCCTGGTCGACCACGTCGGCGGACTCATCAACCACCACCCCCGCGGGGACCACGAGTGGACGGTGTCCAGTGAGCTGACCCTCGACCTGACGCCCGACGCGGTGGCGGTGGTGGCCGCAAAGTGGTGACGCGCCGGTGCGAGCCACCTCCCGGCCGCTGGGCACCAAGGAAGCCACCGCGGTCGGCGAGTGTCACCTCCGCATCGGCGACGTCGTCATCGGCAGCGGGGCACGGCGGATCGCCTCTTCCGGACTGGAAGTCGTGGCAGCAGCGGCGGTCAACCACGGCAGGGTCGATGACCCGTTGAGCACGGCCTCGCTCCGGGTGAACTTCCTGCGCCAGTTCTTCGCTGGTGACGAATCCCGTTATGTGGGAACCGCATTGCGGGTCGGACGCCGCAGTGGCGTGGCCGAGGCGCAAGCCATCGGCAGCGACGGCAAGCCCGCCATCATCGCCCGGCTTACCGCCTACCGGTAGGCGGTAAGTCTCCATCTGGACAAGATTCGGCAACGATGCTCCCGAAACCGTTTGAACGCGTGCGACCCTCAGATCACTGGCGCTCAAGGACGTGTGCCGAGGGAGGCTAGTCCAATGACCGCACCTACGATGCTGCATCGACTCGCAGCCGAATTCATCGGAACCTTCTGGCTGGTACTCGGCGGGTGCGGCAGCGCGGTCTTCGCCGCGAAGTTCTCCTCCGACGGCACCGCGCTCGGGATTGGATTCCTCGGCGTGGCACTGGCATTCGGCCTGACCGTGCTGACAGGCGTCTACGCGTTCGGCACCATCTCCGGCGGGCACTTCAATCCCGCGGTGACCTTGGGCGCGGCGATCGCCCGACGTGTCGAGTGGAAAGCGCTACCCGCCTACTGGGTCACCCAGGTGATCGGTGGCGTCGTCGCTGGCCTGGTGATCTACGTGATCGCGAAGGGCAAGGACGGCTGGTCGGCCGAAGGCAACATGGCCGCCAACGGATTCGGCGACCACTCCCCCGGCGGCTATTCGTTGGTGGCCGTGTTGATCGCGGAGATCGTCCTGACCGCAGTGTTCCTTCTCGTCATTCTCGGGTCGACCGACGATCGGGCACCGAAGGGCTTCGCAGGCTTGGCGATCGGGCTGACGCTCACGCTGATCCACCTCATCTCGATCCCCATCTCGAACACGTCCGTCAACCCCGCACGGTCGACGGCGGTGGCGTTCTTCAATGGCGACGGCGCACCAGCACAACTGTGGCTGTTCTGGCTGGCCCCACTGGTCGGTGCGGCGATCGCGGGCGCTGCCTACCCGATCCTGTTCGGCCGCACCGAGGAACTCGCCGACCGTCCGGTCCGAGACGACGCACTGGAGGAGGTGAACTGACCGAAACGCAATCGGGCCCGCGTCCCAGGGGATGCGGGCCCGATTTCGGTTGGCTACTTGGCGGGAGCCTTCTTGTTCGTCGTGCGTGCGGCCTGCTTCTCGGTAGAGGCGCCCTCGTTGGACAGGTCTCCACCCGCGCTCTCCAGGTGGGCACGGACGAACCACTGGAACTTCTCCAGCTCCGCAGCGTGACCGATGAGCATGTCCTGCGAGACGGGGTCGAGGTCCTCAAGGGTGTGGATCGCCTTGCGGGTGTCTTCGTTGACCCCGGTGTAGACCAGATCCAGCGCCGCCAGGTGCGCGAGCACGGTGTCGCGGCCGACCGAGTAGTCGTCCCAGGTGCGGTCCTTGAGGATCGCGCCGGGAGTGCCCTGCGGTGAAACCCCGAATGCCGCGATGCGCTCGGCGGCCTCGTCGGCGTACCCGCGGACCAACTCGACCTGCGGGTCGATCATCTCGTGAACACCGATGAAGTTCGGGCCGACGACGTTCCAGTGCACGTGCTTCAGGGTCAGGTGCAGGTCGTTGTAGGTGCTGAGCTGCTTCTGCAGCAGTGCGGCGACCGCGCGGCTGTCCTTGTGCGAAATTCCGGGAATTGTGAATCCTGCCATGAACTTGCCTCCTTCGATTGGCTCAATAGGACTCCTACCCGGGTCACCTACGCCTTACACCGTTACAGAGCTCGCAGATCGGGAACCGCCAGGCGCGGCCCGAACCGGGGGTTGCGCGCCATACCGCTGACCTCGAGCAGCCTGGTGGCGCGGTACCGGTGGGGCCGCAGGGGCTCCAGCAGCTCAAGCATCTCCTCGTCGTCGATCCGATGGCCGAGAAGCGTGCTGCCGACGACGTTGGAGAGGTGGTAATCGCCGACGGACAGCGCATCGGCGTCACCCCACGCGCGCTGAGCCACCTCAGCCGCCGTCCACACTCCGACGCCCGGCAACGACGTCATGGCCGAACGTGCGTCTTCGGGTGTGCGAGCGGAAAGCCGCTCGAGGCTCTTGGCCCGCTGCGCACAGCCGACGACGGTGCGCGCTCTGCCGGGGTCGACGTTCGCTAGGTGGAACTCCCAAGAGGGGATGCGGCACCACACGTCGGCCGGGGGCGGCACCCGCATGCGCGCAGGCGCGGGACCGGGAGCCGGGGCGCCGAACTTGGTGACCAGTAGCCGCCAGGCGCGGAATGCATCCTTGCCGGTGACCCGCTGCTCGAGCACGGCCGGCACCAGCGCCTCAATGACGCGGTCCGTACGCCCGAGCCGCAGATGCGGAACGCGACGGTGTGCGGCCGCAACCGTCGGCTCCTCCGGGGCGAAGCCGGTCGGGTCATCGAGCACACCCAGCAGGGCCGGAAGCCGCTCGACGAATTCCTTCGCGCCGTCACCCCACGCCTGGCAGTCGACGGTGTTCGACGCCGACTTGGTGATTCGCACCGTCACCGCACCACTCGGCATCAGGCTGGTCTTCCAGATGGCACCGTCGACCAGTTGGTAGCAGGGATCGCCGGGGCCACGGCGCTGGGGCGACAGCGTCATTTCCGGACTGGCAGGACCCGCAAAGACCACACTGCAGACCACGCCGGCGGAACTGGGCACCGCCAAAGGCTAGGCCAAACGGCCGTCTAACCGACGGCGACGTCGGCCTTGTCGGCATAGAACGCCACATGGCCAGCGATCGCGGCGACCGCAGAGTACGGCTGCTCGTAGGTCCAGATCGCGTCGTCGACGGTGCCGTCCGCGGCGCTGACGTGGTAGTAGTTCGCCTCGCCCTTGTAGGGGCAGTAGGTGGTGGTGTCGCTGCGCTTCAGCACCGACGGGGTGACGGCGGAGAGAGGCACGTACTGCACCGCGGGGTACGTCGACTCCTGAAGGGTCAGGGCATCGTCGGTCTCGGCGACGACCTCGCCGTGAACGCGGACGACGACGTGGCGACCGGTCGGCGTGACGGTGATCGGGTGCGCGGCGGTGGGCTCGAGAACTGGACGTTCGGTCATGTTGAAACCAACGCGCGCGGAGCGGCCCGTGATTCCCACGTCCTGGGGACTCCGCGCTTGCCGGGGCGCACACCTGCGATTAACTGTCGATTTGTGTCGCCGGGTGTGCCTCGAGGCAGGTGATCGGGGTACCACCATGGGGATGCTGTTGGCCGACGAGTTCACGATGAACGCAGTAAT
>NZ_JAVROT010000531.1:0-15949 GCF_032162605.1 Mycobacterium sp. | reverse complement strand
CCTGCCACTACATCTCCTGTCTAGGAGGCGACAGCAGTGGGCCGCGCCTCGGGTTTAGCTATGACGCATGGTCATCGGAACTTCACGGTGTGCTCATGTTCTTCGCTACCTGTTCTGTTGCCGGGCGATCGAGTCGAACCACTCGACCACCGCGGAGGTGTCCGGCGAACTGGTGATGCGCAACGCTCGAACGAACGCCCGCCGCCGGATTGCCACGTGCAGACACTGTTGGTCGGGATGCAGCCACGCACCCCGCCCGGGCAGATTACCCGCTGCGTCGACCGAGACGGCGTGATTGCCATCTCCGTCGTGAACAGCGGCCACTCGAAGCAGTTCGACGGCCAGCCCACGTTTCCGGCATCCGACACACGTACGCACTGGTCCTTGGGGACTTTGGTGCAGCCGCGCTCGGGGAACCGAACTCTCGCGCTGGATCACGGTTCAGTCTACCGTCACGATTGCCGCAGAAAGAAACGCGTGCCCGCTACCCCTCGCGGGAGGCGCCGTGCGAGGCCTCCTCGTCGGGTGATGGCGCCGCGTCACTGCGAATGTCGATCCGCCAGCCGGTGAGGCGAGCCGCCAGTCGGGCGTTCTGCCCTTCCTTGCCGATTGCGAGCGACAACTGGAAGTCGGGTACGACGACACGTGCAGCCCTCGCCGCCTCGTCGATGACGGACACCGACACCACCTTCGCCGGTGAGAGTGCGTTGGCCACGAACCTCGCGGGGCTCTCGTCGTAGTCGATGATGTCGATCTTCTCGCCGGACAGTTCGCTCATCACGTTGCGCACGCGCTGTCCCATCGGACCGATGCAGGCGCCCTTGGCGTTGAGTCCCGAGACCCGGGACGTCACTGCGATCTTGGAGCGGTGGCCGGCCTCACGCGCGACTGCGACGATCTCCACGGAGTTGTCGGCGATCTCCGGCACCTCCAACGAGAACAGCTTGCGTACGAGGTTCGGATGGGTACGGGACAGCTCGATCTTGGGTTCG
Organism: Mycobacterium sp.; assembly: GCF_032162605.1. Taxonomy (GTDB): domain Bacteria; phylum Actinomycetota; class Actinomycetes; order Mycobacteriales; family Mycobacteriaceae; genus Mycobacterium. The sequence continues at coordinate 14,957 of NZ_JAVROT010000531.1, read as the reverse complement.
CGCGCGCCACGGGTCACGCCGATGACATAGCAGCGCAACCGATCGCCATGCTCGTAAGACTCCCCCGGGACCTGCTCGGCGGGCCGGATGACGCCCTCGGATCCCTTCGCCTCGGTGCCGAGACGCACGATGACGTTTCCGCGCGTGTTCTCCCGCGCGTCGCGTTGGACGACGCCGCCGACGATGTCACCTTCCCTGGCCGAGAACTCTCCGTACATCCGTTCGTTCTCGGCGTCACGGAATCGCTGCAACATGACCTGGCGGGCAGTGGTCGCCGCGACACGGCCGAAACCCTCTGGGGTGTCATCCCATTCGCTGATCAGGTTGCCGGCTTCGTCGGTCTCCCTCGCGAGGACCTTCACCACGCCGCTCTTGCGGTCGATGTCGATGCGGGCCTCGGCCTCGTGGCCCTGGGTGTGCCGGTACGCAGTCAACAGCGCGGACTTGATGGTCTCGAGCAGTTCTTCGACCGAGATCCCCCGGTCCACTTCGATGGCATGCAGCGCACCCATGTCGATGTTCACTCTTCAACCTCCTTGCCAGACACCCCGGCCAACTCGAGCTCGAGCGGGTTCGGTGGTGAGAACTCAACCTGGACAACGGCATTGGCGACGTCGTCGATTGAAAGTTCGCGAATGTTCAGACCTGAGCGACGGTCGGCGACCACCAGTCGCACCACACCGTCCGCGACCTCACCGAGGCGGCCCGTCACCTGCGACCCGTCGATGAGCGTCACCTCGACCTTGCGCCCTTGGGCACGGCGGTAGTGGCGTTCCGACACCAGCGGACGGTCCACCCCCCGCGACGTGACTTCCAGGAGGTAGGGCGCTTCATCCGCCGAGTCGTCGAGCTGATCCAGCAGCTCGGAGGCCAACCGGGACAAGGTCGCCAACGCGTCCAGATTCAGACCTCGGTCACCGTCGGCGATCACGATCACCTTGGGAGGGCGCGCGGTGGCGTCGATGACGACGTCCTCGACTTCGTAACCGGCGCGAGCGAACTCGCCTTCGAGCAGCTCGGCCACCTGTTGCTGCGACGGCAACCGCGCAGACCGCAGCGGAATCTCCGATGCCACGGTGAGCTCCTCGTCTTGAGTTGTACGGACACGGTCACACGAGACTCTCTCATGGACCCAGCGTGGAACCGAGTATCAACGATACGCCCGCTGCGGAGACGCAATTGGCAAACGTCCGGCACGGTGATGCGCATCGGCGGCAGCGTGGGCCGCGGGGACGGGATGGCAGGATGTTGCTGTGCCGAGCGTCCTCCCCACCGTCAGCAGGCGGCGAATGCTCGTCGGCGGGGCAGCATTGGCGCTGCTCGGCGGCACCGTCGCCACCGCGTGCGGCTCGAGTCCGCCCGCCAAGGACATCGATGCGCTGCTCGGTCAGCTCAAGCGAGCTCAGTCCGACGGCGAGTTGGCCGGCAACGCCGCCACTGCGGCTCCCCGGAAGCTCGCCGCGGCTCTCAACGCCGTCGCGGGGCAGCGCGCCGCGCACGCCAAGGCGCTCAGCGACGAGATAACCAGGATCTCGGGCGAGGCCCCACCGACCACGTCGGCCTCGTCGGCCTCGTCGGCCACGTCGGCCACGTCGGCCACGTTTTCACCGTCGGCCCCGATTACCACGTCAGGGCCGCCCCCCAAACCTCCCACCGCCGCGGACGTGGTCGCGGCGCTTCAGCAGTCCGCCGAAGGGGCGTCCCTGCTGGCCACCCAGCAGTCGGGCTACCGGGCGGGGCTCCTCGGCTCCATCGCCGCGGCGTGCACCGCGGCTGCCACGGTCGCGTTGACCGGCTCTGGGCAGGCGTCGTGACCTCGCCAGGGGCGACGCCGTCGCCGAGTGCATCACGGCCATCGGACGCCGCGGACGCCGCCCTGTTCGACGCCGTCGCGAACGAGCATGGCGTCATCTACGGCTACGGCCTGGTGTCCGCCCGTTCGTCACCCGACGCCAACGCCCTGGTGTCCGAGTCGCTGGCCGGGCACCGCGAGCTACGCGAGGAGGCCGTCGCGAAGCTCACCGGCCGCAACGTGACGGCGCCCATTCCGGCGATGGGCTACCAGATGCCGATCGACGTCGACAGCCCCACCGACGCGGCGAAGTTGGCCGTCCGGATGGAGGAGGACTCCGCGGTGGCCTGGCGCGCGGTCCTGGAACGGGCCAACAGCGCCGGGGACCGCGAGCTGGCGGTCACCGCCTTGAAGCGGGCCGCGGTGACCGCGGCCAAGTGGCGCCTGGTGCTCGGCGTCGTCCCGCTCACGGTCGCGTTCCCGGGCGGCACCGAATAGCTAGCCGGCGAGCTTGGCCGCGATCGCGGCCGCTGCCCCGTCGACCGGTATCTCCTGCACCTCGCCGGTGAACCGGTTGCGCAGCTCGACGACACCGTCTGCCCAGCCGCGGCCGACCACGACGATCCATGGCACGCCGAGAAGCTCGGCGTCCTTGAACTTCACGCCCGGCGACGCCTTGCGGTCGTCGAGCAGCGGCGCCACCCCGAGCAAGTCCAGTTGCCCTGCCAGTTCGGTCGCCCCGGCCCGCGCTCCGTCGTCCTTGTTGGCGATGACCACGTGCACGTCGAACGGCGCCACCGAAGACGGCCAACGCAGGCCGATGGCGTCGTGGTTCTGTTCCGCGAGGACCGCCACCATCCTGGACACCCCGATGCCGTAGGAGCCCATGGTGAGCCGCACCGGTTTGCCGTCCTCAGAGAGGACGTCGGCCTTGAAGGCTTCCGCGTACTTGCGGCCCAGCTGGAAGATGTGGCCGATCTCGATGCCCCGCGACGTCACCAACGGGCCCGCCCCGTCCGGTGAGGGATCGCCGTCGCGCACCTCGGCAGCCTCGATCGTGCCGTCGGGGATGAAATCGCGGCCGGCGACAAGGCCCACCACGTGCTTGCCCAACTCGTCGGCCCCGGTGATCCAGGCCGTGCCGTCCACCACTCTCGGATCGACGAGGTAGCGAACGCCGTTGGCCAGCAAGCCCTTCGGACCGATATAGCCCTTGGCCAGGAAGGGATTGCCTGCGAAGTCGGCGTCGTCGAGCAGCGCGTACTCGGCGGGCTCGATGGCCGCGCCCAACCGCTTGTCGTCGACCTCGCGGTCCCCCGGCACGCCGATCGCCAGCAGCTCCCACTCCCCGCCCGGTTCGCGCACCTTGAGCAGGATGTTCTTCAGTGTGTCCGCAGCAGTGACGGAGCGGCCGGCAAACTCGGCGAGGTCTGCGCCATTGGCCCAGTCGACCAGGGTGGCGATCGTCGGGGTGTCGCCGGTGTCGTGAACGACGGCCTCGGGCAGGCCGTCGAACGGGATGGCGTCGGGCTGCGCGGTGATGACGGCTTCGACGTTGGCCGCGTAGCCGGACTGCGGGCACCGCACGAAGGTGTCTTCGCCGACCTCGCTCTCGGCCAGGAACTCCTCGGATGCGCTGCCGCCCATGGCGCCGGAAACGGCCGACACGATGACGTACTTGACGCCAAGCCTCGCGAAGATCCTCTGGTACGCCTCGCGGTGGGCGTGGTACGCCTTCTTGAGCCCGTCATCGTCCACGTCGAACGAGTACGAGTCCTTCATCACGAACTCGCGGCCACGCAGGATCCCTGCCCGCGGCCTGGCTTCGTCGCGGTACTTGGTCTGAATCTGGTAGAGCCGCAACGGGAAGTCCTTGTAAGAGCTGTACTCCCCCTTCACGGTGAGCGTGAAGATCTCCTCGTGAGTGGGGCCGAGGAGATAGTCGTTGCCGCGGCGGTCCTTGAGGCGGAACAGTGTGTCGCCGTACTCCGTCCACCGGTTCGTCGTCTCGTACGGTGCACGCGGCAGCAGGGCGGGCAACAGGATCTCTTGTCCGCCAATGGCATTCATCTCGTCGCGGACGATCTGCTCGATCTTGCGGAAGACGCGCAGACCCAGGGGCAGCCAGCTGTACAGACCGGGCCCGATGGGTCGGACGTAGCCTGCCCGGATAAGCAGCTTGTGGCTGGGCACTTCGGCGTCGGCGGGGTCGTCGCGCAGAGTGCGCAAGAAGAGCTCGGACATGCGGGTGATCACAGCCGCCAACCCTACTTAGTCGCGTCCCTGCCACGTGCAGACGCACACCTCGTTGCCCTCCGGGTCGGCCAGCACCCAGAAGGCGGGCGCGGCCTCCGCGGACAGCAGCGTCCCTCCGGCGGCGAGCGTCGCGTCGATCCGCGAATGCGCCAGTTCGGGCGCAACGTCGACGTCGAGGTGGATGCGATTGCGCTGTGGCCGCGGCCCGTCCATCTGTTGAAACCAGATCGCGGGTCCACGCCGGAGCGGATCCAGTAGCGCGCCGTCGGGCAGGTCCGGAGGGCAGGAGCGAAGCGACCCGGGAAGTTGGTCGAAGGGGCCGGGTACCTCGACGTAGCCGGTGACGGCCTTCCAGAACGGCCGGATCAAGGGGATGTCGAGTGCGTCGATGGCGATCTCGATCGCCTGTGGGACCGCGGTGTCGTCACCGGGTTCGGTGCGCAGCTCGCGTGCGGCGAGGGCGACCGTCACCGTCTGCGCCAGTCGCACATCGTGCTCGGTGACGAACCCCGTGGCGGCGGTCTGCAGACCCAGCACGACCCGGTCGGCGTGCAGATCGAGGCTGAGGTGCCCGTCGCCGTCTGCCCCGACGGCTGAGACTGCGGCCACTGCCGCCTCGGCAGCCGCCGACAACGACGGCACCCGCACGTGCGTCACCACCGCCCCCAGGATCAGCCGCCAACCCAGGGGGTCGACCGCGTCGGAAATCTGCTGACGGGTGAGAGAGTCGTCCACGGCGTCACGCTAGCGCGCCGTCATGACACGAACTCCTCACAGCTCGCCGGCCTCGACGGCTTCCTTGGTGTGCTGGGCGCGCGCGATGTCACGGGCCGAGAACCCGATCCAGAATGCGGCGACACCGACCACGACCGAGATGCCAGCCACCCACAGCAATGAGTAGGTGTAGCCCTCGCTGAGCGCGTCGAGCTGGGCTGGCGTCATGTTCTTGACGGGACCGGTCGTCCCGCCGAGGTAGAGCGTGCGCGACGTCTGCACCGCCATGATCGCCACCAGGACCAGGGGCCCGCCGAGGTTCTGCACCATCAGCGTGATGGCCGACACCGGGCCGATCTCGCGGGGCCCGACGCCTGCCACTGCACACAGCGGCAGGATCACCGAGATCAGGCCGATCCCGAACCCGCCGAGCACGATCGGGACGAACAGGTCGGGGAAGTACGGGATGGTGCGGTCCAGCGTGGAGCCGTAAAGCATGGCCGCCAGGACGAACAGCCCGCCGCCGATGATCAGCCACCGGGGCGCGAACATCGGTGCCAGCTTGGTGGCCAACACGTTGCCGACGCCGACGGCCACCGCGAACGGCAGGAAGCAGATGCCTGCGCGCAGCGCGGAGTAGCCGAGCACGTCCTGCGCCAGAAGGCCGACCATGACGGTCACCGTCAGCAGCACGCCACCGCCGAGGAACCAGGAGATGAACGTCATGACGCGGTTGCGGTCGTTGAAGACGGAGAATGGCACCAGGGGGTTCTCGGCGGTCCGCTCGACCACCAGGAATCCGATGAAGAAGAGGGCCGCTGCGACGGCGGCTCCGATCACCCAGGGATCGACCCATCCGCGCGGGGGGCCCTGGGTGAAGACGAAGACGGCGGACGCGCAACCGAGGGTGGCGAGGATCGCCCCGGCGATGTCCAGTTTGAGCCGCTCGTGGTGCGTCTCCCCGATGCGCAGAGCAGCGATCACGATGATCACGATCCCCACTGGGACGTTGATGAGGAATGCCAGGCGCCACGAGATCACGGTCAGCAGACCGCCGAGGACGAGGCCGAGCACAGAACCGGTTGCCTGCATGGCCGCCGACACCGCCATGGCCTGGTTGCGAGCGCTTCCGACGGCGTAGGTGGTGGCGATGAGCGCGAAGCCGGTCGGGGCGGACACCGCTGCTCCGACGCCCTGCAGGGCCCGGGCGACGATCAGGGTGTATTCGTCGCCTGCCAGCCCGCACACCAACGACGCGATGGTGAAGACGCCGACACCGGACAGGAATGCCCGCTTGTGCCCGATGGCGTCTCCGACGCGGCCGCCGAGGAGCAGCAGGCCGCCGAAGGCCAGCACGTAGGCGGTGATGACCCAGCTCTTGCCCGCGTCGGAAAGGTCGAGATCGGCCTGCATCTGCGGCAGCGCCACGATGACGATCGTGCCGTCGAGCGTCGACATGAGCTGCATGCCGGTGATGGCGATGATCGCGATGCCCAGAACCGACGACGACAGCGGAGCGGCCGCGTGGTCAGTCGACCCTGAAGACCCACCCGCGGAAGACATTGCCGTCACCCTACCCAGGCGCGGCAGGGGCGAAACGGGAGACTGACCAGGCCGGGGCTACCCGATGTCGGCGGTCGCGGCGTTGTTGCGCTGCGGCACTAGCTCGTCGAGTCGTCCTCTGAGCGCCTCGGTGACCAGTTGCCAGGCGTCGGATCCGAGGATCAGGCGCCGGGGTGGTTCGGCGGAGTCACCGGCCCGGATGATCGCCGCCACGGTGTTCTGCTGGCTGTCGACCATCTCGTCGGTGGACATGGGCGGCCGGTCGGCGGGGCCGCCGAGGTAGGGCTCGCTGAGCGGCACGCGCGTCGCGGCGTCGAAGAACCCCGTGCGGACGACGCCGGGCTCGACCAGGGTGGTGCGGATGCCGAACGGGGCGACCTCCTGCGCCAGCGCCTCATAGAAGCCCTCGATGCCCCACTTGGTCACGTGGTAGAGCGAGAAGGCGGGAAAGGCGAGGTGCGCGCCCATGCTCGACATCTGCATCAACAGGCCACCGCCCTGAGCCCGCAGATGCGGCAGTGCCGCCCTGGCCAATTGCACGGATCCGGTCAGGTTCGTCGCGATCATGCGGTCGATCTGTTCGTCGCTCAGATCCTCGGCGGCGCCGAACACCCCGTAACCCGCGTTGGAGACCACGACGTCGATCCGGTCGTGGGCGCCAAAGGCGTCGTCGACGACCGCACGAACGCCCGACGTGTCGGTCACGTCGAGCGCGTTGACCCACAGCCGGTCGCCGTAGCGCCCGGCTAGGTCGTCGAGCAGCCGTATGTCGCGAGCCGTCGCCGCGACGCGATCGCCGTGAGCCAGGAGTTGTTCGACCAGTTCGCGGCCCATGCCACGGGACGCTCCGGCGATGAACCAGGTTTTCGGCATGTCCTCTTCCTTCTCCGTCGTCTTCGAGCTTCGCTTGGGACAACGACTGTCAACACGGTGACAATCCATTCCTCGGATGAGAGCTTCGGATCGAACCCATACGCTGATCACATGGCTGATGTGAGTCGGGTGGACGAGATGACGCTGGCGGGGTTGCGGGTGTGCCGAGAGATCGCACTGCTCGGCTCGTTCACTGCCGCCGCACGATCCCTTGGTTACTCGCAGCCGGCCATCTCGCGTCAGGTCGCCGCGATGGAGGCGGCGGCGGGCATACCACTCTTCGTCCGCGAGGCCCGCGGTGTCAGTCTCAGCGCAGCGGGCAGTGCGGTGGTCGGGCACGCCGGGCGCATCCTTGGCGACGTGGATTCGTTGCGACGCGATCTCGAGGGTCTGGGCGACCGTCTGGCAGGACGGGTTCGGGTCGGGGTCTTCCCCACTGCCGCAGCGGTTCTCGCACCCAGGACGCTCGCTCGGCTCGCCGTCGAGCACCCCGGGTTATCGGTGCGGTTGAGCGAAGGGTCCACCCCTGCGCTGCTCCGCGACCTGCGCAACGGACGACTCGTGATTGCGGTCATCGGAGTCGGCGCCGGACTGCCCGAGTACGACCTGGACGGGCTGGCGACGCACCGGGTGTTCGCAGGCGATCTATGCGTGGCCGTTCCGGTGGGGCATCGACTGGCCGCGCACGCGAGCAGCGAGAACGGCACCGCGGTGTCCGTCCACGAGTTGGTCGGAGAGAAGTGGGTGATCGGCGAGGGATCGGCGGGCGATCCTCAGTTCACGGCATGGCCGACGTTGCCCGATCCGGTGGTGGCCCATCGCGCGAGGAGCTGGCCTGCGCGCCTGGGACTGGTCGCGGCCGGGTTGGGCATCTGCTTGGTGCCCGAACTGGCCGCTCCATCGGTGCCCCACGGCGTGACGACCGTTCATGTCGACGACCCGAACTGGCTGGGTCGCCTGACGCTCGCCGTCAGTCGACCGGAGCCGACCGACGAGGTGCGCGCGATCGTCGACGCGCTGGAGGCCGCGGGCCGCACCATCCGTGCGGAAACCGGGCGTCGGCGATCGAGCTAGATCTCGCCGGAGTCGATCGCTTCCTTGACTTCCTGTGCCTGCGCGACCTGCTGGGCCGTGTACCCGATGAACAGTGCGACCACTCCGACGATGACCGCCACGGCCGCGACCCACAGGAGACCATAGGTGTAGCCCTGGTCGAGCGCGTGCAGTTGCGCGACGTCCATGTTCTTCACCGGGCCGGTGGTGCCGCCGAGGAACAGGGTCCGCGACGTGATGACGGCTTGGATGATCGCCAGCACCACGGGGCCGCCGAGACTCTGCAGCATCAGCGCGATCGCCGAGACCGGGCCGATCTCGTCGAAGGCGACGCCCGCGATCGCCGACACCGTGAGCGGTACGACGATCATGCCGATGCCGAAGCCACCGACGGTGATCGGTATGACCAGGTTCGGGAAGTACGGGATGTCGCCGTTGAGCGTTGAGCCGTAGATCATCGCTGCGAGGACGAACACACCGCCGACGATCACCAGCACGCGCGGCGGAAAGATCGACACCAGGTAGGACGACAAACCGAGGCCAACGCCGAGCGCGATGACGAACGGAATGAAGCCGATACCCGCGCGAAGGGCGCTGTAGCCCATGATGTCCTGCACGTACAGGCCGATGAGCACCGTCAGCGTGAACATGACGCCGCCGGCGAGGAACACCGCTGCGAACGTGGCGACCCGGTTGCGGTCGCGGAAGAGGCTGAACGGCACGACGGGGTTGACCGCGGTGCGCTCGACGTAGACGAACGCGGTGAAGAACACCATCGCCGCGAGGCCGGAGCCGAGCGTCAGCATGGACGACCAGCCCTTCTCCGGACCCATCGAGAACCCGAAGACGGCGGCCGTGCACGCGAGCGTCGCCAGAATGGCGCCTGCGGCGTCGAGCTTCATCCGTTCGCGGTGCGTCTCGCGCAAGGTCCGGACAGCTAGGTAGATCATCAGCAGGCCGATCGGGACGTTCACCAGGAACGCCCACCGCCAGGACACCTCGGTCAGGGCGCCACCGACGACGAGCCCCAACACCGAGCCGACGCCGGTCATCGCGGCGAAGACCGCGGTGGCCGTATTGCGCGCAGGCCCCTTGGGGAACGTGGTGGCGATGAGGGCGAGCCCGGTCGGCGAGGCGATCGCCGCGCCGACGCCCTGGGCCAGTCGGGCAGTGACGAGGGTGGTCTCATCCCATGCCACACCGCACAGGATCGAGGCGATGGTGAAGAGGGCGACGCCCACGATGAAGGTGCGCTTGCGTCCGATCGTGTCGCCGAGGCGGCCGCCGAGGAGCATCAGGCCGCCGAAGGTCAGCACATACGCCGTGATGACCCAGCTGCGGCCAGCGTCGGAGAGATTGAGCTCGTCCTGAATCTTCGGGAGCGCGACGATCGCCACGGTGCTGTCCATGGTGGCCAGCAGCTGCATGCCACCGATCGCGATGACCGCGGCGAGGAATCGCCGCGACGGCAGCCACGTCGGATACCAGCTGCTCTTCACGATCTGGGCCTGCGTAACGGGGGTCGGTAGCGCTCGCCCGTCGGCGCCTTCCACATCGCGTTCGATGGCGGCGCGCGCTGCGTCATTGAGAGCCGTCATAGCCGATTACCTTACAGTAATCTTAAGAATCCTTAATTGGCGAAGGCGGCCACGGCCCCGATCACGATGATCGCGGGAGGCCGGATGCCCTCAGCCCGGATGCGTTCCGGCGCGTCGGCAAGGGTGGTCCGCAGCGTCCGCTGCGCCGCGGTGGTCCCGTGCTGGACCACCAGAACCGGCGTTTCCGCAGGCCTGCCGCCTTCCAACAGCACCTTGGCGAACAGCTCGATTCGTTCGACGGCCATCAGCAGGACGATCGTGCCCGACAGCGCCGCCAGCGCATTCCAATTCACTAACGATTCGGGGTGCCCCGGCGCAACATGGCCGCTGACCACCACGAACTCGTGGGTGACGCCGCGGTGGGTGACCGGAACGCCGGCCAACGCGGGGACGGATATGGCACTCGTCACACCGGGCACCACGGTCACCGGGATGCCCGCATCCGTGCACGCGATGACCTCTTCCTGACCGCGGGCGAACACGAATGGGTCACCACCCTTGAGTCGCACGACGAACTTGCCCGCCCTGGCGCGGTCGATCAGCACGTCGTTGATCGCGTCCTGAGCCATCGCGCGCCCGTACGGAATCTTCGAGGCGTCGATCACCTCGACGTGGGGGGCGAGTTCTGCCAGCAACTCGGGCGGGGCCAGCCGGTCGGCGACCACCACGTCCGCCTGCGCCAACAGCCGTCGGCCCCGCACCGTGATCAACTCGGGGTCGCCGGGTCCCCCACCGACCAGGGCGACCGCACCGCGCAGACCTTCTGTCACTTCGTCGGTGATGACGCCGCTCTGGAGCGCCTCGTGGATCGCCGAGCGGATCGCCGCCGAACGACGGTGCTCACCGCCGGCCAGCACCCCGACGCTGAGTCCGTCGTACTCGAAGGTCGCAGGCGTCACGGCGGTGCCGTCCCTGGCGACGTCGGCTCGCACGCAGAAAATCCTCGAGCGCTCGGCCTCGGCGACCACGGCTTCGTTGACCGCCGGGTCACTGGTCGCGGCGATCGCGTACCAGGCGCCGCCGAGGTCGCCGTCGCGGAAGTCACGCAACTCGAGGGTGATTCCGTTCCTCAACTCGGCGAAGGCCTCGACGGCAGGCGTCGCCTCGCGGGTGACGACGTGGACGTCGGCCCCGTTGGCGAGCAGCAGGGGTATCCGACGCTGGGCGACACTGCCTCCGCCGACGACGACGACCTTCTTGCCGTCCAGGCGAAGTCCGGCGAGGTAGGCGTTCTCGGTCACCCGGCGAGCTTAGAGGTTGCGGCCACGGGCTCGGATACGCGACTCCGCCGCGGCAACGAAGCGGGTTGCCGCGCGGGGGTGGGCGGCCGCGTGTGCATGGAGGTACGCGGCGTGCACCCCGGCGGTGATCACGCCGTCGGTGACCGAAGCCCCGGCACCGTTCCGAAAGGCCCAGGCCGGTGTGCATTCGCCGGCGAATGTCACTGCGGTGCGATGGAATTCGTGCCCTACCACCCGTGTCCCCGCTTGATGCAGCGGCGAGTCGACGAGCGCGACGGCGTCACGGTACCCCAGCGTCAACCACTCGGTGAAGCGGGCGGTGCCAGGGAGCACTCCGCACATCGGATGTCCGTCGAGGTCGTCGACCAGATACGTCAGGCCTGCACACTCCGCATGAATCGGCGCACCGCGTCCCGCAATGTCCTTGATCTGTTGTCGCACAATGCCGTTCGCAGACAGCTCGGTAGTGAACTCCTCGGGGAACCCGCCGGGAATCACCAGCGCGTCGGCGCCGGGAGGCAACGACCCCGTCAGCGGGTCGAACTCGACCACGTCGGCGCCCGCGGCCAGGAGCAACTCGGCGTGTTCGGGATAGCCGAACGTGAACGCCCGCCCGGCAGCCATTGCGACAGTGACGGGGCCGGTGACCGGCTCCGCGACGGCGGGAGTCCACGGCTCGGCCTGCACGTGCGAGGCCGCGACGGCCGCCACGGCGGCGAGGTCGACATGACGGGCGACGAGGGCGGACATCGCCTCGACCGCCTCGCGGGCGCGCTGACCGTGTTCAGTTGCCGTCACCAGGCCGAGGTGCCTGGACGGAATGGACAGCTCATCGGCTCGCGGGATCGCGCCGAGCACCGGAACGCCGGCGTGTTCGCAGGCCTGCCGGAGAACCTCCTCGTGCCGTGGCGAACCCACCCGGTTCAAGATGACGCCTGCCATGCGCACGGAGCGGTCGAACGTCGAGAACCCGTGCAGCAGCGCGGCGATGCTGTGGCTCTGGCCACGGGCGTCGACGACCAGCACCACTGGCGCACCGAGCAGGCCCGCGACGTGTGCCGTCGACCCGCGGGCGGGACCGGAGGCGTGCGCATCGATGCGGCCGTCGAACAGACCCATCACACCCTCGACGACCGCCACGTCGGCATCGGAGCTGCCGTGCCGGTAGAGGGGCCCGATCAGGTGGTCGCCGACCATGACGGGATCCAGATTGCGGCCCGGCCGCCCTGCGGCCAGCGCGTGGTAGCCGGGGTCGATGAAGTCGGGGCCCACCTTGAACGGGGCGACCGTGCGGCCGGCGTTCCGCAGTGCACCCATCAGGCCGGTGGCCACCGTGGTCTTGCCGCTGCCGGAGGCCGGCGCGGCGATCACGACCGCTGGAGTGCTCACCGAACCCGCCGCGAGCGTGCGTGCTCGCACGCGCAGGGTCGGCGCGTCGCGCACAGACACGCACGCTCGCGCCAGAGGGAAGGCCAGAAGGAAGGGGTCACCATTCGATCCCGCGTTGGCCCTTGCGGCCCGCGTCCATCGGGTGCTTGACCTTCGTCATCTCGGTCACCAGATCGGCGGCGTCGAGCAGCTGCTGCGGGGCATCGCGGCCGGTGATCACCACGTGCTGATTGCCCGGTCGGTCGGCCAGCGTGGCGACGACCTCGTTGACGTCGACCCAGCCCCACTTCAGGGGATAGGTGAACTCGTCGAGCACGTAGAAGTCGTGGCGCTGTTCGGCGAGCCGCCGCGAGATCTCGGCCCAGCCGTCGGCCGCGTCCCCGGCGTGGTCGACCTCTGATCCGTGCTTGCGCGACCACGACCAACCGGAGCCCATCTTGTGCCACTCCACGGGCCCGCCGATACCGTGCTCGTCGTGCACGCGGCCGAGTTCGCGAAATGCCGCCTCCTCGCCCACCTTCCACTTCGCACTCTTGACGAACTGGAACACCGCGACGTCGAAACCCTGATTCCAGGCGCGCAACGCCATGCCGAAGGCGGCGGTCGACTTGCCCTTGCCGGGTCCGGTGTGGACGGCGAGCAGCGGCGCGTTGCGACGCGCCCGGGTGGTCAGGCCGTCGGCGGGGACGGCGAGCGGTTGGCCCTGTGGCATCGGAATCTCCCTGTGCTGGATCAGGCGGCGCGATCGTCCTGTGACTTGACCAGCCGCGTCAGTCCGTCGGCTCGAAGCTGCGCGAGCCGCACCGCGGGCGCGCCCAGCTGGGTGGCCAGTTGCCCGGCCAAACCCAGTCGCACGTAGGACGTCTCGCAGTCAACCACAACCGCCGCCGCGCCCTCCGCGACGAGCATGGCTGCGGCGGTCCGGGTCCGTCCGAGTGGATCGGGACCACCCGTCGCCCTGCCGTCGGTCAGTATCACCACCAGGCTGCGACGAGCGCGGTCACGTGCCTTCTCCCGCACCACCACGTCCCTGGCCGCCAAAAGTCCTTGCGCCAGCGGCGTCTTGCCTCCGGTGTCGAAGTGCGCCAGCCGCCTGCTGGCGATGTGCACCGACGACGTGGGCGGTAGGAGCATCTGCGCCTGCTGCCCGCGGAAGGTGACGACGGCGACCTTGTCCCGGCGTTGATAGGCATCCCGCAGGAGCGAGAGCGTGGCACCACCGACGGCGGACATGCGATCGCGCGCTGCCATCGATCCCGACGCGTCGACGACGAAGATCACCAGATTGCCTTCGCGCCCTTCACGAATCGAACGGCGCAGGTCGGCGGCACCGAGCCGGAGACGCCCCGGCTCGGTCTGCCTGCCCGCCGCGGCCAGCAGCGTGCCGAAGACGTGCAGCCCGTGGCCGGACTCCGGATCGTCGGTGGCCGACACCGGGGTGCCCATCCGGTTGCGCGCCCGGGAGCGACGACCCGGCGCGCCCTCTCCAACTCCGGGCACCACCAGCGCCTTGGCGCGGAAGGTGGCCGACGGGGCGGCGTTGGGTCGTGAGCCGCCGGACGGCGATTTACGCTGTGGTGCAGAGTCATTGGCGGGCTCGGCGCCAGCACCGTCAGGCGCTCCTCCCCCGCCACCCGGCGGGTCGGGCTCCGGTTCGGGTTCGGGTTCCTCGGCTGTTTGGCCTGCCTGCTGCATCGCGTCGTCGAGCTGATCTGGGTCGAGACCGGGATCGTCGAACGGGTCACGCCTGCGCCGGTGCGGAAGCGCGAGCTCGGCGGCGACGCGGATGTCCTCCTCCTCGACGAGATCTGCGCCCCGCCAGGCGGCGTGCGCGACTGCCGTCCTGGCCACCACGAGGTCGGCGCGCATTCCGTCGACGTCGAACGCCGCACAGAGCGCAGCGATGCGCCGCAATTCGCTGTCCGGCAACACCACCGCGCCGACCATGCTGCGCGCCAACGCGATCCGCCGGGACAGATCGACGTCATCGGGGGCGTAACGCGCGGCGAAACCGTCGGGGTCGGCCTCGAAGTCCATGCGGCGCCGGATCACCTCGACGCGGGTGTCCACGTCGCGGGACGCGTAGACGTCGACCGTCAGGCCGAACCGGTCGAGCAGCTGCGGACGCAGTTCGCCCTCTTCGGGATTCATGGTGCCGACGAGCATGAACTTGGCCTCGTGACTGTGCGAGACACCGTCACGCTCGACGTGCACCCGGCCCATGGCCGCCGCATCGAGCAGGACGTCGACGAGGTGGTCGTGCAGCAGGTTGACCTCGTCGACGTACAGAACACCGCCGTGCGCGCGCGCCAGCAACCCTGGCGAGAACGCATGCTCGCCGTCGCGCAGCACGCGCTGCAGGTCCAGCGATCCCACCACGCGGTCCTCCGTGGCGCCGATCGGCAGTTCCACCAGCCGGGCGCCCTCGTCGACCGCGGAGAGTACCTGGGCCAATCCGCGCACCGCCGTCGACTTCGC
>NZ_JAVROT010000530.1:0-8752 GCF_032162605.1 Mycobacterium sp. | reverse complement strand
GCGTTCAGACACTCCCGCACCGCACGATCACCGACTGCGTGCATGTGAATCTGGAAGCGTTCGGACGCCAGGGCGGACGTGATCTCGACGAGGTCGTCGGGTGCAATGAACGACAGCCCGCTGGTCTCTGCTTCTCCGGGTGCGGTGCGATACGGCGCGAGCATCGCCGCGGTGCAGTTCTCACAGATCCCGTCCTGCATGACCTTGACCGTGGTGGCACGGAAGCGGTCGTGGCCGGATGCCTCGCGTCGGGCCCGGAGTTCGTCGATCTGGTCGCGCCCGCGGTCGGCACTCCACCACAGTGCGCCAACGACTCGGGCCGTCAGCTCACCCGAGGCGTCGGCGTCGAGGTAGGTCGGCAGGACGTCGTCGAGTCCGAACAGCGGAATGCCCACCCCGGCGTCTTGCCAGCCGGTGACACCAACCGAATGCAAGTGTCGCTGTGCCTCGAGCAGAGCGCGGTACATGAAATCCGGAGTGACGGAGGGGATGAGATTGGTGACCGGGTCCGCGGCTCGCTCGAAGAGCATCCCCGTTGGCATGCCGTCCTCATCGCGCACGATCCTGCCGCCCGCGGGATCGAGTGTGCTGCGGTCGATTCCGACGACCTGCAGTGCCTTGGTATTCGTCCAGACGCCGTGCCCGTCGTGGCTGGTGAGCACCACCGGCCGATCGCTGACCACCGTGTCGATGTCACTGCGCGTGGGGAAGCCCCCTGGGAACGCGTCACCGTACCAACCGCCGCCGCTGATCACCGGTTCGTCGGGATGCGTGCGGGCGTGGTCACTGATGGCGCCGAGGTAGATCGCGCGGTCGTGGGGGAGCCGGGAAAGGTCACACCGCAGCGCTTGCATGCCGGCAGCCACCGGATGGACGTGGGCATCGATGAAGCCGGGAAGCAGGCTCGCACCGCAGGCGTCGATGATCTCGGTGCTCGGTCCGATCGTGTCGTCAGGCACACCTTGGCCCACGTAGACGATCACGCCAGCGCGGACGGCAACCGAATCGGGTTGGCGCAGAAGGTTGTCAGTGGTGAACACCGAGGCGTTGACGAACAGGGCGTCAGCGATCACGCTAAGCGCGCCCGGTGGTCTCGTGTGCGAGGTAGCCACGCTGGGTCGTGATGTGGTCGGCGAGATGCTTGGCGTCGTGCCAGACCCCCCAGATGAAGCTGGATCCGCGCCGCGACAGCCATGGCAGCCCCAGGAAGTAGACACCGGGCTCGGACGACACACCGCGCCGGTGCTTCGGCTTGCCGCGTTCGTCCAATGCGTCGACCTGCAGCCAGCTGTAGTCGGTGGCGAAGCCGGTGGCCCAGATGATGGTGTTGACACCTGCGTCGGCCAGATCGAGTTCCAGGAGAGGGTCGGTGACGGACTCGGGAAGGGGTTCCAGGACACGGGCCTCCGGTTCTTCGGGGAGGTCGAGACCGTTCCGCGCGACGTAGGCGTCGGCCTCGTCGAGCAGGGACAGGTAGTTGGCGTCGCCCTTGGCGATGTTGTCGCTGAGGTCCGGCGCGAAACGCAGGGTGCCGCTCTCGAACGAAGCGGTCATGCCCATGAGTTGGATGCCACGACCGGCGAGGTCACGGAAGTCGACGGTGTGACCGCCGTGCGCCCCGCTGACCGCGATCGTGACGTGCTCCGCACCCAGGGGTGGAGTCTCGGCGTCCCAGAGGCCCAGAACACCGAGCCACCAGCAGAAGTCGCGACCGCGATACCGCCGCGGTGGGCGGTCGTGCGGGCCGACGGAGAGGTACACCCGCCGTCCCGCCTGGCGAAGCTCATCGGCGATCTGCACTCCCGACGACCCGGCTCCGACCACCAGGACGGCGCCGTCGGGCAGTTGCTCGGGGTTGCGGTAGCCGCTGGAGTGCATCTGCACCGGTACCGCGCCGTCAGGAACGATCGGCGGGAAGACCGGGCGCTGGAATGGTCCGGTCGCGGCAATGACGAAGCGTGCGTCGACGATTCCGTCAGTCGTCTCCACGCGGAAGCCCGGCCTGCCGACGTGCCTCGTCACCGACGTCACCTCGACCCCGCACCGAATGGGCGCGGCGATCTTCTCGGCGTACGCGACGAAGTAATCGGCGACCTGCTCCTTGGAGGCAAAGGCATCGGGATCGAGGTCGAAGAACTCCAGGTTGGGAAAGCGGTCATGCCAGGCGGGTCCGTTCGCGACAAGGGAATCCCAGCGCTCCGAGCGCCAGCGCTCGGCGATCCGGTTTCGCTCCAAGACGAGGTGCGGCACGCCGCAGGCACCCAGATGCTCGCTCATCGCAAGGCCGGCCTGGCCCCCGCCGACGACGAGGACGTCAATCTCTTGGCTCGACATACCAACCTCCACTCCGAACGGCATCCTGTCTTGGGTCTGGATGCGCGTGCTCGTCCCTCGAATCCTCCGTGGGTCGCAATGCTCCTGTCGAGCAGATGTTTCTGAGCTTTTAGTTCTGATTTATCGATGTGGGTGCCCGTTCAGGTCATCTGAAAAAACGATGTAGCGGGCCGGATATTTGCGTTTTATGTCTGCAGTCTCACGGCTGATACTGAGGTGATCGCGATCGCCACTAGGCGAGCGCGCACCCTGATCACACGGTGAAAGTCGGTAGCGATGAGCACACCCGCACCCCTTCCTGGGCAGGTTGAACGGCGAACAATCGAGCACGTCCCCCTCGATGAACGACACGGCAGGGCCCGTGATCTGTTCACGGTCTGGTTCGGCTCCAACATCATGCTGCTGACGATCATTACCGGTGCGCTGGCGACGACGGTATTCGGTCTTCCGCTGTGGGCGGGGGCGACGGCGATCATCCTCGGCAACCTGGTGGGAGGCGTGGTCATGGCACTGCACGCTGCCCAGGGCCCGCAGATGGGTGTCCCGCAGATGCTGCAGACCCGCGCTCAGTTCGGCTCGTACGGAAGCCTTCTCGTCGTCGTTCTCGTCGTGTTCATGTACCTGGGCTTCTTCGCCTCCAATGCCGTGCTCGGCGGCCAGGCGTTGGCCAAAGTCACCGGCCTGCCCGTCAACTGGGCGATTGTCATCATCGGGTTGATCAGCGTCATCGCGACGGTGGTGGGATATTCGCTGATTCACAAGGTGACGGCGCTGCTGTCCGTCGTCGCCGGCATCACGCTCGTCGTGGCCTTCGTCTGGATCATCGCCGTCAACGGCGTCCCCGCGGAGACCTGGCACAGCGGTGGTTTCAGCTGGGTCGGTTTCATGGCCACGCTGTCGGTGGCCGCGCTGTGGCAGATCGCCTATGCGCCGTACGTTTCCGACTACACCCGCTACATGCCGCGGGACACCGGCCAGCGCGCCGCCTTCTGGGGTACCTACACGGGCTGCGTACTCGGCTCGGTGCTGCCGATGCTGCTGGGCGTTCTGGTCGGTGCCGCTCTGCCCGCCGATGACACCCTGGAGGGCCTGTCCACCCTGACCCACGGGGTGTCCACCGGTGTGTTCGCGATCTTCGCCGTCGGTATCACCGCGACCAATGCGATGAACCTCTACTGCGGAACTCTGTCGACGATCACCATCGGCCAGAACGTCTTTTCCCGTTGGACGCCGAAGGCGACGAGCCGGGCAGTCACTGCGGTCGTGTTGTTCGCGATCACCCTGGTCCCAGCGTTGGTCAGCGCCGACGACTTCCTGGCAAACTACGCCAACTTCCTGGCGCTGCTGCTGTGCGTGCTGATTCCGTGGACGGCGATCAATCTGGTCGACTACTACGTGCTGCGCCATGGCCACTACGACATCTCGGCGTTGTTCGAACGCGACGGTGGGCAATACGGAAGATTCAACTGGGTGGCCATCGGCTGCTACCTCGCCGGCATCCTCGTGCAGGTTCCCTTCCTGTCCACCACTTTGTTCACCGGGTTCGCCGCCGCGGCCATCGGCGGGGTGGACATCTCCTGGATCGTCGGGCTCATCGTCATCTGCCCGCTCTACTACGTGCTGATGGGCCCGCGGGTGCGCGCTACCGCCGTGGACGCCCCCGGCATCCCGAAGTCCACGGAGACGATGGCGTGACCCTTGCCGACTATCTCGTCGTCGGCGGCGGTACTGCGGGATGCATTGTGGCGGCGCGCCTTTCCGAGGATCAGAAGACGAACGTGACGGTGATCGAGCCGGGGCCGTCCGACGAGCTCGAGCCCCGCGCCCGCGACATCCGTCGTTGGGCGGAGATGTTGGAAGGCGAGTACGACCTCGATTACCGCAGCGTCGCCCAGGAGCGGGGGAACTCGCACATCCGCCAGGCACGGATGCGCATCCTGGGGGGCTGCTCCACGGCGAACACCATGATTTCGTGGCGCCCACTGCGCGCAGACCTGGACGAATGGGTGGCACTGGGCGCCGCCGGGTGGGACGCGGACACCGTAGGTCCGTACTTCGACCGCCTCGCCACGCCGATCACCCCGGTCGCCGAGCGGGACCGCAACCCGTATGTCGCCGACGTGGTGCAATCTGCACGCCAGGCACTCGATCTGCCGTCACGCACCAACTGGAATTCTGATCCCGACTTCGCCGAAACCGGCGTCGGAGCAGGATTCTTCGAGATCGGCTATACGCCGGAAGATCATCTGCGTTCCTCCACATCGGTGCACTATCTGCACCAGGCGCTGCGCACCAGGCCCAATCTCACGGTGCGCCATGGCGAGCAAGCGGTCCGCATCTTGGTCGAGGACGGTGCCGCGGTGGGTGTGGTGACCCGCAACCAGGACGGCGAACTGACCGAGGTGCGTGCCCGCCGGGAGGTGGTGGTGTGTTGCGGAGCGATCGATTCGCCGAAGCTGCTGCAGCTGTCGGGGATCGGTCCTGCCGGCGTGCTGCGGGACGCGGGAGTTGACGTGCTGGTCGAGCTGCCCGGTGTCGGTGAGAATCTGATGGATCACGCCGAGGGGCTCATCGTGTGGGAGACGGACCGTGTCGTGCCCGACACCTGTGCGACGGGGTGGGACGCCGGCGCGGCCGTGCGGCTGAGTGACGACGGTCCCTGTCGCCCGGATGTGTTGATGCACTTTCCGGTTGAGGCTGTCGCTGATCATGCGGTCACCTACGGCGCAGTGCTGCCCAAGCGCATCGTGTCCATCGCTCCCAACGTGGCCAAGCCGCGCAGCCGCGGTCGGGTATGGATCACGAGTGACGATCCCTCCCGCCCTCCGTCGATCGACTACCGGTACTTCACCGACCCCGATGGCCGCGACGAAGCGACGCTCGTCGCAGGCATCCGGCTCGCCCGGCGCGTCGCAGCGCAGACGCCCATGTCGGAATGGATTGTCCGCGAGGTCTTTCCCGGCCCGGAACTGGAGTCCGACGAAGACCTGTCGGAGGCGCTTCGGGCCACCCATCAAACCGTGTACCACGTGTCAGGCACGTGCAGAATGGGTGGTGAAGACGATCCGATGGCCGTGTGCGATCCCAGCTTGCGGGTCCGCGGCATCACGGGCCTGCGCGTGGTGGATGCATCGGTGTTCCCGACCATCCCGTCGGTGAATCCCGTGGGCACCGTCATGGCGTTGGCCGAGCGGGCCAGCGACCTGCTGATCACCGGCGCACGGGTATAAGTCCGGAGGCCCAGAGCGCCCCAGCGTCGTGCTCGGCGGTTGCGACGGCAGTGGACAAGTCCAGCGATGTGACGAGCAGATAGGTCTCGTTCCCGTTTCCGTCCCACCTGGGTGCCTCGGCGATCGCAGCACCGTCGGGGGCGATGATCCGGCTGCGGCCCAACAGAGCGTTCGGCCCTTCGCCACCGCTCTGGTTGGCCATCAACCACCACTGACCATTCGCTAGGGCATTGGCGGGATACAGGATGTCCCACCATGACTCCGTCGCGGTCTCGTAGGCGGACACCGAGATGACCACGCGCGCGCCGAGGTCGTGCAATGCCCGGGCGTATTCGGGATGATCCCCGTCGAAGCAGACACTGAGCCCGACGGTCCCGATGCCGTCGACGTCCACCACGGTCGGTTCCGAGCCGGCAGTGAACACGTCATCCTCACCCAGCGGTGTGTACAAGTGCACCTTGCGGTGTCGCGCCCGAAGGCTGCCATCCGGTGCGTAGACGACGGCCGTGTTGTAGAGCCGGCCGTCCTGAACGATCTCGGGCACCGACCCCGCGAAGAGCCAGACACCGTGTTGCAAGGCGGCCGCTGCGAGTTGACGGCCGCGCTCTCCATCGAGTGGCTCGGCGGCGACGGCTGCGTCATCGGCGAGCGACGCTGCGTCGTATCCGGATGCCCATAGTTCGGGGAGCACGATGAGTTCGCAGCCTTGAGCGGCCAGCGACCCGATGTGGGTCAGCGCGGTGTCCAGGTTTCGCCGAGGCTCGCCGCAGACGGCGTGCCACTGTGCGATACCGACGGTTGTCGTGCTCATGACGGCGCCTCTCAACTGACGGATTCCATGGCGGCTCCTGCCATCGTGAGTGGTCGGCAGACGCAGGGTCAAGCACAATGTTCCGATCTACGGCATCTCGAAACCGGATGGGATGCATCCACCGCCCGGGCGGCGGAAGGGCGGCGGAAGCGACACCACTCGGACGAGATCACCGATCCACCCGCATTTCCTGACCAATCGATGATCAGCCCGATGGTACTGCTGCAGAGCTATCACCCGAATGCCGTGCGCTATCGACGCACCGCATCGAGCGTTGCAACGGACGATGCCTGTATGGCAGAAAAACGTTGCCGCACTGCGCCCTACGCGCGAGGCACGTCACCGTCCGAGGGAGTCGCTGCGGGATCGAGAAAGTCGGATGGCGATCGCTCGATGAGACGCCGATGCAACTCCACTGTTAGCACATGGATTTGCCGCGTCAGTTCGGTATTGGTCTTCAGCTCCAAGTCTTGAGTTTCAAAGTCATGGTCTGCCTTGGCCTGCTGGAACGTCGACTGTCGGTTCTGACCGATCATCACGAACGCCGAAAGGAAGATCGCCTCGAGCGACACGACGAGGGTCAACATGGGCCACGGGCTCTTCTCCAGGAACAGCATCCAGACGGCGAATATCGCAGCATGCATCCACACGAAGTTCATCGAGCCCGCGAACGTGGTGATCTGATCGGCCAGACGCAGCTGGAAGTCCCGGCTTCGGCGCTCGGCCTCTTCCAACACGACTGGATGGTGGGCCACCTTGCCGCGCAGGAGCCGGCGCGGGATCAGCTGTGGGAGGCGCCGGGCACTGACAGCGGGGTGATCGGTCGTCACGGTCGTTCCTTTCGCGGTCTATCGCATACACCAGCCATGCGCCGAACTCTATCCGTGGGTATCCGACCGGATGGTGTCCGCCGGCACACGGTCGGCACTACGGAATTGTTCGCCGCAACAACGACGCCGAGCGATGTCCATCGAACCAGCGAAGCCGCTCGCGGAGCGAGTCGCGATGTCGAAACTTGCGTACGAATGCCCCAGTTCGGGCGCCCCGCTCGCGGGATTCCAATTCGTCCACGATCTCCTCGTCCGCATGCTGACGAAGCTGAAGGTGCCGAGTAGTTCGGGGCGGCTGCTACACGGCTGTAGCGCGCAACATCATCCGGCCTCCGACGTTGTCGGCATCCACAATGACGGTGAAAGATCCCCGGGCGACGATTCAGGAGTCATCCAACCGAAGACGTAGGAGTCCCAATGACAGACATTGACCTGAGCGCGCAGTTCGACAAGATCTCCGACCAGGCGAAGGACGCATCCGACAAGTTGAAGGCTGCTGGCCAAAGCACCAAGTATAAGCTGGAGACCGATGTCATCAGCGCTCGCGATCGTGCGAGCGCAGCGGCGGATCGACTCAACGACAAGGCAGTTGATGCCAAGGACAAGGCCTCGTCGCAGTGGCAAGAGATGCACGCGAAGTGGCAGGCGCATGTTGCGAAGGTGAAGGCCAACGTCAGTGACAAGCAGGACCGCCTCGACGCGGACCTCGCCGCCAACGATGCCGACCTTGCCGAAGATTACGCACTGTCGGCGATCGACTTCGCGCAGGCCACCATTGATGAAGCCGAGTCGGCGGTATGGGACGCCATCTATTCACGCGCGAACGCGGACGCGCTCGACTCGACCTCTCGTTGAACCGATGTCCACGTGACGGTTGCCGCAGGCGCAGAGGGACAGCGGGTCGCGAGCTTCGGCCGGCTCGACCTCGGCCTGCGGCAAGCCAGTGACTGGTACCTCTGGGGTCCCTACATCAGCGAAAGACAGTGGGGCACAGTCCGTGAGGACTACAGCGCCGACGGTGACGCATGGTCCTATCTACCGCATGATCATGCACGTTCGCGCGCCTACCGGTGGGGCGAGGACGGGCTCGCCGGGTTCTGCGACATCGAACAACGGTTGTGCTTGGCGCTCGCGCTGTGGAACGGGCGTGACCCGATACTGAAGGAGCGGGCGTTCGGGCTCACCGGTGCCGAGGCCAATCACGGCGAGGACGTAAAGGAGTACTGGTGGTACCGGGATGCCGTACCCAGCCACTCCTGGAACAGCTGGCGCTACCACTATCCACAGCGGGCATTTCCCTACCAGCAGCTGCTGGACGAGAACCGCCGACGGAGCAAGCGCGACCGGGAGTACGAACTGCTCGATACGGGGATCTTCGACGACGACCGCTACTGGGTCGTCGACGTGCAGTACGCCAAGGCGGATCCGACCGTCATCCTGATGATGATCAGCGTGACCAACGCCGGGCCCGACACCGAACTGCTGCACGTGCTTCCGACCATGTGGTACCGCAACACCTGGTCCTGGGACGCCGATGGAACCCGACC
>NZ_JAVROT010000529.1:0-3712 GCF_032162605.1 Mycobacterium sp. | reverse complement strand
ACCCGAGAGCCGCATCAGACGCGTGATGTCATAGGTCACCAGAGCGTTGTCGGCGTCTGGGGTTGCCAGGTAGTTCCAAGAGGCCCTGGCGCGGGGCCGCCGCGGGAGCACCGAGACGTCGGTGTGCAGTTGGGCGTGGTTGGTGGAGTAGCGGATTGCGCCAAGGACCGTGCGTTGGGCGGCGGTCGGCTCGGCCAGCAGCAGCAGTGCCTGGTTCGGATGCGTCGCGATGACCGCCGCGTCGAACCGTCTGGGTGCGGCGTCGCCGGCGGAGATCTGCACGCCGTCGGGTACCCGTTTCACGCAGCGGACCGGCGCGCCGGCGGCGACCTCGTGAACGAGCTTTGCGATCGCTTGGACGTACGTGGCGGACCCACCGACGACGGTCCGCCACGTCGGCGAACCGAACACCGAGAGCATGCCGTGGTGCGCGAGGAAGACGAACAGATAGCGGGCGGGATAGCGCATCGCGTCACCAGGGGTGCACGACCACACCGCGGCCACCAACGGCGTCATGAAGTGCGCAACGAAGTAGACGGAGAAACCATGCCGCTCCACGAACGCCCCGAGCGTCTCGTCGCGGGCCGCTTCCCGGTCCAGCAACCGGGTCGCTTCGCGGTGAAACCGCTTGACCTCCGCAAGCATCAGGAGGTAGCGGGGACGGGCCAGATTCGACGGCGACGGGAAGAGCCCTCCGATTCCGCGCGCTCCCGCGTACTCGAGGCCGGTGGCGCCGACTCGGTCGTCGCGGACCGACATCGACATGTCGGTGTCGCGCGTTTCGATCCCGAGTTCGGAGAACAGGCGACAGAGCGTGGGATAGGTCCTGTCGTTGTGCACCAGGAACGCGGAGTCGACTGCGACGACGTCGCCGTCTCCGCGATGGATGAAGTGGGTGTGTGCATGGCCGCCCAACCGGCTGTCCGACTCGAACAGCGTCACCCGGTTGCGGGCTGACAGGACGTAGGCAGCGGTGAGCCCGGCAACGCCGCTTCCGACGACGGCGATCGAGCGTCCAGCGCGGTCTTCACGTTCCACGATCTCTATTCGGAACCACGCGGGAGACGGATGGGTACCGTTCGCTCCCGTTACGCATTGCGTAATGCTTGAGCCCGCGTAGTGTGCCAAACCGTGGTGATGACGCTGTTTCGCAACGGAATCGTGTGGACAGGTGCTTCCGAAACAACGGATGCGCTACTCATCGACGGCGACGTCATCACGGCCGTGGGTGCATCTGCGCACGCGGCGGCAACCGAGCAGGGCGCCGACGAGGCCGACCTCGAGGGCGGCTTCCTGATGCCGTCGTTCGGCGACGGGCACGCTCATCCGCTGCTCGGCGGCCTCGAATTCGTCGGGCCCGCGGTCCGGCCGTGCGCGTCGGTCGCGGAGATCGTCGAGGCGGTGCGTTCCTACGCCGAGGCGCATCCCGACGAGGAGTGGATCGTCGGCGCCTCCTACGACAGCAGCCTCGCCCCCGGCGGACTGTTCGACGCCCGCTGGTTGGACGAGGCGGTTCCCGACCGGCCGGTGGTGCTGCGCGCCTGGGACTACCACACGGTCTGGGTCAACTCGGTCGCCCTGGAACGCGCGGGCATCACGTCGGACACACCGGACCCGGAACTCGGCGAGATCCCGCACCGCGACGACGGTTCGGTGCTCGGCACCCTGCGGGAGTGGGGCGCGGTAGATCTGATCACCGCGGTCATGCCCGCACGCGACGAAGACGTCAGGGTGGCTGCGCTCGGGACCGCCGCCGACTACTACCTGGCCAGGGGAGTGACCTGGGTGCAGGACGCCTGGGTGGAGCCCGGCGATGTCGACACCTACATCGCTGCGGCTCGAACCGGCGCCCTTCGCGTTCGATTCAACCTCGCGCTGTACGCCGACCCGCGCCACTTCGACTCGCAGCTGGCCCATTTCGCCGAGGCTCGTCGTCGGGTGCAGGAGGTGGGCTCGCCGCTGCTGACCGCGCAGACGGTGAAGTTCTTCGCCGACGGCGTGGTGGAGAACGAGACCGGCGCGCTGCTGGCGCCGTACTGCTCGGGCTTGCACGATCACGGCATGCAGGTCTGGAAGGGCGACAGCCTGGCCCAGGCCGCCCGCCGCGTCGACGAGCTCGGGCTGCAGATCCACATCCACGCCATCGGTGACGCCGCGGTGCGCCAAGCACTGGACGCCATCGAATACGCTTCTGAGAGCAACGGGCCGCGGGACCGACGCCCAGTGATCGCCCACGCACAGCTGGTCGACGACGCCGACGTACACCGGTTCGCCAAGCTCGGGGTGATCCCCAACATGCAGCCGCTCTGGGCGCAGATGGACGCGTTGATGACCGTCCTGACCATCCCGCGTCTCGGCGTCGAACGCGCCGACAAGCAGTATCGGATGCGCAGCCTGGACGACTCGGGCGCGCCGCTGGCCTTCGGCTCGGACTGGCCGGTGTCCTCCGGTGCGCCGCTCGACGGCATCGCGATCGGGGTGTCGCGGCGCACCCCGGAGGGGGAGCCCCAGGGCGGTTGGACGCCCGAGGAGATCCTCACCATCGAGCGGGCGCTCAGCGCGTACACCGCGGGTGTCGCAGAGCAGGCGTTCGCCGAGGGATCCTGGGGCCGCCTGGTACCCGGCGCGAGTGCGGACCTGCTGTGGTTGGACCGCGACCCGCGTGAAGTGCCCGCCCTGGAGTTGCCCGGACTGCGCGTCCGGGGCACCTACCTGCGGGGCGAGCTCGGTCGGCCATTCGTTCAGTAGAAGAGACTAGGAAGGAAACGCCATGTCGTCGACGACGCCGTCAGTCGAGACCGAGGGGCACCTCAAACGCGCCCTCGGCGTACCTGCCCTCGTGCTGTTCGGCATGGTCTACATGGTGCCGCTCACGGTGTTCACCACCTACGGCATCGTCACTCAGCTGACGGGTGGCCGACTGTCGATCGCCTATCTGGTGACGCTCGCCGCCATGGTGTTCACCGCCAGGTCCTACGCGCGGATGTCGGCGGCCTTCCCGGTGGCCGGATCGACCTACGCCTACACCCAGCGGACGTTCGGCGCGCCACTCGGCTTCCTGGCGGGGTGGTCGCTGCTGCTGGACTACCTCTTCCTGCCGATGCTCAACTACCTGGTCATCGGCATCTACCTGGAAGCGGCGATGCCCGCCGTGCCCGCCTGGGTGTTCATCCTGGCCTCGATCGTCTTGGTGACGGTGCTCAACATCGTCGGCATCGTCTCGGTGGCGCGGGCCAACTTCCTGCTGCTGGCACTTCAGGTCGTCTTCATCGCCGTGTTCGTGGTGATGGCCTTCGTGACGATCTCAGGGAAGGGCAACGTCGACCTGGTGGCACCGTTCACCGGCGACGGCACGGTCGGCGGGGCCAGCCCGATTTTCGCGGGTGCGGCGATCCTGTGCCTGTCGTTTCTCGGTTTCGACGCGGTCTCGACGCTGTCCGAGGAGGCGAAGGATCCCACTCGCAGTGTGCCCAAGGCGATCATGATCGCCACGGTGGGGTGTGGGCTCATCTTCTTCGGGTTGTCGTACGTCTCCCAGTTGGTGTTCCCGTCGAACCAGTTCGTCGACGTGGACTCGGGTTCGTTGGACGTCATGACCGCAGCCGGTGGGCAGTTCCTGAACACGTTCTTCACGGCGGCCTACATCGCCGGTTGTGTCGGATCGGCCCTTACCTCGCAGGCTTCGGTGGCCAGGATCCTCTACGCGATGGGG
>NZ_JAVROT010000528.1:0-13287 GCF_032162605.1 Mycobacterium sp. | reverse complement strand
GCGGCGCCGCCGACGACGCCACCAACCTGGTACCGAGGCAGGTCCTGGTTCCGGTGATGCCGGACAACGCCGATGAGCTCGCCGCGTGGCTCAGCGGCCTGCGCGGGTCGAACGTCAATCTGCGAGTGCCCGCCCGCGGTGACAAGCGGGCCCTCGCCGAGACGGTGCACCGCAATGCGCAGGACCAGTTGGCGCAGCACAAACTAAAGCGTGCCGGTGACTTCAACGCCAGATCCGAAGCGTTGCAGAGCATTCAGGACTTCCTCGGGTTGAGCGACGCACCGCTGCGCATCGAATGCGTGGACATCAGCCACGTCCAGGGCACTGACGTGGTGGCCTCGCTGGTGGTGTTCGAGGACGGGCTTCCGCGCAAGTCGGACTACCGGCACTACGCCATCCGCGAGGCGGCGGGCGACGGACGCTCCGACGACGTGGCATCCATCGCCGAGGTGACGCGTCGGCGGTTCGCCCGGCACGTGGCGGATGCGCAGGCCCCTTTGACGGAGGACGCCAACGTCGGGGATGGTCCTCGCGCGAGCGCTCGTCCGCGCCGCTTCGCGTACCCGCCGAACCTGTTCGTCGTGGATGGCGGCGCGCCACAGGTGAACGCCGCCGCAGCGGTCCTCGACGACCTCGGTGTGACCGACGTGGCCGTGATCGGGCTGGCCAAGCGGCTCGAGGAGGTCTGGGTGCCCGCAGAATCAGGAGTGGCGGCGGATCCGATAATTCTCCCGCGCAACAGCGACGGGCTCTACCTGCTGCAGCGCGTGCGCGACGAGGCGCACCGCTTCGCGATCAGCTACCACCGCAGCAAGCGGTCGAAGCGCATGACCACGTCGGCACTGGACTCCGTTCGGGGTCTGGGCGAGCACCGGCGAAAGGCACTCGTCACACACTTCGGTTCGGTCGCCCGGCTCAAGGATGCCAGCGTCGAGGAGATCACCGCGGTGCCGGGAATCGGAGTAGCCACCGCGAACGCCGTCCTTGAGGCACTCGGGGTGCCTACGATCAAGGACGAGGTGTCGGGATGACGGGCGCGGGGATGGGTACCGAAGACGATCGTGAGTGAGGATCGCAGCGAGGTACGAGCGAGGACCGGAGCGAGCGGGAAGTCGAGGCATGACGGAGGATCTGCGGGACGGCCATGCCGACGACCAGTCGGCCGCCGGCATAGACGTCGTCCTCGTCACTGGGCTGTCCGGCGCAGGCCGGGGGACGGCCGCCAAGGTTCTGGAGGACCTGGGCTGGTACGTCGCCGACAACCTGCCGCCGGAGTTGATTGCCCGGATGGTCGAGCTCGGTCTCGCGGCGGGCTCGCGGATCACCCAGCTGGCAGTCGTGATGGACGTGCGCTCGCGCGGATTCACCGGAGATCTCGAGTGGGTTCGGCACGACCTGGCCACCCGCAACGTCACACCACGCGTGCTCTTCCTCGAGGCCTCCGACGACATCCTGGTCCGGCGGTACGAACAGAATCGCCGCAGCCATCCGCTGCAGGGCAATCAGACTCTGGCCGAGGGCATTTCCGCCGAGCGCATCATGCTTGCGCCGATCCGAGCCGCAGCGGACCTGGTGATCGACACGTCGTCGTTGCCGGTGCCCGCGCTCCGCGAGACCATCGAGCGCGCGTTCGCCGCCGAGACCGTCGCGTACACCAACGTCACGGTGGAAAGCTTCGGCTACAAGTACGGGTTGCCGATGGATGCCGACACGGTGATGGACGTCCGCTTCCTGCCGAACCCGCACTGGGTCGACGAGTTGCGGCCACACACCGGGCAGCACCCGGCGGTACGTGACTACGTCCTCGGCCAACCGGGGGCGGTGGACTTCATCGACACCTACCATCGACTGCTGGACGTCGTCATCGACGGATACCGCAGGGAGGGAAAGCGCTACATGACCGTCGCCATCGGATGTACGGGTGGCAAGCATCGCAGCGTCGCGATCGCCGAGGCCCTCGCGGAGCGACTGCACGGTGACGACGACCTCACGGTACGGGTGCTGCACCGGGATCTGGGTCGCGAATGAATTCACGCATCGTCGCGCTCGGAGGCGGCCACGGGCTGTACGCCACGCTGTCGGCGGCGAGGCGACTCACTCCGCACGTAACGGCGGTGGTGACCGTCGCCGACGACGGCGGGTCGTCGGGCCGTCTGCGCAGCGAACTCGACGTCGTGCCACCGGGAGACCTGCGAATGGCATTGGCGGCGTTGGCATCCGACAGTCCGCATGGCCACCTGTGGGCCACCATCGTGCAGCACAGATTCGGTGGCAGCGGGGCCCTGGCCGGCCATCCGATCGGGAATCTGCTACTCGCCGGACTCAACGAAGTGCTTGCCGATCCCGTCGCGGCCCTTGACGAACTCGGCCGCATCCTCGACCTCAAGGGGCGCGTTCTGCCGATGTGCCCGATCGCACTGCAGATCGAGGCGGACGTGGCCGGGCTCGAATCCGATCCGCGGATGAGCCGGGTCATCAGGGGTCAGGTCGCGGTCGCCACCACCGTCGGGAAGGTCCGCAGGGTGCGCCTGCTCCCCGGCAATCCACCGGCGACCCGGCAGGCGGTCGACGCGATCATGGCCGCCGACCTCGTCGTGCTCGGCCCTGGTTCGTGGTTCACCAGCGTCATCCCGCACGTTCTGGTTCCGCAGCTGGTGGCGGCGCTCCAAGCGACGGACGCCCGCCGCGCCCTGGTGCTCAACTTGGTCGCCGAGCCTGGTGAGACGGCGGGATTCTCTGCCGAACGCCACCTTCACGTCTTGGCGCAGCACGCGCCAGGATTCACCGTGCACGACATCGTCGTCGACGCTGTCAGCGTTCCCAGCGAACGGGAACGCGATCAGCTGCGGCGGACGGCCGCCAGCCTGGAGGCTCAGGTCGAGTTTGCTGACGTATCCAGACCTGGTACACCATTACATGACCCAGCCAAGTTGGCTGCGGCGCTTGAGCGGGTGC
The DNA here is from genome assembly GCF_032162605.1 of Mycobacterium sp. Classification (GTDB taxonomy): domain Bacteria; phylum Actinomycetota; class Actinomycetes; order Mycobacteriales; family Mycobacteriaceae; genus Mycobacterium. Next base: position 10,332 of record NZ_JAVROT010000528.1, on the reverse strand, counting down.
GGCTGCGCGGTAGGGCACCCGCGACGCCGACGGTTCCGACTCCCGCCGCGCGGTCGGTCGACGAGAGGTGACGATTTCGTGGCGATGACAGCCGAGGTCAAGGACGAGCTCAGCCGACTCGTGATCAACTCGGTCAGCGCACGGCGCGCGGAGGTCGCCGCCCTGTTGCGATTCGCCGGCGGACTGCACATCGTCGCGGGACGGGTGGTCGTTGAGGCGGAGGTGGACCTCGGGGTCATCGCCAGGCGCCTGCGCAAGGACATCCACGACCTGTACGGCTATAACGCAGTGGTGCACGTGATGACGGCCGGCGGCCTGCGCAAGGGCACCCGTTACGTGGTGCGAGTGGCGCAGGATGGCGAGGCCCTGGCCCGACAGACCGGACTGCTGGACCTGCGCGGACGGCCGGTCCGCGGTTTGCCCGCTCAGGTGGTCGGTGGCAGCGTCGGCGATGCCGAAGCCGCCTGGCGCGGAGCATTTTTGGCACACGGCTCGTTGACCGAGCCCGGTCGCTCGTCGTCGTTGGAGATCAGTTGCCCTGGCCCGGAGGCGGCACTGGCGCTGGTCGGTGCGGCCCGGCGGCTGGGCGTCAGCGCCAAGGCGCGCGAGGTGCGGGGCAGTGACCGGGTCGTCGTGCGCGACGGGGAGGCGATCGGTGCGCTCCTGACGCGGATGGGGGCTCAGGACACCCGGCTCACGTGGGAGGAGCGTCGGCTCCGTCGCGAGGTACGCGCCACGGCGAACCGTCTCGCGAACTTCGACGACGCGAACCTGCGACGATCGGCGCGGGCGGCGGTCGCAGCCGCGGCCCGCGTTGAACGCGCACTGAACATCCTCGGCGACTCGGTGCCCGGCCATCTGTCGGCGGCGGGAAGGCTTCGAGTCGAGCACCGGCAGGCGTCGCTGGAGGAGCTCGGCCGGCTCGCGGAGCCGCCTATGACGAAAGACGCTGTGGCGGGCCGCATCCGGCGCCTTCTGTCGATGGCCGACCGCAAGGCCAAGCATGATGGCATCCCCGACACCGAATCGGCGGTGACGCCAGACCTGCTCGACGATGCGTAGCGCACCGAGTTATCCACAGTCGGTGATTCATCCACAGATTGCGATCGACGCCTCGCACTCGAACATTTGTGCGAATATGGTTGAGGCATGTCGCCCGCCCGCCCATTCCTCACCGCCGACGCGGCGCGGGCGCGGGTGGATGCGGACCTCGACGCGATCGATGTGGCACTAGAGCGGCTGCGGGCAACGTCAACGGAATTGGTGGGCAATGCCTTTCGCGTCGAGATGGCTGAGCGGTTGGAACGGCAGCTCCGCACGGTGATGGGATTGTCCTATCGCACCGTCGGGGAGATCGTGGATCCGCCCGACGGAGCGGAAGATCCTGCGCTGCCCGCCGGGGTGAAGGTGCGCGATCTGCTGTGCCGTCGGCTGCGGATCGTTCCCTCGGAGGTGCGCCGACGCGCCAAGCTGGCGGCGCGGATCCGGGCGCGGCGCTCGCTGACCGGAGCGCCCTTACCGCCCGAGCTGCCAACGCTTTCGAAGGCGATCGATGCCGGTGACGTCGGAGAGGACCACATCCGCGAGGTCTGCAAGGCGATCGACGTGCTGCCGCAGGCGGCGGCCGCGCACAAGGGTCGGGCGGAGCGCACGCTCGTTCGGCATTCGCGCGAGCAGGATGCGGCCTTCGTTGCCGTGGTCGGGCGCCGGATCGCAGACACGGTGAACCCCGACGGAATGTTCGACGATCAAGATCGCGCCAATCGACGGGGACTGACGCTGAGCAAGCAGGGACCGGATGGGATGAGTCGGCTCTCGGGGTGGGTGACCCCGGAGAGTCGCGCATACATCGAGGCGGTCGGAGCGGCAGTACGCCCGGGCCACCACATGCCAGGCGCCGAGTCCGCGGTAGTCGACGCATCGACCGACACGCGGACCCCCTCGCAGCGGCTGCACGACGCTCTTGCCTGGGGGCTGCGCACCGGCATCGAGTCTGGGTCGTTGGGCACCCACCGCGGGATCCCGGTGACCGTCATCGTGACCACTACGCTGGCCGAGTTAAATCAAGCGATCCACGCGAGTTTCGATTCGAGCGTTTCGATGCCGGCCCCGGCACGAACCGGCGGCGGGTCATCTCTGCCGATGCGCGACCTGATCCGGATGGCGGCCAACAGCATTCACTACCTCGCCATCTTCGAGGACCACAGCGCTCGTCCGCTGTACCTGGGACGCAGCAAGCGCATCGCCACTATCGATCAGCGCATCATCTGCCATGCGCGCGACAAGGGTTGCACCCGGCCGGACTGCGTCGAACCCGGTTATCACTCCGAGGTGCACCATGTTCCCGACTGGGACCCCGACGGCCGCACCGATGCCGATCATCTGTTCTTCGGGTGCGGACCCGACCACAAACTCGTCACCGACGGCCATGCCACCACCACCGTCACCGAAGACGGCCGCTTGGCGTGGGCCGTTGATGGTGACCCGCCCGAGGTCAACCGCATCCACCACGACGACCAACTCCTCGATGAGGACGACGACGAACCCATCTAGGTTTGGGGCATGACGACCCTGAGATTCGGCGTGGCGTACCCCGACCCACCGTTCAACGGGATGGGAGATGACCACGGCGGACTGGACGTCGACCTGGTCGACGCAATCGGGGTGGCGTTGGGCTCGTCGGTGAGTCTCATCGCCTACCGGGGATCCGACTTCGACGGCATCTTCGACGCCTTGACGGCGGGCGCATATGACTGCGTGATCGCGGGCACCACCGTGACCCCCGACCGGGAGCGCCTGGCCCCGTTCGCACCGCCGTACCTGGTCTCCGGACAATCGCTTGCGGTCGACATCGAACGGTTCCCACGGGTGCGGTCGATCGACGACCTCGCCGGCCTGACGATCGGCGTCCAGCAGGGCAACACCAGCCAGCCGATCGCCGAACGCCTTGTGGCCCAAGGCAAGGCGGGGGCAGTCCACGTCTACGAGTACGGCAGCATCCGAGCCGACCTGTCAGACCTCACCACCGGTGGCTGCGACGCCTTCATGAAGCTCGCGCCGGTGCTCACCGAACTCATCAGGGAAGTCCAGGACGTCCAGGTGGTGCAGCGCGGGCTCTCGCGAGAGGAGATCGCGATCGCCGTCGCACTGGGCGACGGCTCGCTATTGGAGCGGATCGCAGGCGCGCAGACAGAACTCGAAGCCGACGGCACCCTGCAGCGATTACGACGCAAATGGCTCGGCAACCCCTACCGCGACCAGAGCCTGGCCGCCCACTGACCAGCCTTCGCGCCGCGATCGCCGCACCACTAGGCTGACCCCGAGCAATGTGACCGGGTAAATCGCCGAAGTTCGAGATCTAAGGAGCACAGACAGTGACGATTCGGGTAGGCGTCAACGGCTTCGGTCGAATCGGCCGCAACTTCTTCAGGGCCCTGGACGCGCAGAAGGCCCTCGGCAAGAACGCCGACATCGAGATCATCGCGGTCAACGACCTAACCGACAACGCCACGCTGGCGCATCTGCTGAAGTTCGACTCGATCCTCGGGCGACTTCCGTACGACGTCAGCCTCGAAGGCGACGACACCATCGTGGTTGGCGACACCAAGATCAAGGCGCTCGAGATCAAGGCCGGCCCGTCAGAGCTGCCATGGGGTGACCTTGGCGTCGACGTCGTCGTCGAGTCGACCGGCATCTTCACCAACGCCGCCAAGGCCAAGGGTCACCTCGATGCGGGCGCCAAGAAGGTCATCATCTCCGCACCTGCCACCGATCCGGACATCACGATCGTCATCGGCGTCAACGACGACAAGTACGACGGCAGCCAGAACATCATCTCCAACGCTTCGTGCACCACGAACTGCCTCGGCCCGCTGGCGAAGGTCCTCAACGACGAGTTCGGCATCGTCAAGGGCCTGATGACGACCATCCACGCCTACACGCAGGACCAGAACCTCCAGGACGGCCCACACAGCGACCTGCGTCGCGCCCGCGCCGCCGCACTGAACATCGTGCCGACCTCCACCGGTGCCGCGAAGGCCATCGGCCTGGTGCTGCCCGAGCTGAAGGGCAAACTCGACGGTTACGCGCTGCGTGTGCCGATCCCCACCGGCTCGGTCACCGACCTGACGGTCGATCTCGCCAAGTCCGGCACCGCCGACGAGATCAACTCCGTCTTCAAGGCCGCCGCCGATGGCAAGCTCAAGGGCATCCTCAAGTACTACGACGCGCCGATCGTGTCGAGTGACATCGTCACCGACCCGCACAGCTCGATCTTCGACTCGGGTCTGACCAAGGTGATCGACAACCAGGCCAAGGTCGTCTCCTGGTACGACAACGAGTGGGGTTACTCCAACCGCCTCGTTGACCTGGTCGCGCTGGTCGGCAAGTCGCTCTGACCGGATAGCCGTGTCGATCAAATCACTTGAGGATCTGCTGGCTGAAGGCGTCGAGGGTAGAGGCGTATTGGTGCGCTCCGACCTGAACGTGCCTCTCGACGACGAGGGCAACATCACCGATCCGGGCCGGATCCTCGCCTCCGTGCCCACCCTGCAGACGTTGTCCGACGCCGGCGCGAAGGTCGTCGTCACCGCCCACCTCGGAAGGCCGAAGGGCGGGCCCGACCCCAAGTACTCGTTGGCACCCGTCGCGGCCGCGCTTGGTGCGCAGCTCGGCAGGCACGTCCAGTTGGCCAGTGACGTGGTGGGCTCCGACGCGTTGGCGCGCGCCGAGGGTCTGACCGACGGCGACGTGCTGATGGTCGAGAACATCCGATTCGACCCGCGGGAGACCAGCAAAGACGACGGCGAGCGGCTCGCCTTGGCCAAGGAGTTGGCCGAACTCGTCGGCGGCGCCGACGGCTCCGCCGGGTCGTTCGTGTCCGACGGCTTCGGCGTGGTGCACCGCAAGCAGGCGTCCGTGTACGACGTCGCGACGTTGCTGCCGCACTACGCAGGCACATTGGTGGCCGCCGAGGTGAAGGTGCTCGAGCAGCTGACCAGTTCGACTGAGCGACCGTACGCGGTGGTGCTCGGCGGCTCGAAGGTGTCCGACAAACTGGCTGTCATCGAGAACCTGGCCACCAAGGCCGACAGCATCATCATCGGCGGCGGCATGTGCTTCACCTTCCTTGCCGCCCAAGGGGTTTCGGTGGGCGCCTCGCTGCTGCAGCCGGAGATGATCGACACCTGCCGCAAGCTGCTGGAGGACTACGGTGACGTCATCCACCTGCCGGTGGACATCGTCGTCGCGGAGAAGTTCGCCGCCGACTCGCCACCGGAGACGGTGGCCGCCGACAAGATTCCCGACGGCAAGATCGGTCTGGACATCGGCCCCGAGTCGGTGAAGCGGTTCACGGCGCTGCTGTCCAACGCCAAGACCGTCTTCTGGAACGGCCCCATGGGCGTGTTCGAGTTCCCGGCCTTCGCCGCGGGCACCAAGGGCGTCGCAGAGGCCGTCATCGGCGCAACGGCCAAGGGCGCGTTCAGCGTCGTCGGTGGCGGCGACTCAGCCGCCGCGGTGCGCCAGCTCGGTCTGCCCGAGGACGGCTTCTCGCACATCTCGACCGGTGGCGGGGCTTCGCTGGAATACCTCGAAGGCAAGACGCTGCCGGGTATACACGTACTCGACTATCCCTGAGCACCAGAGGAGCACCTGTGTCCCGCAAGCCGCTGATCGCCGGCAACTGGAAGATGAACCTCAACCACTTCGAGGCCATCGCCCTGGTGCAGAAGATCGCATTCTCGTTGCCGGAGAAGTACTTCGACAAGGTCGACGTGACGGTCATCCCGCCGTTCACGGACCTGCGCAGCGTGCAGACCCTCGTCGACGGCGACAAGCTGAGGCTCACGTACGGCGCCCAGGACGTGTCCAAGCACGACTCCGGCGCCTACACGGGCGAGATCAGCGGGGCCTTCCTGGCCAAGCTCGGATGCACGTTCGCCGTGGTTGGACACTCCGAGCGGCGCACCTATCACGACGAGAACGATGCGCTGGTCGCCGAGAAGGCCGCCGCCGCGCTGAAGCACGGTTTGACCCCGATCGTGTGCATCGGCGAGGGCCTCGAGATTCGTGAGGCGGGCGACCACGTCGCCTACAACATCAACCAACTCAAGGGCTCGCTGGCTGGGCTGACGGCCGAGCAGATCGGCACGGTCGTCATCGCCTACGAACCGGTGTGGGCTATCGGCACCGGCCGGGTCGCCAGTGCCGCCGACGCGCAGGAGGTGTGCGCCGCGATTCGCACCGAGCTCGGTGAGCTGACAACGCCCGCCATCGCCGACACGGTCCGGGTTCTCTACGGCGGCTCGGTGAGCGCGAAGAACGTAGGGGAGATCGTCGGGCAGCCGGACGTCGACGGGGCTCTCGTCGGCGGCGCATCCCTGGACGGCGAGCAGTTCGCCATCCTCTCCGCAATCGCCGCAGGTGGGCCGATTCCTTAATCAGGCGCGTCGACCGGTATTCTGGCGCTCATGATTTTCGCTCTGCAGATCACCCTCGTCGTCACCAGCGTCCTGGTGATCCTGTTGGTGCTTCTGCATCGGGCCAAGGGTGGTGGCCTGTCGACCCTGTTCGGTGGCGGCGTGCAATCCAGCCTCTCCGGATCCACGGTCGTCGAGAAGAACCTCGACCGACTGACCTACTTCCTCACCGGCATCTGGCTCGTCTCCATCATCGCGGTCGCCCTGCAGATCAAGTACGGCGCTTAACTCACGAACTGCATTGGTGGGTTGCTCCCACTTCGTTCTTCTGTGTAGTTGCCCTCGGCCTTCTGTGTAGTTGCCCTCGGCACGATGGTGGCCGATCGAGTCAAGTTCGCCGTCGGTGGTCCTTTACTGGATGTCGTCAACCCCTGGCTACCCGGGCACCCGCATCAGGCCGTGGCAGAACGCGTCGGCGCGGGTGACAGCCGGATTCTCGAGGTTTGTGGCGGCACCGGCTACCTGGCGAGACTGGTTTCGAAGAAGTGGCCGGGTGCCCGCGTCGACGTCCTTGACGTCTCGGCGGAATCGCTGGCGTTCGGTCGGCGCCGGGCGGCGGCGGCCGAACTTGCGGGCGTGAGCTTCGTCGAGGCCGACGCCGGTGACCTGCCGTTCGACGACGACTCCTACGACGCGGCCCTGTCCTGCTATGGCTTGCACGAAATTCCGACGCCGCTCCAACAGGATTCGCAGGTGGCCGTCGTCCCTGCCGAACATCCGGTTGTACAACGTCTGGGCATCGTTCGGGTCCGCGCCGCGCGACAGCAACACCCGGGCCAGATCCTCGCCGGCGCGGTGCCGGGGTTGTCGTCCAGGGCCGGCCTCACCCTCGCCGAAGCACAGGGTCAGCACGGTGAACGGGGTCGGCAGACCGAGCCAGAGGTATCCGCGTTCGGGTCTGAACCGGCATCGAGAAGGATCAGCGCGGTCGTCAACGGGTCTCGCTGGGGCACCCGCGAAGCGGCGAGGTGGAAGAGCGCAGTCCACCCGAATGGGCCGCCCTTGTCGCGGACGCCGTCCGGCCGGTTGTCGAGATGTGCGCGCACAGCCTCCGGGTCACCGACCGTTGCGGCGACGAACAGGCTGCGCTCCGGCAGATCCGGGTGGGCGTCCAGAACCTCGCTGGCTGCCGACCACCGGTGGGGACCGTCGCCATGGGAGTAGGTGAGGCAGGCCAGCGAGAGGAAGCTCGCCGGTGGGTCGTCGCCGGCGTCGATCGTGGGGTCGCTCCGGAGTTGGTCAGCCGTGTGCAGGTAAGCCTGTAGACGCGGCCAACTACTGAAGCCGACGGCACGGGCCACCACGTGCTGGGCCGCCGTCAGCGCGAACCCGGCTGGGTCGACGGGCGCTCCGGCGGGGTGATGGCGGGAGAGCAGTGCGAGCGCCTCCGCGTCACCTTCTCGCGCTGCGCGTTGGAGCCGACGGGCGTCGCGGCGGAAGCGTTCGAGGGAGGGTTTGTTGGGCAGGGACGGGGCCATCACGGCCTCCCTTCGTCGCACCCGGGGTCCGCTGCGTCGGGCCGAAAGGAGGATAGGCCTGATCCGTGCTCGTGCCAGGAGGGCTGAGCCCCTTTCCGCGGACCGGAGGCGCCCTGGACGCCGGGGCCGACGTTACCCGGCGACTGCGCCGCTGTCACCGGTCACGGCTCGACGGCCGGGAACCAGCGCCCGTCGTAGACGGTGCCGAGTACCGGGATCTGGTTGAGGCGTTCGGGTTTCACGTCCGCGCCCCGACATGGCCGCTGCCGTGATGCCGAGGGCCTCGATCGTCGCGGCGTGCGTGACACCGCCGATCCTGCCGTAGATCGCGAAGGGCGCGTTGCACATGCAGATGCCAGGAACCACTCAGCACCGACTTCTACCATCGGCGCGGTGCCCCGAGCCTGGGCACCATTCCCCTTCGACTCCCTCACGTAAGGCGGGTTCGTGCTCAGACTTCTCCGTGCCGGTGCCCTCGCCGGGGCGCTGCTGTGTGTCGGTGGGGGCGTGGCCGCGGCAGATCCGGTGCCCGTTGCGGACGTGACCCAGTCCGCCGACACCGACGACGGCTGGCATCTGAGCGCCTCACTCACGCGAATGACCATCAATTCCGTGCCGAACATGGCCGCCACGGCCTTCACCAGAGAGGGCTTCGTCACCGGAAAGGCCGCCGCGACCATCGACGGCCACGGTGGCGTCGCCGTGAACTCGGGCACCCTCGTGTTCGGCCTCCAACTGGGCTGTCAGATCGACCTCAGCGAAGGCGGGAGTGTGGGAGGGGACGCAGACATCGGGGTTAGCCCTGGCCTTAGCGGCGGCGATCCGCTCAGCGACGTCGGCCCCTACGCGGACCTCGACGGCAACGTTTCGATCAACCTGCTCCCAGGGACGATCACCAACGTGGGGCTCGGCAAGAAGGCGCTCAAGGGGCGAACCGGCGAGATCGTCGTCCACGATGCGCACGTCAAGGTCGATGCCTGCGGTGGAGCGGTATCCGTCCGGTTCTTCGTCTCGGCGATGATCGATACGGACAAGTCCGACGACAGCGTCAACGCCTACGGCGACATCCTGTCGCTGTGAGGTCGCTTCGGATTTCGCCTCGCCGACGACGGATCTGCCGCCGGTGGGTGATGGTCGCGGCCTTCTCGGCCTGGCTGTTCACGGGGTGGATCGCGGTGATACCGGCGGCCGTCGCGTGGGCTGACTGCTCGGGGGCCGGTGACTTCGGAGCGGGTTCCGGTTGCCCGCCTCCCGGGGACACGTCCGGTTCGGGGAGTGGGGAGAGTTGGCCCCCGACGAGTGTGGACTGGCCACCGTCACAGAGTTCCGACTCCGGCGACAGTGCAGGTGGCGGCGGAGGGGGCGACACGTCGACACCCATCGTCATGCCCGACGGGCAGCAGGCGCCGACGCACGGGGTCGGGACGAAGCACGAGTCTTCGTCGTCCACGCCGCCTACCCCGATCGTGCCGGTGGGCGCCCCGGTCACCGGACCGGCCCCGAGCGTGATCGTGACGCCGTCGTCGTCGGCGACGCCGACGTCGTCGACCCCTTAGGCGCTCCCACGCTCCATCGGAGCGGCCATCTCGAGACTTTGCCCGGACTGCGTCGGCGGGGCTCGTTCTGCGGCCGGTTCGCGGTACGTCGATACTTGAAACCATGGCCGACGCTTCCGATACCACTCTCGCGCCCTCCGGCTCGGTGCGACGAACCCAGGTAGGCCGTGAGGCGACCGAACCGATGCGCGAGGACATCCGCCTGCTCGGCGCGATTCTTGGTGACACGGTGCGCGAGCAGAACGGCGATGCGGTATTCGACCTGGTGGAGCGCGCACGCGTCGAGTCCTTCCAGGTGCGGCGCTCCGAGATCGACCGGGCCGATCTCGCAGGTCTGTTCGACGGCATCGACATCAGTCAGGCCATCCCGGTCATCCGGGCGTTTACGCACTTCGCGCTGCTCGCCAACGTCGCCGAGGACATCCACCGGGAACGACGGCGTGCCGTGCACGTCGCGGCGGGGGAGCCACCGCAGAACAGCAGCCTGGCCGCGACCTACCTGAAGCTGGAGTCCGCCGAACTGGACTTCGCGACCGTCGCAGACGCCCTCACCGGCGCCCTGGTGTCGCCGGTGATCACCGCGCACCCCACCGAGACGCGGCGCCGGACGGTCTTCGACACCCAGCACCGCATCACCGGACTGATGCGGCTTCGCATGCGCGGCCACACGCGCACCGACGAAGGCCGCAGCATCGACCTCGAACTACGTCGAAACATCCTCACGCTCTGGCAGACGGCGTTGATTCGGTTGTCCCGGTTAAAGATTCAGGACGAGATCGAGACCGGGTTGCGTTACTACCCCGCCGCGTTCTTCGAGGT
>NZ_JAVROT010000527.1:0-30342 GCF_032162605.1 Mycobacterium sp. | reverse complement strand
TGGTCCGGATCTGACAACCGGGGCTGCATCGCCCTGGGTGGTTTGGCAGGCTGACACCCGTGCCTGACTCCAGCATCTCGGCCATCTACGTGGCGTCGCCTGAAGGTGACACCGGCAAGTCGACCATCGCGCTGGGCATCCTTCACCGGCTCGCGGCGACCGTCGCGAGGGTGGGCGTCTTCCGGCCGATCACCAGGATTTCCGGAGGGCAGGAGCGAAGCGACCCGGGGAAGCGGTACGAGGACCGGGACTATATCCTGGAACTCCTGCTGGCCCACACCACCGCCGGCCTGACCTACGACGAGTGCGTCGGCGTCGGATACCAACAGCTGCACGAGGATCCGGACTCCGCCCTGTCGGACATCGTCGACCGCTACCACCGCGTCGCCGAGAGGTGCGACGCAGTGGTGATCGTCGGCAGCGACTACACCGACGTGACCTCACCAAGCGAGCTGTCGGTCAACGCGCGCATCGCCGTAAACCTCGGCGCCCCCGTCGTCCTGGCGGTGCGGGCCAAGGACCGCACACCCGAGGAGGTCGTCCACGTCGTCGAGCTGTGTCTCGCCGAGCTGTCCGGCCAGCACGCTCACACCGCCGCGGTCGTCGCCAACCGCTGCGACCCCGACGAGCTGACCGCCGTCGCGAAAGCGCTCGAGCGGGTGGTCCCGAAGAGTTACGTGCTGCCCGAGGAACCGCTGCTCGTCGCACCTTCGGTGGGTGAGCTGCGCGACGCGGTCGACGGGACGTTGACGAGCGGCGACGAGGACCTGCTGCGCCGTGAGGCCCTCGGGGTGCTGGTGGCGGGGATGACGGCCGAGCACGTCCTCGAGCGGCTTCGTGAGGGGATGGCCGTGATCACGCCTGGCGACCGCTCCGACGTGGTCCTCGCCGTGGCGAGCGCCCATGCCGCAGAGGGCTTTCCGTCACTGTCGTGCATCATTCTCAACGGAGGGCTGCCGCTGCATCCGTCGATCGCTGCGCTGGTGGCCGGCCTCGGCCTGCGGATGCCGATCCTCACCACCGAACTCGGGACCTATGACACGGCGCGAGCGGTGGCGCAGGCGAGGGGACGGGTGACCGCGACGTCGGAGCGCAAGGTCGACACCGCGCTGACCTTGATGGACACCTACGTCGATACGGCGGATCTGATTGCACAACTATCGATTTCGGTTCCTTCGGTGGTGACGCCACAGATGTTCACCTACCAGCTGCAGGATCGGGCGAGGTCAGATCGCAGGAGGGTCGTCCTGCCAGAAGGCGACGACGATCGCATCCTCAGAGCGGCCGGCCGCCTGCTCCAGCGCTCGGTGGCCGATCTCACCATTCTCGGCGACGAACCGGTAGTCCGGGCGCGCGCCGCGGAACTCGGTGTCGACCTCTCGGCCGCCGACGTCATCGATCCGCGCACCAGCGAGCTGTGCGATCGGTTCGCCGAACAGTATGCGGAGCTGCGCAGACACAAGGGCGTCAGCGTCGAGCAGGCCCGCGAAATCATGCACGACGTCTCCTATTTCGGAACCATGTTGGTGCACAACGACATGGTCGACGGCATGGTGTCCGGGGCGAAGCACACCACGGCGCACACGGTGAAGCCCGCGTTCGAGATCATAAGGACGACGTCCGGGGTTTCCACGGTGTCGAGCATCTTCCTGATGTGCCTCGCCGACGAGGTGCTCGCGTACGGCGACTGCGCGATCGTGCCCGACCCGACGGCCGAGCAGCTCGCCGACATCGCGATCTCGTCGGCCCGCACGGCCGCGCAGTTCGGCATCGACCCGAGGGTGGCGATGCTGTCCTACTCGACTGGCACCTCGGGGACGGGTGCTGACGTCGACAAGGTAAGGACGGCAACGGAATTGGTGCGCGCACGGGAGCCCGATCTGCTGGTCGAAGGACCCATCCAGTACGACGCGGCGGTGGCGCCCTCCGTGGCGGTGACCAAGATGCCCGATTCGAAGGTCGCGGGCCGTGCGACGGTGCTGATCTTCCCCGACCTCAATACCGGCAACAACACCTACAAGGCCGTGCAGCGCAGCGCGGGCGCGATCGCGATCGGGCCGGTGCTGCAGGGTCTGAACAAACCGGTCAACGACCTGTCACGGGGAGCCCTCGTCGAGGACATCGTCAACACCGTTGCGATCACCGCCATCCAGGCGCAGGACAAGTGAGCGCGCCTCGCACCGTACTGGTGCTGAACTGCGGTTCGTCGTCACTCAAATACGCCGTCGTCGAACCGGATTCGGGACGCCAGATCGCGGACGGGATCATCGAGCGCATCGGTGAAGGTCCTTCGGCGCCGGCCGACCACGAGGCGGCCTTGCGGGCGGCGTTCGACGAGTTGTCCGAGTCCGGCATGCACCTCGACTCGCTCGGTTTGGTCGCGGTCGGGCACCGGGTCGTGCACGGCGGGCGCGACCTCTACCGGCCGACGCTCGTCGACGACGCCTTGATCACCACGCTCGAGAGGCTCGCGCCACTGGCGCCGCTGCACAACCCGCCCGCGATTCTCGGCATCGAGGTCGCGCGCAGGGTGCTGCGGGATCTTCCGCACGTCGCGGTCTTCGACACGGCCTACTTCCACGACCTGCCCGCCGCTGCGGCGACCTACGCGATCGACCGGGACGTGGCCGCCAGGTGGGACATTCGCCGCTACGGCTTCCACGGCACGTCGCACCGATACGTGAGCGAGCAGGTAGCCGAGTTCCTCGGGGTGCCGCTGGAGTCGCTGAGTCAGATCGTGCTCCACCTGGGCAACGGCGCGTCGGCCTCGGTGATCGTGGGGGGCCGGCCGATCGACACCTCGATGGGCCTGACGCCGATGGAGGGTCTGGTGATGGGCACCCGGTCCGGGGACGTCGACCCCGGCGTCATCATGTACCTCGCGCGCACGGCAGGGATGAGCATGGAGGACATCGAGTCGATGCTCAACCGCCGCTCCGGAGTGCTGGGACTTGGCGGCGAGATTGACTTCCGGCAGCTGCACCGGCTCATCGAATCCGGGGACGCCGACGCGCAATTGGCATACGACGTCTACATCCACCGGCTCCGCAAGTACATCGGGTCGTACATGGCGCTGCTCGGCACCACTGACGTCATCACGTTCACCGCAGGAGTCGGCGAGAACGACGCCGCGGTGCGCCGGGATGCGCTGAGCGGACTCGCCCCGCTTGGCATCGAACTCGACGAACACCTCAACGACTCCCCGGCCAGGAGTCCGCGCCGCATCTCGGTCGCCAAGTCGCCGACCACGGTGCTCGTCATCCCCACCGACGAGGAACTGGCGATCGCGAGGGCGTGCGTGGGAACGATCTAGAGTCCTTCCGCGAGCAGACGCAAATGTGCCCGACACGCCGCAACCTTGGACACCTTTGCGTCTGTTCGCGGGGGCGGGGTTAGTTCGCGGGTCAACTCTCAGAAGGTGCTCATCGGCCGGACGCTGTTGGCTAGATCGACCAGCGCATAGCGGTGCTCCTGCGTCGGCGCGACGCGAGACAGCCCGCGAAGTGATGCCTCGACGCCCAGCCGTAGACCGTGTTCGGTGAACGGGAACCCCAGGATGTGGTTGGTGCTCGCGGTGTTGTCGGCCAGCCAGTCCATCGCGGTCCCGAGCACCAGGGCGCGGATCTGAAGAACCCTGGGTTCGGTGTCGGGAAGCACCTCGACCCGGCGCGCGGCATCGCGGATCTGTTGTTCGGTGATCTCGCTGCCGGAGCGGCCCGACAGCAGGGTCACCGCACTGGTGAGCCGCGCGGTCGTGAAGTGTCTCGAGGTGGGCGGAACCTGGTCGAGCGTGGTGACCGCCTCATCGCGTTGGGCATCCGCGGACTGAGCGCGGGCCAGCCCGAATCCGGCGGAGATCACGCCGTTGTCCGTGTTCCACACCGTCTTGTAGAACGACCGCTCGTCGGCGGATCCGCAGAGCTCCGCCGTCGCGGCCAACGCCAGCTTGGGCGCCAGCTCGCCGGGCAGCGTGTCCAGCACCTCGGTGAAGTGTTTGGTCGCGGATTCGTAGTCGGCCGAGAGCAATTCGGCCACCGCGCGGAACCAGACCAGACGCCACCGCCAGCCGACCCGTTCGTAGAGGTCGTCGAGCTTGCGGGTGGCCTTGGCCACGTCGCCTAGGTCCAGCAGGGCCCGCACCTCCATCAACGGCAGCTCGACGGACTCGGAGAGGTCGAGGCCCTCGGAGTCCAGCGAGCCGTACCGCGCCGCCCGTAGGGAGTCGAGCGTCTGGACGGGCTGGCTGAGCACCGTCGCCGACAGCACCGCCGCGCCGACGTCGGCGGGGTCGACGAGCGGCACCTGCAGTGCCTTGACTATCTCCTGGGCGGTGAGCTTCTCGGAGTGCACCTGACCGTCGAGGTAGACGTCGGTATGTGCGACGAGCAGGTCGATGCCGAACGTCGACCGGGACGGGCTGAACACGGTCGACAACCCGGGCCGCGGCATGCCGGAGTCCTGTGCGACGACCTCCCTCAGCACCCCGATTAGCTGGCCGGACATCTCCTCGGCGCTGGCGAAGCGCCTGCGCGGGTCGGCGTCGATAGTGCGGCGCAACAGTCGGCCGAACGAATCATATTGGGCCAGAACGGGATCGTCTTCGGGCAGGCCATCGTCATAGCGGCCGTTGCGGGTGCGCAGATCCAGCGTCAACGCAGCGAGGGTACGTCCGACGGTGTAGATGTCGGTGGCCATCGTCGGCCCCGTCCTCACGATCTCCGGCGCTTGGTATCCCGGTGTGCCGTAGAGGAATCCGTAGGAGTTCAGCCGTGATACGGCGCCGAGGTCGATCAGCTTGAGCTGCTCTTCGGTGACCATGATGTTCTCGGGTTTGAGGTCGTTGTACACCAGTCCGACCGAGTGCAGATAGCCCAGCGCGGGCAGGATTTCGAGCATGTACGCGATCGCCTGCGCAACCGGTAGCCGGTGTCCCTTGGCCTGCTTGAGTGACGTACCGCCGACGTACTCCATCACGATGTAGCCGACGGGGTCGCCGTTCTTGTCGTCGTGCTCGACGAAGTTGAAGATCTTCACGATCCCGGGGTGGGTGACCTCGGCCAGGAACTGGCGTTCGGCCATCGCGATCGACTGTGCCTCGGCGTCGCCCGAGTGCACCAACCCCTTGAGCACCACGGGGCGGTCGTTGACGTTCTTGTCGAACGCCAGGTAGATCCAGCCAAGGCCGCCGTGCGCAATGCAACCCTTGATCTCGTACTGGTCGATCACCATGTCGCCAGGACTCAGCTGTGGGAGAAAGGAATACGGGCTCCCGCAGTGCGGGCACCAGCCCTCGGACAGCGCTTCGCCGTCGGAGGTGGAGCGACCGACCGGTTTGCCGCAGTTCCAGCAGAACCGCTTCGCCTCGGCCACCACCGGGTCGGTCATCAGCGCTTCCAGCGGGTCCCGCTCCGGCACCCGCGGGACCTCGACGAGCCCGCCGCCGAGGCGTCGGATCGGCGACCACCGCCGTGTCAGCATCGTCGTCTGATCGTGGGGTTCGGTCTCGGCGGTGCCGACCGAGACGCCGTCCGAATCGTCGAAGTTCGGCCGGAACACCGCCTGGGTCGCCATCGGCCGCATGGTCGCCAGCGAGTCGTAGCTCATGGCCTCGGCGGGCTGGGTGCCCGGATAGGCATCCTCGTCGGAGGAGTCGCTGGAAGTCGTCCCTTGGGCCTCGTCGGGCTTCTCTTCAGGGATGTCGTCGTGCCGGTCAGGGGTGGCCATCAGTCCGAATACCTCGGCACGGGCGGTGCCGGCGTGGGCCCGAGCACCGTCAACCACTTGCGGTACAACGTGTTCCACGTGCCGTCACGGCGCACACGGTCGAGTGTGCCGTTGACGAACCGCACCAGGCCGGTGTTCTCCTTGTTGATCCCGATACCGTACGGCTCCTTGGCCATGGAGGGCCCGACGATGTGCAGGTACGGGTCCTGGGACACCAGGCCGGCCAGAATCGAGTCGTCGGTGCTGACGGCGTCGACCTGGCGCTGCTGCAGTGCGACGAGGCAGTCGGCCCACGTCACGACCTCGACGATGACGGGCGGCGGGTCGATCTGCTGGATGCGCTGCAACGACGTCGTGCCCGTGACCGCGCACACCCGCTTGCCCGCCAGATCGGACGCCTGGGTGATCGCCGAGTCACGCGGCGCAAGGATCCGCTGGTTGGCCGCGAGATACTCGGTCGAGAAGTTCACCAACTTCTCGCGGTCGCACGAGATGCTCATGGTCTTGACCACGATGTCGACCTGATCGTTCTGCAGCGCGGTGATCCGGTCGGCCGAGGACAGGATTCGGTACTCGACCTGTGACGGCGTGCCGAAGATGTCGCGAGCCACCTCGCCCGCGATGTCGACGTCGAAGCCGGTGATCTCGCCGGTGATCGGGTCGCGGAAGCTGAACAGGTTGCTGCCGATGTCGAGACCGACGATGAGCCTGCCCCGGTTGCGGATGTTGGTGACGGCGTCCTGGGCTTCGGCCTTCGTGGCGAACGGCCGCAGACTGGCCGTGCAGTCGTCCTCGTTGCCGGCCTCGAGCGGTTGGGCGGGCTGCGGCGACGCCTCTTCCATGCCTGCGGGTGTGGGCGGCGCCAGTGTCACGCTCGGCACGTTGAGGACGGGCGCGGCTTGGCTGCAGCCGGCCACCATCGTCACCGCTGCAAGTAGGGCGGCCAATTGTTTGGTACTCATCTGTCGTCTGTTCTTCGCGCGAGCGCTCACCGGTACTCACTTAACCTCGGCCACAGCCCGAGCGCCACCGCGATCGCTGCGGTGATGCTGAGAACGGCCGCGCCGACGGTCGCGCCGGACAGCACCCGACGGGCGTTGACGATGTCGTTGCGCAATTGCTGCCTGCTCTCCCCGATGCCCTTCGTCAACGCTGCATCGAGCTTGTCGAAGGCTGGGGTGGAGTCGTCCTCGCCGGTGCCGAGCGCCACCTGGGTGGCCGCCTGATAGTTGCCCACCGCGATGTAGGCGTTGATCCGGTCGTCGGCGGCCCGCCACCGCCGCAGCAGTTGTTCGGCGTCGGCCAGATCGGCCTTGTCGATGGCATCATTGCGGCCGAGGTAGCCGGCCAACTGCTGCTGCATCGTGTCGATGCGCTGGTAGTAGGACTGTTTGCGGACGCCTTCGTCACCACGGCGGATCAGTGACAGCGTCTCGTCGGCGCGCGCCTGCTGAGCGGTGATCGCCATGGTGGTGACGGTCTTGAGCGATTCTGCGGCCGTGCTCTTGGCGCTGCGGCTGTCGGCGGTGGAGATCGTCAGCGCGGTGCCGACCCATACGACCATGATGAGCACTGCCAGGCCGCCTGCGACGAAGCCGATGTTCACCCGTCGGCGGGTGCGCCGCGCCAGCCACCGGTTGGCGAACGTGCCGAACATGACGGTGGCCAGCACCACGAGGATGACCGGAGCCGGGATCCTGGTCGACGCGGTCGTTTCCACGTCGACCTGCTTGGAGGTCTCCTCGTACAGGCGCTGGGCGTTGGGCAGGATCTGCGTCTGCATCAGCGAGGACGCTTCCGCCAGATACGACGATCCGACGGGATTGCCCGCGCGATTGTTGGTGCGCGCCGTCTCGACCAGACCGGTGTAGACGGCGAGCTGAGCATTGACGCGGCCCAGCAGTCGCACCATCTCGCCGTCGGTGAGCCCGCTCGACGCGCGCGTCACGGCGACGGCGGCGTCGGTGATGGCCTGCTCGTAGCGCTGCCGCACGGCGCGGGGTTCCGTGCCGGAGATGAAGGCCGTCGCGGCGGCGGCGTCGGCGACCGACAGCGTCGTGTAGAGCTGTCCGGCCGCGAACGCCAGCGGCTCGGTGTGGCCCAGGACGTTGGACAGTGCCTGCTGACGGCCGTTGATCGTCGTCGACGTCGCGAACGCGCACGCGATGACCAAGGCGGACAGGACGAACCCGATGGTCAGAATACGGCCAGGGGTGGTCCAGAGGAACCACCACCGCGGGTGCGTTGGTCTGGTCTGTGAGCGGGACGCAAGGGGCTCGGTAGAAGGGTGCGCCAACTCCACAGTCACCTGTGCGCGGACCTCTGCTTTCCGGCTTCTCTTTCGACTCCTCAACTGTAAAGGAATTCTAAGAGCAGGGGGCGGGACGCGCGGGACATTCATCGACACCCACGTGGATCGGCCGAGCCGGGGGCGGGCCCAAGATCGCGGCGGAGCCCTATCCTGAACGCGTGCGAGGCGACGGCGACGGTTGGGTGTTATCCGACGACGGCGCGCACTTCTGGGGCAGGCACGGCGCCGCCGGGTTGCTGTTGCGCGCTCCGCGCCCCGACGGGAGTGCCTCGGTGCTGCTCCAGCATCGTGCGCCGTGGAGTCATCAGGGCGGGACGTGGAGCCTTCCCGGCGGCGCACGTGACAGTCACGAGACCGTCGAGGAGGCGGCCGTCCGCGAAGCACGAGAGGAAGCCGGACTGACCGCCGACCAGCTGGTGGTGCGGGGCACGGTGGTGACGGCCACCGCAGGCGGTGGCCAGTGGACCTATACGACCGTCATCGCCGACGCGCCGGAACCGCTGGCGACGGTGCCCAACCGCGAGAGCTCCGAGCTGCGCTGGGTCGCCGAGGACGAGGTCGCCGACCTGCCGCTGCACCCCGGCTTCGCGGCCAGCTGGGACCGGCTTCGCACGGAGTCGGCGTCGTATCCGTTTCAGGTCAATCGCGAGAGGTGAGCGCCGACCTCAGCTCCCGCGCTGCGGCGGCAGGGTCCTCGGCAGCGGTAATGGCCCGCACCACCACGACGCGACGGGCGCCGGCGTCCAGGACCTCGGCAAGCCGGTCGACGTCGATGCCGCCGATGGCGAACCACGGAATCTCGGTGCCCGACGCCGCCGCCGTGCGGACCAGGTCGAGTCCCGGCGCCGTTCTGCCCGGCTTCGTCGGGGTGGGCCAGCAGGGGCCGACGCAGAAGTAGTCGATCCCCCCTTGCCCCGTTTCGGACACGGCGGCGGATACCTGGGCGGCGTCGTGCGTGGACCGCCCGATGAGTGAGCCGCGCCCGATGATCTCGCGGGCCGTCGGCAGTGGTAGATCATCCTGGCCGAGGTGCAACACGTTTGCACCGGCGGCGCGGGCGATGTCGGCCCGATCGTTGACGGCGAACAGAGCGCCGTGTCTGCGTGCCGCATCGGCGAGCACCTCGAGTGCGGCGAGCTCCTGGCGGGCCTCCAGGGCACCGAAACGCGCTTCTCCGGCCGAGCCCTTGTCGCGCAGCTGGATGACGTCGACCCCGCCCGTCAGCGCGGCATCGGCGAAATCGGCCAGATCGCCGCGGTCGCGCCTGGCGTCGGTACACAGATACAGCCGGGCGGCCGCCAACCGCTGCCGTGGGTCTTCGGAACCGGGTGACGATTGTGTGGGCACGCCGCGAACACTAGCGACCGGCGAGTATCCTCGAACACGCGACACGGGAGTCCCGGGACCGGGGACTGAGAGTGGGTGCGAGACACCCTTACCGTCACACCTGATCCGGGTCATGCCGGCGTAGGAAGGAACGGGAATTGCGTATCGATCACTCCGGGCGGTCGTTGGCCGTCATCGGCGGCGGCGTCATCGGATTGTCGGTGGCGCGGCAAGCTGCGCTCGACGGCTGGTCGGTACGCGTACACCGGACCGACGCACACGGCGCATCCTGGGTGGCAGGCGGAATGCTGGCTCCGCACAGCGAGGGCTGGCCGGGGGAGGAGCAACTGCTCCAGATCGGGCTGGCCTCATTGCACATGTGGCACACGGGCTTTCTGGACGGTCTCCCTCCCGAGGTGGTCACCGCTCGGGAGTCGCTGGTGGTCGCCGTCGACCGCGCCGACGTTTCGGATCTGACCACCACCGGGGAATGGCTTGCCGCCCAAGGTCATCCGGTGACGATGACTACGGCCGCACGTGATGTGGAACCGCTGCTCGCGCAGTGTATCCGGCACGGGTTCCTGGCCGAAACCGAGCTTGCCGTCGACAATCGGGCGCTGGTGACCGCACTCGCGGCTCACTGCGAGAGTCTCGGCGTCGGGTGGGCGCCGCCGGTGGCGACGCTGGAGCAGGCTAGTGACACCGACGCCGTCGTGATCGCCAACGGGATCGATGCGCCCAACCTCTGGCCAGGCCTTCCGATTCGGCCCGTCAAGGGCGAGGTGTTGCGGTTGCGGTGGCGCCCTGGCTGCATGCCGCTGCCGCAGAGGGTGATCCGCGCCCGCGTGCACGGTCGCCAGGTGTATCTGGTGCCGCGCGCCGACGGCGTGGTGGTGGGCGCGACGCAGTACGAGCACGGCCGCGACACGGCACCAGCTGTGGCGGGCGTCCGCGAGCTACTCGACGACGCGTGTGAGGTCATGCCCGCGCTGGGTTCCTACGAGCTCGCCGAATGTGCGGCGGGTCTGCGCCCGATGACTCCCGACAACCTGCCGGTCGTCGGCAGGCTGGACGATCGCACCCTGGTCGCCGCCGGCCACGGGCGGTCGGGTTTCCTGTTGGCGCCGTGGACCGCTGCGCGCATCGCAGCCGAGCTGAAGGTGGGGGTCCCGGCATGAAGGGTGGCCAGATCAAGGACGAGGTCAACGACGAAGCCGTCGACGTCGACGAGCAGACCACCGTCGCCGATCTGCTCGTGAAGCTGGGCATTTCCGAGAAGGGCATCGCGGTCGCGGTCGATTGGGCCGTGCTTCCCCGCTCGGAGTGGCACCTGACGCTCTCCGATGGTGCGAAGGTGGAAGTCGTGACGGCGGTGCAGGGTGGCTGACTCGGAGGGCAGGAGCGTCGCGACCGGGGACTCGAGCGTGGAGGACTCGCTCGTGATCTCGGGCCGCAGCTTCGGCTCGCGGCTGATCCTCGGGACCGGCGGCGCGGCCAATCTCGCGGTGTTGGAGGAGGCCCTCGTCGCATCCGGGACCGAGCTCACCACCGTCGCGATGCGCCGCGTCGACGCCGACGGCGGCCCGGGGGTGCTGGACCTGCTGAACCGGCTGGGCATCACCGCGCTGCCCAATACGGCGGGGTGCAGGGGCGCGGCCGAGGCGGTGCTCACTGCACAGTTGGCCCGTGAGGCGCTGAAGACCGATTGGGTCAAGCTCGAAGTCATCGCCGACGAGCGCACACTGCTACCGGACGGCATCGAATTGGTGAGGGCCGCAGAGCAACTGGTCGATGACGGGTTCGTCGTGATGGCCTACACCAACGACGACCCGGTCCTGGCGCGGCGCCTCGAGGACATCGGCTGCGCGGCGGTGATGCCGCTCGGGTCGCCGATCGGAACCGGGCTCGGGATCGCGAATCCGCACAACATCGCGATGATCGTCGAGCGGGCGAACGTGCCGATCGTGCTGGACGCGGGCATCGGGACGGCGAGCGACGCCGCTCAGGCGATGGAGCTCGGCTGCGATGCGGTGTTGTTGGCCACTGCCGTGACGAGATCCGCCGACCCACCCACGATGGCGAAGGCGATGGCGGCTGCGGTCACGGCGGGCCGGCTGGCCCACTGCGCTGGGCGGATACCCAAGCGGTTCTGGGCGCAGGCGTCGAGCCCGGTGATGAACGAAGAGGAGGGCCGAATCGATACGGCGAGCACGTGAGCGGGCGCTACGTCGCGCTTGGTTCGTCGATGGCCGCGGGGCCAGGGATCAGGCCGAAGGCGCCAGGCGCGCCGTCGGGTTCGGGACGCTCGGCCGTCAACTATGCCCATCTCGTCGCCGCACGCTTCGGCTACGACCTCGTCGACGTCACCTTCTCGGGTGCCACCATCGCGAACGTCCTCTTCGAACGCCAACGCAGCGCTCCGCCGCAGATCGACGCGCTCTCCGGCTCGGAAGACCTGGTGACCGTGACGATCGGTGGAAACGACGTCGGTTACGTCCCGATGCTCTTCGCCACCGGTCTGCCGCGGTGGGTGCGGTCGCTACCGGTCCTCGGCGGCGTCGTCCGTGGTCAACTCGACGTCGATGCGCGCGACGCGGCGCTCGGTGGGGTCGGTGAGTCGCTGAGGGCCGTGGGGCTCGAAGTGAAGCGGCGCGCTCCACGGGCCCGGGTGCTGTTCGTCGACTACCTGACGTTGCTGCCGCCAGTGGGCACCCCCGCTCCGCCGTTCTCCGAGGAGCGTCTCGCGATCGGGCGTCGGATCGCCGACACGCTGGAGCGTCTCACCGAAGAGGCGGCGACGGAGACCGGTTGCGAGCCGATCCGCGCGGGTGCCGCCAGCCGCAGTCATCACCCCTGGTCGGATGACCCGTGGACGTCGAAATTCGGCCTTCCGCTGCCGGGCCGGGCGGCGCCGCTGCACCCCAACGCCACCGGCATGCGGGCGGTGGCCGATCTGATCGTGGGCCGGTTGAGCTGAGATCATTGGTCGAGTGATCGAGCTACGAGGACTGACAAAGGTTTTCGGGCGAGGATTCGGGAGCACCCGTGCGGTCGACGATCTGACCTGTTCGATCGAGGCTGGGGTCGTCACCGGATTCCTCGGGCCGAACGGCGCGGGCAAGACGACGACGATGCGGATGATCCTCGGGTTGGACCGCCCCACGTCCGGCACCGCAACCATCGACGGGCGGTCCTACCGCCGGCTGCCCGACCCGCTGCGCACCGTCGGTGCGCTGCTCGACGCCAAGCAGGTGCACCCCAACCGCTCCGCGCGAAATCACCTCCGGTGGCTGGCCGCCACCAGCCGAATACCGTTCACCCGGGTCGACGAGGTCCTCGACGTGGTGGGGCTGGGCTCGGTCGCCGACAAGACTGCCGGAACGCTGTCCCTTGGCACGAGCCAGCGGCTGGGCATCGCCGCGGCTCTGCTCGGCGACCCGCCGGTACTGCTGTTCGACGAGCCGGTCAACGGACTCGACCCCGAAGGCATCCGGTGGGTGCGCACGCTGATGCGCGCGCTCGCCGCGGAGGGCCGGACGGTCCTGGTGTCCAGTCACCTGCTGGGCGAGATGGCGAACACCGCCGACAGGCTGGTGGTGATCGGAAAGGGACGGCTCATCGCCTCGACGACCGTCGCCGAGTTCGTCAGCCGCTCCGGTGCGGACACCGTCCGCGTGCGCAGCCCACAGTTGGACACACTGGCCGGGTTGCTCGCTGGTGCGGGCCTCGAGGTCGAGCAGGCACCGGACGGTTCCGCGCTGGCGGTTCGCGGCGTGGCGATCGAGGTCGTCGGTGACCTGGCCGCCCGCAATGCGATCACGCTGCACGAGCTCAGTACCCGACAGGCGTCCCTCGAGGACGCGTACCTGAGATTGACCGACGGTGACGTCCAGTACCGGGCGGCCGAGCGATGAGCGCGATCGCGGGCCTGAATGCGGAGCGAATCAAGCTGTCCACCATTCGGTCGCCGCTCCGGTCGTGCTTCGCCGCGGCGGTGCTGGGGCTCGGTGTCGCGGCGTTGCAGGGTTCACTGGCGTACGGCAGTGCGGACCTCTCCCCCGAGCGGGCGGTCATCGGGGTTGCCGTGTTCGGAGTGCCGGTGCTGATGATCTTGTCGGCGATGACCGTGACGGGTGAGTACCGGACCGGCATGATCCGCACCACGTTCGCCGCCACGCCCAACCGGTCGATGGTCCTGGTCGTGAAAGCCGTTGTGGTCGCGGTGCTGTCGGCGCTCTACGTCGGTGTGTTGTCAGTCGCCGCGGCCGTCACGGCACGCCTGCTGGCCGATCCGCTGGTGGGCGCGCAGCTGTCATTGAGCGCGAGCGGCGTATGGCGGGTGTCCACCGCACTGGCGTTGTCCGCCGCGCTGGCGGCCGTCCTCGGCGTCGCCGTCGGCGGACTGCTCCGGCACACCGCAGGAGCGGTCGCGGTACTGCTGTTGTGGCCGCTCGTCGTCGAGCCGGTCCTTGCCAACCTCCCCAACATCGGTTCAGAGGTCGGCCCGTACCTACCCTTCGCCAACGTGTCCGTGTTCACCCGTGTGCAATGGCTGTACCCGGGCTACGCGATGCCATGGGGTGAGGTTGGTTCGTTGATCTACTTCGCTGCGGTCATCGCCGTGGCGTTCGTCGCGGCGGTCTTCGTGGTGAATCGCCGCGACGCTTGACCTGAATATTTGCGTGAATGATCACCCATTGGCGATGATGGAGCGATGGCCGACAAGGTGTGGTTGACGCCGTCGCAGGGGCGAACCTGGCTGAGCTACATGGGCGCCTATCACCGCCTGGAGTTCGAGATGAACCGACAGCTGCAGGCCGAGTGTGGCCTGTCGCTGGCCGGTTATACGGTGCTGAACGCATTGTCCGCAGCCCCGGGTCGACGACTTCGGTTGTCGCAGTTGGCCACGACGATCGGTTGGGAGCGCAGCCGGTTGTCCCATCACCTGCAGCGGATGGCCGGCCGGGGCTTCGTGGAACGGGTTCGGTCCGACGCCGACGGCCGGGCGACCGATGCCCTGCTGACCGAGGCCGGCTGGAAGGCGCTCCGGTCGGCGGCGCCCAAGCACGTGGCCTGGGTTCGCCGCCTGGTGTTCTCCGAGCTGAGCGAGGACAGCGTCGTCGAGCTCGGCGACATCCTGGACGACGTGTACCAGACGATTCTGCGCGAGGGCACCCTGCCGACCCCCGACTGACCGTTAGGTCTGGACTTCGCCGCCGTCGACGAACATCTCGCTTCCCGTCATGAAGCTGCTCGCCGACGAGGCTAGGAACACCACCGCGGCGGCGATCTCCTCGGGCCTGCCGACCCGACCCAGCGTCACGTCGGCGGTCAGGTCTGCGAGCAACTCCTTCGCGCCGCCCGCCGGAGCGAGCCCGAGTAGTCCCGGCGTCTCGACCGGACCCGGCACCAGCGTGTTCACCCGGATGCCACGTGGTGCGAGCTCGGCAGCCCACGTTCGGCCGAACGACCGGACCGCGGCCTTGGATGCGGCGTAGACGCCGAACGAGGGGATGCCCTTGGAGGCGGACGTCGAACCGGACAGGATGACCGAGGCGCCGTCGTTGAGGAGTGGTAACACCTTCTGCACGGTGAAGAGCGTGCCCGCAACGTTGCGGTTGAACGTGTCGAGGAAGTGCTCGACGGTGACGTCCTCCAGGGTCGCGAATTCTCCGCCGCCCGCGTTGAGGAAGACCGCGTCGAGGCCACCGCCCCGTTGCCCCACTGCGTCGGCGATCGCCTGCAGTTGGCTCAGATCACTCACGTCGCTGCGGATTCCGGTGGCCGCGGGTCCAACGGCAGCTACGGCCGCATCGATCGTCGTCTGATTGCGGCCGGTCAGGTAGACGTGCGCGCCGGCGTCCGCCAACGCGTGTGCCGACGCGAGCCCGATGCCTGCCGTGCCGCCGGTGACGAGTGCATTCTTGCCATCCAAGATTCCCATGGTCGTTTCCTTTGCGTGATGTATCGCTTAATTTCAGCGTGTCGCATATTGCATGATATGTCAACTAAAATGACGGTGCTTATGTTCCCGCGGGCGGCGTGACTAACCTTGGGCCGATGCGACGTGGATCACGGGCGGTATTGGCAGCATTTGCGGCAGTCGTATTGGTAGCCGGCTGCGCACGCGGATCCGATGGGGGACCCGGCACGTCGGAGCCGGCCGCGCCGCCGAGCGCTGAATCCGCTCCTGCCACCGAGTTCGCGACGTCCCTGCAGGGCCGCGTCACCACCGACGGGATGCTCACGCACCTCAAGAAGCTGCAGGAGATCGCCGACGCGAACGGCGGCAATCGCGCCCTCGGCTCACCGGGATACGACGCCAGTGTCGACTACGTCGCAGGGGTATTGCGGGACAAGGGTTTCGACGTGCAGACAGGTGACTTCGACGTGCGGATACCGTTCGCCGACGAGCCCGTCGTCACCGTCGGGGGTCAGCGCGTGAAGGCTGCGCCGCTGAACTACACGATCGGGACACCGGCAGACGGAGTCAGCGGGCGCCTGGTACCGGCCCGCACCGGCCCAAGGCCAGGTTGTGCGGAGTCGGACTACGACGGCATGGATGTCACGGGCGCCATCGTCCTGGTCGACCGAGGGGCATGCCCGTTCGGAGTGAAACAGGCCGTGGCGGCTGAACGGGGCGCGGTCGCCCTGGTCGTCGCCAACAACGCAGAGGGCGACGACATCGGCGGCGGCACGCTGGGAGAGGACACCGACGTGAAGATCCCGGCGGTCAGCATCTCCAAGGCCGACGGCGCCCGGCTGCGGAATCAGCCCGCCGCCACCACCGTCGCGCTGCATGCGGGCGTCCGTACCGACCGCACCCGCAACGTCGTCGCACAAACCAAGACCGGGTCATCGCAGAACGTGGTGATGGCAGGCGCCCACCTCGACAGCGTCGCCGACGGCCCTGGTGTCAACGACAACGGTTCCGGTGTGGCGGCGGTGCTGGAAACCGCTGTCCAACTGGGCAGTTCACCGCAGCTGAAGAACGCCGTGCGATTCGCCTTCTGGGGCGCCGAGGAGGAGGGGCTGGTCGGCTCCAAGAACTACGTCCAAACGCTCGACGCCGAGGCGCTCAAGGACATCGCCCTGTATCTCAACTTCGACATGCTGGCCTCACCCAACCCGGGCTACTTCACCTACGACGGCGACCAGTCCGCGCCTCCATCGGACAGCGTGCCCCGCGTCCCCGAGGGGTCGGCGGGCATCGAACGCACGCTGGCCGCCTATCTCAACGGCGCCGGCAAGCAACCCCGCGACACCGGCTTCGACGGGCGCTCCGACTATGACGCCTTCACACAGGCGGGGATTCCGTCGGGCGGACTGTTCTCCGGCGCCGAGGAGAAGATGAGCGACGACGAGGCGAAGATCTGGGGCGGTGAGGCCAACGCGCCGTTCGATCCCAACTACCACAAGAGCACGGACACGTTCGACCACCTGGACCGTGGGGCGCTCGACATCCACGGCAAGGGAGTTGCCTACTCGATCGGCCTGTACGCGCAGGACGAGAGCGGGCGCAACGGCGTCCCCCGTCGCGATGACCGGACCCGGCACGTCGTGGTGAAGTCATGAGGCTGGCCCTGCCACTTGCCTGCCTGCTCCTGGTCGCCGCGTGCTCGTCTGCGCCGCAGGCTGCGCAGGCACCGGCCCCGGATCCGGCGCGCGACTTGTCGGGCAAGGTGACTGCCGACGGCATGTATGGGCATCTGGAGAAGCTCACCGACATCGCCACGTCGCACGAGGGCAGCAGGGCCGACGGTACGCCCGGCTACGACGCGAGCGTGGATTACGTCGCGGGGGTGTTGCGGGACAAGGGGTTCGACGTGCAGACACCCGAGTTCGAACGGGTCGTGATGACCACACCGGGAAAGCCGACGCTCGTCGCGGCGGGGCGCAGCTTCCGCGTCGACCAGGCCTCGTTGCTCGTCACCACCGCGCCCGGCGGACTAAGCGCACTCACGCTCCGCCCTCGACGGTCAGCCGGTTGCAACGCCGGTGATTACGGCTCCGTGGACGTTCGTGGCGCCATCGCCGTCGTCGACGACAAGGGCTGTTCCGTGGTGGCCAAGCAGAACGCTGCGGTCGGCGAGGGTGCGGTCGGGGTCCTCGTCGTGAGCGATCCCGGCTCGAATGGCAGCCCCGCTGGCCTGTTCACCCCCGGCTATTACCAGCAGCTCACCTCACCTGTCGCCGTGATCGACGGGGACGCCGACGCTCAACTGCGGCGTACCTCATCGCCCGTCCGGCTCACGCTGGATGCCAGGAACGCCGTCGTGAAGTCGCGGAACGTGTTGGCCCAGACCAAGTCCGGCGACCCCCACAACGTTGTCGTGGCGGGGGCGCACCTGGATTCGGCGGCTGACAGTCCAGGGCTGAACGACGACGGGACGGGTGTCGCCGCGGTACTGGAAACCGCTGTGCAGCTGGGTAGTTCACCTTCGGTCACCAACGCCGTGCGGTTCGTGTTCTGGGGGTCGGAGGCGGCGGGCAATCAGGGTTCGAGCAAGTACGTGGCAAGTCTCGACCGCGGCGGCCGCGACGATATCGCGCTCTACCTGAACTTCGACATGCTCGGCTCTCCGAACGCGGGCTTCTTCACCTACGACGGCGACCAGTCCGGCCAGCCGAACCCGGACCTCCCCGCCGCCAGTGTGCCGCCCGGCTCGGCGGGCGTCGAACGGACGCTGGCGGGCTACCTCAACCTCGCCGGTGTGCGACCGGCCGACTTGCCCCTTGGCCGCGCGAGTGACTACAGCCCATTTCTGAGCGCCGGCATACCGATCGGTGGTGTCACCACCGGGGGATCGCAGCGCAAGTCGGCAACCCAGGCGCGGCTGTGGGGTGGCCGCGCAGGCGTGCCGTTCGACCCGAACTACCGGCTGCCCGGTGACACGATCGCCAACGTCGATCGTGGCACGCTGTCGATCACCGGCCCCGCGGTGGCGTTCGCCGTGGGCACCTACGCGCACTCGACGCAGGGGCCCAACGGCGTACCCTCGCGCGGTTGACGGTCACGCTCCGTTCGAGCGCCGTCGGCCTCGTTCCTCACCGGAACATCTGTGGCTGCAGCATATTCGACGAGCCGAGTCTCGGCATCACCCGCCGGACCCCGTGGCTCGGCTGACGACGCGGATCTTGACTTCCGTGTGAGACGCGTGTCACACTGCGACCGGTTAATCGATTAAACTCGCAAAGGAGCGGGGTGGCGGTACGTATGAAGGACGTCGCGGAGCGTGCGGGTGTCTCGGCCGCCACCGTGTCGCTGGCATTGTCCGGCAGTCCTCGAATCTCGGAATCCACCAGAACCAGGGTGGAGCGCGCGGCGCGCGAGATGGGATACCTGCCGCACGTCGGGGCCAGGGCTCTGCGAACCGCTTCCACCCGCACCATCGGCCTGGTCGTCAGCGACGTGGCAAACCCCTTCTTCGCCGAACTCGCAGGCGCGATTCAGCGGGCCGCGGCCAAGCTGTCGTATTCGCTGGTCCTCTGCAACAGCGACGAGGATCCGGATCGGCAGGACGAATACCTGCTCAATTTGCTGGCTGGGCGTCAGGTGGATGGCGTGATCGTCGTTCCCACCGCGGCCATGAGCCCCGGCCTGCGTCGGGCAGGTCTGACGGGGGCTCGAATGGTCCTCCTGGACCGTCCCATCGAGGTGGTCGGTCGCGGCGCCGCCGCGCGGCATCTCGCTCGGTGCCCGGTCGTCCGTAGCGACCCGAGGGCCGCCCTCGACGAAGTGGCCGAGCTCCTGACCACGCTGAACCATCGGCGGATCGGCATCATCGCGCCGCCACTTCAGACCCAGGTGGGGCGGGAGCGCAGGGACCTCTTCTGCGATGCGCTGATACGGCGTGGGGTTCCCCGGCGCGGAATCATGGTCGTGGAGGGCGACTTCCGGCAGGACAGCGGGGCAAGGGCGGCGCACCAACTGGTTTCTCGCCGGCACCGCCCGACGGCGATCTTCGCCGCCGACGGGTTGATGGCGATCGGTGCGCTTAAGGGATTGCGAGAGGCCGGCCTACGAGTGCCGGATGACGTCTCGCTCATCGGCTTCGACGACGCGCCCTGGTTCGACCTCTTCGATCCGCCACTGGCGGCCGTTGCTCAGCCCATCGACGCCCTGGCGACAGCAGCCGTCGACGCAATGCTCGACCTGCTCGCAGACCGACCGGCGCAGAGCTCCTTCCCGACGTGTCACGTAGTCCGTCGTGAATCATGCGGCGCTGCACCCGAAGACGACCCAAAGCGGGAGTCGATGAGAAAGGGAACACCATGAAGAATCCTCTCGGCGCCAGAACGGGCCGCGCCATACTTGCTGCGCTCCTCTGCGCGACCCTGGCGCTGGTGTCAGCGGGCTGCAACCGCGGGTCCGGCGGCGACAACGCCTCGAATGCCGGTCCACGCATCGCCATCGTCACGCGCGACTTCACCAACCCGTACTGGGCGGCGCTTCGAGATGGCGCGATGGCGGAGGCCAAGAAACAGGGCTTGGACGTCACCGTTCAAGCCGGCAGCTCAGAGACCGACTCGACGGGCGAGAACACGAAGATCTCGGCGCTCGCCGCCCAGGACTACGACTGCTTCGGGGTCGTCCCGGTCAACGACACCAACGTCATCACCCCGTTGGTGCCGGTCGCCAAGAAGAACATCCCCATCCTGAATCTGGACACCCAGATCAGTGCCGACGCTTCGAAGGCCGCGGGTGTCTCCTACGCGTCGTTCATCGGCTCGGACAACTTGTCGGCAGGCCAACAGGCAGGACAGGCGCTGATGAAGGCCATGGGTGGCGGCGGCGACGTGGCCGTGCTGCAAGGAATTGCAGGCGAACAGAACGGGATCAATCGGCTGAACGGGTTCACCCAGGCAACGCAGGGCAAGCTTCAGATCGTCGCGACACAACCCGCCGACTACGACCAGAACACGGCGCTCACCGTCACCGGCGATCTGCTTCGGGCGCACCCGAGCATCGCCGGCATCTTCGCGGCCAACGACACGATGGGCCTCGGCGCCGCCCAGGCGGTGAAGAACGCGGGCAAGTCGGGCGTGATCTCCATCATCTCCGTGGACGGCATCACCGCGGCACTGCAGGCGGTCAAGGACGGAACCCTGTCAGGCACGATCAGCCAGTATCCGTACGCCGAAGGTCAGATGGCCGTTCAGGCGTGCGCGAACCTGGCAGCCAAGAAGCCCGTTCCCGCCCGTGTCGTCGCGCCGATCAAGCTCATCGACAAGTCGAACGTGGACAAGGCATTGGCGGCGTTCCCACAACCGTTCGAGCCGTACGACAACCCGATCAAGTGATGACGGCGACGACTGAGGCGCCGGCCGCCGAAACCGCCCGGTGGAAAAGACCGTCGATCGGATCGGCTGCCCGTTACGCCGCCCCGATCGGCCTGGTCGTCGTCTTCGTCATCTTCTTCATCGCGACGCCGCACTTCCTCACCGTCGCGAATCTGACCGACCTGCTCGTCTCCGCCTCGATCCTGATGGTGTTGGCGATGGGGCAGCAACTGGTCGTCGCAGTGGCCGGCATCGACCTGTCGGTGGGCTCCAATCTGCCTTGGGCCGCAGCCACTCTCGGCTTCGCGTACACCCACGGCGCCAATCTCGCGGTGGCCATGCTGCTGGCACTCGTCGCTGGAGTGGTCGTCGGTCTGGTCAACGGGCTCCTGGTAGCGCGGTTGGGCATGACCGATTTCATCGTCACCCTGGGTAGCCTCTCGGTGGTCAGTGGGGCGACCCTGCTGTTGACCGGGGGGAACACCGTCGCGGTGTCGTCGCCGTTCCTCCAAGGGTTGGCGCTCGACGGGATCGGTCCGGTGCGGTGGTTCTGGCTGGTGGCGATCGTGGCGGCGCTACTGACGGCATTCCTTCTGTTCGGTACCAAGACGGGCACGCACCTGTTGGCCACGGGCGGCAACATCGAAGCGGCCCGAGGCACGGGCATCAACGTCGCGCGCGCGCGGATGCTGGCCTACGTCCTTTCGGGGTTGGCCTGTGGTGTCGCAGGGATCCTGCTGGTCGCCCGCACCGGTGGCGCGGATCCGAGCCTTCAGACCGACCTGCTGCTGTCCTCGATCGCGGCGGTGGTGCTCGGCGGCTCGAGCCTCTTCGGCGGGCGGGCGTCGGTGCTCGGGTCGGCTGTGGGTGCGGTGCTGCTGACGAGTCTCATCAACGGCTTCACGCTCATCGGCATCTCGCAGAACTACCAGCCAGTGGCCGTCGGCGCCGTCGTACTCGGTGCCGCCTTCATCTCCCGGTTCCAGAAATGAGCGCATCGTGACCGACTTGACCGTCAACGGCCCGACGCCGAGCGCCCAATCCGCACCCGACAGCGTGCCGTTGGTCGAAATACGCGGAGTGACGAAGTCATTCGATGCAGTCCGCGCCCTCCAGGGAGTGGACCTGACCCTCTCGCCCGGCAAGGTCACCGCGCTGCTGGGCGACAACGGTGCCGGCAAGACCACCCTGGTGCGCTGTCTGACCGGAGTGCACCCGCCCGACGACGGCGAGATCCTGTTTCGCGGCGACCGCATCAAGCTCGGGTCGCCGGACGATGCGCGGCACCTCGGCATCGAGACCGTCTACCAGGATCTGGGACTGATCGAGGACCTCCAGGTCTGGCAGAACCTCTACCTGAACCGCGAGCTGACGCGCGGCGTGGTGCCGTTTCGGGTGCTGAACAAGAAGCAGATGATCGCGACGAGCCAGACGATCCTCGCCGACCTCGACGTCAACGTTCCCGATGTCCGCGCTACCGTGCGGCGAATGTCCGGTGGGCAACGACAGAGCGTCGCGATCGCGCGCGCAGCCAACTGGGGCACCACCCTGGTCATCATGGACGAACCAACGGCCGCCCTTGGCGTGCGCGAGACAGCCGCCGTGGAAACGCTGATCGGGCGGCTGCGCTCCAGCGGCGTCACCGTGCTGCTGGTCAGCCATGACATGGATCAGGTCATGCGGGTGGCCGACAGCGCGTGGGTGCTGCGCCGCGGGCGTACTGCGGCGCACCGCCAGATGGAGGCGACCAGCGGCGACGAGCTCGTCGGGCTCATCACCGGTGCCATCGCCGGCGACGCCGATGTCTGAGGCACCCCCGTCCGTCGTCGTCGTCGGCTCGATCAACATCGACCACATCGTCACGGCCCCCCGCTTTCCCAGACCCGGCGAGACGATTCTCGGCACCTCGGTGACTTCGTCGGTGGGTGGCAAGGGGGCGAATCAGGCGGTCGCGGCGGCACTGGCCGGTGCAGGCGTCGCGATGGTCGCGAGCACGGGCGACGACGCGGATGGTGCCACTGCCAGACAGCGGCTCGCTGAGCGCGGTGTCCAGACGACGCACGTGGCGGTGCTCGCGACGGACGCCACCGGGACCGCCTGGATCACCGTGGCCGAGAACGACAACACGATCATCGTGATTCCAGGGGCCAATGGCCGATGGTCGGACGGCGGATTGCCCGGGTGCGTCGGGCGAGCGTCGGTTGTGTTGGCGCAGTTGGAAATTCCGATGCACGTCGTGCGTTCCGCTGCTCAGCAGACTCAGGGGCAGTTCGTGCTCAACGCCGCACCAGCCGCCGAGTTGCCCGACGATCTGCTGGCGCTTTGCGACGTGTTGGTCGTCAACGAGCAGGAGCTTGCCGTCGTCGCCGGCGTCGACGCCATCGCGGATGAGGACGGCATCGTCGCCGCCCACACGGGGCTGCGGAATCGGGGTGCCGGGTCCGTCGTCACGACCCGCGGCGTCGCGGGCGCCGTGGTCACCGATGCGGACGGTCGCACCGCCGTGCTCGGTGCGCCGCCAGCCGAGGTCGTCGACACCACCGGTGCCGGCGACGCGTTCACCGGCGTGCTGGCAGCACGATTGGGCGCCGGAGAGCCGTTGGTCCGAGCGGCCCGCTGGGGTGTCGTGGCCGGCTCACTTGCCGTGCGGGCCGCCGGCGCCCAGGACTCCTATCCAGACTTCGCGGCGCTGTGCCGAGTTGCCGAGGAGGCACGTTCGTGAAGAAGAACGGAATCATCCACGCCGAGCTGGCCCGTCGTATCGCGGCCCTGCGGCACACCGAGACGTTCGTCATTTGCGACGCCGGCCTTCCGCTGGGGCGGGACACGCCGTGTATCGACCTCGGCTATCGCTATGGCCAGGCGACGTTCACCGACGTGGCCACCACGGTAATGGGCGAGGTGGTGATCGAGCACAGCTGGATGTCGGCGGACGTCGTCTCTGCCAACCCGAACGTTCACCAGCACCTGGTGCAGCTCGGACTTGAGCCGCAACTCGTCGAGCACGAAGTGTTCAAGGCCGCGGTCCTATCCGCCGCATTCGCCGTGCGCACCGGTGAGGACACCTTCTTTGCAAACGTGCTGTGCCGCGCCGGTGTCCCGTTCGCCAGTCCGACTGTTGGCCCTCAGGCGGATGCGCGGCCCTGATAAGAACGGGCAACACGGGTGACGAACTGGTACACGCCGTCCTCGTCGGGTGCCATCGGGCCCGGCCGCGCGTGCCGCGAGCTGAGGCCCCGTTGGACCGACTCACATGCCGCCCAGTCCTGTCGGTTGGTCAGATCCCAGAAGTCGACGGCGTAGGACGGATCGAAATCCGGTTTCGCGGCAACGTCCTTCGGGAACGCCCATGCGCACTCGACGTGCGTCCGGTCCGCGGACAGCGGTGTCATCACGTGGGTCATCACGTAGTCGGGATGCAGGCTGACGAGCAGGTTGGGGAAGCCGACCAGGTACATCACCGTGCGTAGCTCGTGCTCGGACAGGCCCTGGATCGCCACACCACCACTCTTGCCCGTCAGCGACATGGTCTCGGCGCCCTCGATCATCGACATCCAGCCGCCCATCCACGACCCCTCGAGCTCCAGATTCTCACCGCTGGTCGGTGGGCTGATCCTGGACAGCTCAGGATGGATGGTCGAACAGTGGTAGCACTCCTGGTAGTTCTCCGCGATGACCTTCCAGTTGGTGGCCAGCTCGTAGGAGTGCCGGTCGACGATCACCAGGTCTTCGGGGCGGTATGCGCCGACCACCTCTTCGAGACCTCCGACGTGGTCGGTGAATTCGGCGTCTTCGCCACTTGGATCGGCAAACAGCCAGCCGTGCCAGTTGACCAGCCGTAGCTCGGTCAGGCCGAACTCGCCCGGTTCGAAACCGTCGACGTCGCCGAACCCCGGCGCATTGCGCAGTCCGCCGTCCAAGCGGTAGGACCAGGAGTGGTACGGGCACACGATGTTTCGGCGCTTCGCTGATCCGCCACACGGGAGCAGTTCGTGGCCTCGGTGGCGACACGTGTTGGCGAAGGCGCGGATGACGCCATCGTCGGAGTGCACCAACAACATTCCGTTCACACCGGAGCCGATGGCGCGCTGCATCCCGACACCGGCCAGATCGCCCGCGTGGCCGACACAGGTCCAGCCCGAGAAGATGTTGCGCTGTTCCCACTGGAAGACCGCCGGGTCGACGTAGGCCTCTGTCGGCAGCATGCGCGAGTGCCCGAACGGCGCCAGCGTCGCGGCTAGATCGTCGGCGGGAACCGGTGCCGGATCATACTGTTTGAACATACAGTCAGGATAGTCGGTCCCACGCTGGTGGTCCACACTTCTCTGCTCACGGGGTCAGGCTTCTCCGGCGAAGGCAGCGATGCCGCGGTCCGCGGTGGTCTCGTCACCCCGCGTCATCCGGCGGTACACCAGGAATCCGATGACAACTGCGGCGAGCGATGCGAGCAGCAGCAGGGTGGCGAGCGCGTTCAGCGCGGGTGTCGGTGCCGCGCGAGCCGTGTTGTAGATCTTCACCGACACCGGCTCGGTTGACGCGCCGAGCGACAGGTACCGCACCAGCACGAAGTCGTCGATGATGTCGGCGAACACCAGCACCGTGCTGGCGAAGATCGCGGGCATCAGCATCGGAAACGTCACCCGCCACAGCGCTCCGGTGGGGGAGGCGCCCAGATCCATTGCGGCTTCTTCGTATTGACTGCCGATGGTGGCGAGCCTGGCGCGCACCAGCACCGCGGGGTAGGCCACCTGATAGGTCACCAGTCCGACCACCTGCGCGGAGGTGCCCAACCCGATCGGCAGTGCCAGGTTCGTCACGACGAACAACAACGCGACGGCGAGCAGCACTTCGGGGATGACGAACGAGATGAGCATCAGCACGTTCGCACCGGACGGCAATCGGCCCCGCCACCGGTCGACGCCGATCGCGAACAGGACGCCCAGTGGCACGGTGACGAGGGTGGCGATCACGCCGAGCTTGAGGGTCTGCAACAGCGCGGTGTGCAGGGCGGCGTCATGCCAGACCGACCGGGTCCCATCGCCCCAGTACCACCGGAGCGAGAAGCCCTGCCAGTGGGTTCGGGACCGCCCGTCGTTGAACGAGAACATGATGGCGATCAGGACCGGCAGCAGTGACCACACCAGGTATGCCACGGTTATCCCGGCCAGTACCCGGGGCCGCCGCCACGGATCGCGGAACCATCCGACGGGCCCGCGGATTCCGGAGGGCCGCAGGGTTGGGACCAGGGAATCGTCCGTGGTTCGCGCGATCACGTCCGCACCTCGTCACCACGCAACGTGACCCGCACGTAGTAAAACATCGGCAGCACCGTGGCGACGAGCACCAGCATGACGAAGGCGCCCGCCTGACCGGTCTGGCCCGGCGCCTGCACGCTGTCGTTGATGAGGTTGCCGACCATCGCCGTCTTCGGTGACGCGGACAGCAGGTCGTTGGTGAAGTAGTCGCCGAGCATGGGAAGGCAGGTCAGCAGGACTGCGGCTAGGATCGTCGGTCGGCACAGCGGCAGCGTCACCCGCAGGAACGACGAGACGCGGTTCGCGCCGAGATCCCGCGATGCCTCGAGCATCGGCTGCGAGAGGCGGTCAAGGCCCGCGTAGAGCGGCAGGATCATGTAGGGGACGTAGCCGTAGGCCAGGCCGAGGATCACCACCATCGGCTGACCCGTCAACCAGTCGACCTGGACGTTCAACAGGCCGCCGAGGTTCAGCAGCCGGTTGAACAGGCCGTCGTTCTGGAGAAGGTTGACCCAGGCCAACATTCGCATCATGTAGCTGATCCAGAACGGGGCGATCAGAAGCGCGATCAGGAGGCCCTTGCGCCTGCCTGCGAGCCGGGACACGTAGTAGGCGACGGGAAACGCGATGGCCAGGCACAGGATGCTGGCCGCCCCGACGTAGAGCACGGTGCGCACCAGGGCCGGAAAGTAGATACCGTCGGGCCCGCTCCGGGAGAGCACGTAGGTGAACTGATCGGCGTTCCACTGCAAGGGGTTCCACACGGGTACCGCCGTGCGGAAGAGTGGATCGACCCTGCCGAAGACGATCGCCAGCACGACGTACAGCGGTGCGAGGAAGAACAGCAGCAGCCAACCGATGCCCGGCGCGGCCAGGGCGGCCCACAGCCGGGCGTTGGGCTCGCGCGACCGCACCACCGACGTCAGGATCCGCCGGCGTTGAACGCGTTCCAGACGTTGTGCCACGCAGCATCGTTGGCGGCGTCGAGCTCGAGCGTCCGGTAGCCGGTGTCGAAGTACTCCGGCTTGACGATCGCGGACCTCAGGTTCTCCGGAATGAACTCCTCGGCCACCAGCGAGTCGGCGGTCAGCGAGTTCTGCGGCGGCTGGTAGCCGATCGCGGAGAAGTTCTCCTTGGCGACCGCGGGGTCGAGCATGTGGTTCAGGAACAGGTGGGCAAGCACCGGGTTCTTGCCACCCTTGAGGGTGACCAACATGTCGTTGTCCACCAGTCCCTTGCCATCCTCGGGGAACCAGTACCGAAGGATCTCGGTTCCGACCCCCTCGGGAAGGTAGGACTGGGCGTTGATGATGTCTCCGGACCACATCTGGCTCAGCCCGATCTGCCCGGCGGGCAGATCGCTGTACATCGTGATGGTGACCTTCGGCGAGGTCGCCTTGACCAGGGCGGTGAGCTGCTCGCCCACCATCTTCAGATCGTCGGCCGAGGACGTGTTGATGTCGGTGATGCCCTGCTTCAGGAGCACCAACGCCATGGCGGTGTGCCAGTCGTCGATGATCGCGGTCTTGTTCTTGTACTTGGGATCCCAGAGCGACTCGTAGGGATTGCTCAACGCACCGATGTCGGCGGGCACTTGATCGGTGCGCCAACCCATTCCGGTGGTGTAGATCGTGTACGGCACGGTGTACTGCCAACCCTGGTCGTACCAGGGGTTGGTGAAGGTCGGCCACACGTTGGAGATGTTCGCGATGTAGCTGTGGTTGAGCGGACGTAGCAGCCCACCCGTCACCAACTTGCTGATCTCGGTGTAGTTGGCGTTGTAGATGTCGAAGTCGACCCCGCTGCGCAGCTTGGTGATCGCCTCGTCGCCGTCGTTGAACGTCGAGATCTCGACCTTGACCCCGTACTGGTCCTCGAACCCCTTGACGGCCTGTGGGCTGAGGTAGTCGGCGTAGTTGTAGATCTTGAGCGTCGCACCCTTTTCCGGCACCAGACCGTCCGCGATCGGCTTGTTGTCGTCCGCGATGTTCCACTTGACGGGGTTGTCCGGCTTCGCAATCGTCAGGGTGGGCCCGGATGAGGCAGGCCCCGACTTGGAGCAGGCCGCGAGGAACGCCCCGAGGGTAGGCGCGGTCACGGCGAGAATCGCGGCGCGCTGCAGGAATTGACGACGGTTGGGACCGGGTCTGGTGGGCTTCGGCATCTGGGCTGGCATCTGGGCCTCCCCGCGGTTCGCGTCTTGTCGGTGTTAGGACTCTCGCATAGACTGAATGCTCAGTCAACCGCTGATGAGCGCTTGCGCGAAGATGAGATCAACCTCTGATGAGCGCTTACGCGGAGCAGAGACAGCGCTGGAGAGTGGAGGTTCGGCCGTGTCTTCGACGGTGGTGCAGAGTCAGGTATCGGACGCGGTGGACGACCTGATCGCCGCCGAGGAGCGGGTGTTCCTCCGGCGTCAGCCGCGCAGTACCGAACTGATCGGCCAGGCGCGCGAACACCTCGCCGGCGGGGCGACGTCCAACTGGCAGATCGCCCAGCCGCAAGCCGTCTGGATGAGCCACGGCGAGGGCTCGAAGGTGTACGACGTCGACGGCAACCAGTACGTCGACATGCACGGTGGATACGGTGCTTCCATTGCGGGACATGCACATCCGGCGATCGTCGCGGCGGTGAGCGACCGGGTTCGTCGGGGCACCCACTTCGCCCAGCCCACCGAGGATGCGATCTGGATCGCCGGCGAGCTGTCCCGCCGGTTCGATCTGCCGCTCTGGCGGTTCGCCAACTCCGGCACCGAGGCGACGATGGACGCGGTTCACCTGGCCCGCGCACTCACCGGGCGGGATCTCATCATCAAGGTCGAGGGGTGCTACCACGGGCACCACGACTCGGTTCAGGTGTCCGTCCTGCCGGACGCGGACGAAGTGGGTCCGCGCGATCACCCCATCGGCGTTCCGGGTAATTCGGGCATCCCGGCCGCCATCCGCGACCTGGTGGTCGTCGTTCCCTTCAACGACGCAGGCGCGGTGGTGCGTGCACTCGCCGAACATCGTGGTCAGGTCGCGGCGATGATTCTCGAGCCCATCATGATGAATGCGGGCATCATCGCACCCGACGACGGTTACCTTGCCGCCGTCCGCGATCTGGTCCACCGGGCCGGTGCGCTGCTGATCTTCGACGAGGTCAAGACGGGCTTCACCACAGGGCCCGGTGGTGTCACCGCACTGTCGGGCGTTGTCCCCGACATGGTATGTCTGGCAAAGGCATTGGGTGGCGGCATCGCGGTCGCCGCGATCGGCGGTACCACCGAGGTGATGTCGGCGATCGCCGACGGTCGCTACGAACAGGTCGGCACCTTCAACGGCAATCCACTGGCGATGGCTGCCACCAGGGCCACGCTGTCGGAGGTTCTGACCGACGACAACTACCGCCACCTCGACGCGCTGGCCGCCCGGATGCGCTCGTCGCTGGAGGGCGTGATCACGTCGTACGGCTTCGACTGGCACGTCGTCTCGGTGGGCGCCAAGGGCTGTGTCACGTTCCGTCGCGACCCCGTACGGGAGTTCCGCGACTTCCTCCAGGCGGACGCTCGGCTCGGCCATCTGCACTGGCTCATACAGCACAATGGCGGCGTATTCCTGCCGCCATGGGGGAAGGTGGAGCAATGGCTGCTATCCGTCCAGCACGACGAGTCCGATGTCGACCGGTTCACGGCCAACTTCGCGAGGCTGGCCGCAGCGGTGACGCCCTGACCGGCGCAGGGGATCCCCCCGCTTGCGGGGGAGAGCGCAGCGACCGGGGAATTGGATCTGGCCGTTGCGCTGGGGGTTGGCGATGACGGCGGTGACCGGGGGACACGTCGGCCTGCATCAGCTGGCCAAGTCCTTCGACGGCGTGCCTGCGGTCACCGGTATCGACCTGGACATCCCGGCGGGGCAGTTCTACTCGCTGCTGGGGGCTTCCGGCTGCGGGAAGACCACCACACTGCGGATGATCGCCGGCTTCGAGAAGCCCGATTCCGGGCGGATCGAACTCGACGGTAGGGACATGGTCGGCGACCCGGTGCACCGCC
The DNA here is from genome assembly GCF_032162605.1 of Mycobacterium sp. GTDB lineage: Bacteria > Actinomycetota > Actinomycetes > Mycobacteriales > Mycobacteriaceae > Mycobacterium. The sequence goes on along the minus strand of NZ_JAVROT010000527.1, from coordinate 413 downwards.
GTCCGGTCAACACCGTCTTCCAGACCTATGCGCTGTTTCCCTTCATGACGGTGTGGGACAACGTCGCCTTCGGGCTGAAGTACCAGAAGTCATCCCGCGACGAGACCAAGCGCCGCGTCGACGAGGCGCTCGACCTAGTGCAGATGGGCAAGCTCGCCAAGCGCAAGCCGGCCCAGCTGTCGGGCGGCCAGCAGCAACGGGTCGCGCTGGCGCGGGCCCTGGTGCTGCGCCCGCGGGTGCTACTCCTCGACGAGCCGCTCGGGGCGCTGGATGCCAAGCTGCGCAGGCAGTTACAGCTCGAGCTGCGGGCCGTGCAGCGCGAGGTCGGTATCACGTTCGTGTACGTCACCCACGATCAGGAGGAAGCTCTCACGATGAGCGACCAGATCGCGGTGCTCGCCGACGGCCGGGTC
>NZ_JAVROT010000526.1:0-4763 GCF_032162605.1 Mycobacterium sp. | reverse complement strand
GTTCGTCGTGGCTCCCGTACGTCGTGCTGCCACTCGCCGGCATGGAGGTCGCGACGGTGGGGATCTATTTCGTCGAGGAACTGACCGGCGATGTGCAGCCGTTGAACTGGACGATGTTCTACGTCCTGAACGGGCCGTACATCGTTGTCCCCGTTTTGGCGGCCCTCTGGCTAATTGCGCGAACGAGAAAGACGGCATCCGCGTAACGAGGCGCGAGCCCATCGCGCTGGCACGTCGACAGGTACCTACGCGACAGGTTGTGCCCTCACAAAGGTTGGCGCCCAGACCTTCCCTCATGCACATGCACGACCAATGACCGGACACAGGTACGGATCGAAAGCCGAGTCCACGTACCGATCGAGGAACGCCTTCGTCGGCGGATACGAGGGATCAAGTCGGGGCGACCCCGTGCTGAGATGCTGGACACCGCGATCCTTGATGCTGCGACCGAGTCGGTGACGGCGGAGGGATATCTGGCGGCGTCAATCGACGCGATCGCGCGGCGGGCCGGCACCACTCGCCAAGCCGTGTACCGTCGCCATCCCTAGCTGGCGCACAATCTCATCGCGGCGTGGGTCGCCGATTCGGTCTGAACCCTGCCGTCGAGACCGGCTCATTGCGCGGTGATCTGCTCGCCGTCCAGCGCAACCAGGTCGAGTTCTTCGCCGACCCATTGGTGATGCGGGCACTCCCCGGGCTGCTCGACGAAGCCGCGCGCGACACGACGCTCGGTTCGCAGCTCTTCGACGCGTTCGTGACACCGCGGCGGCGGTCGACTGCCCGCGCCCTGGAGCGAGCGGTCCAGCGGGGGGACATCCCGGGCGCCTTCGACACCGAGTGGATCTGCGATCTGCTGACGGGGCCGCTATTGATGCGCGCGATCCTGCCGACCGGGCCGATCGACGAGAATCTGGCGCAGCTCACCGTCAACGCCGCACTGGGCGTGTTGGGGGTAGTGAGCGACTGATCGCCCTCGCTCCGACCACGCGGCGGGGCGGACGGTCGGCCCACGATCGACACTGCCATGCCCGGTTCTGCGGCTCCTCACGTGCTGATAGGTGTCCGGCGTCCTTCACACCCGTAGCGCCAATACGAGCGCAGTGACGTTGAGGGCCAGGAAGCCGATCGCGAGAGCGAACTGCGCGCTGTAGTCACTGGCTCGAATGTGGGTGTAGAGCGCGCACACGAAGAACAGGCCGAGACCGATTGCGGCGGAGACACCGACGAGATGCAGGCCGAGCGGGCCGGCCGCCAGACCTATCGCACAAGCGGTCTTGGCCGTTCCGATCGGGAAGGTCAGCCATGATTCGGGGACGCCGGCTTTCGCCATCCCGGGAAGAATGGCCTTCATGTGCAGCAAAGCGGCAATTCCCGAAAATCCGTTGGCCGCAACGGCAATCAGAGTCACAGCGACATACGTAGTGGTCGTCATCGTCGATACTCCCTTCGAAGTGTTGTCAGTAGGCGACGCCGACAGCCTGCTTGACCGTCGCGGGTTGATCCAATGCAGTGAGCATCAGGTGTGCGGCGTCAGCCCGCGATATCGAGAAGCCGCGGGGAACGTTGGCCCCCAACGTGGTTCGGTAGATTCCGGTGACCGGCTTGTCAACGAGCTTTGGCGGCCGAATCACAGTCCACGCCGCGCTACTGCGGAGCAATTCGGCCTCCATCTCGCCCAGATCCGTGTAGACGCTTCGCAGCACCGTGCCAACGATCGGCAGGAGCAGCCAGCGATTGAGCGCACTCTCGCCGTCGGGGACGGGCCCCACCGGAGCTGCGCTCACCGCGACCAATCGAGCCACTCGCGTGGACTGCATCGCGCGCAGGATGGTGCGGGTACTCGTCGACGCCACCGGGCCGTCCTTCCGGCCCCGCGGGCCCACCGCCGAGAGGACCGCGTCGCTGCCAATTAGCGCAGGACACAGTGGGTCGGCCTGCTCGAGTCCGGGCACGATTACTACGTCAAGCGCGGCGTCGCTGATGGGCAAGCGGTCAGCGTCACGCACCACCGCGGTCACGTCGTGCCCGCGGCGGAGTGCTTGTGCGACCAGTTGTCTGCCGATACCGCCTGTCGCGCCGAACACGGTGATCTTCATTTGCGGTGCCTCCTCGTGTCGAGTGCCGTCGCCGGCTCTTTCTGCCGACGATCGGTCGTAGGTCGCGTGCGGTTCGCGGACGAACTCGCTCGTCTTAGCCCGGCTTGTGCGCGGTGAGCAGCCACGCCGCCAGCTTCGGCCGGCCCTTCTCGTCGATCTCGTAGGCCGGGAAAGAAACTGGTGGCGCCGCGCTGCTGACCTGGGGCAGCAACGTGTGGATCGATGCTGGGCGAATGTCGTCGACGATCCAATACTTGGCGACGGCTGCCCGCAGCTCGTCCTCGGTCACCTCGTTCGGCTTGCCTGTCAATCCCGCAGGGAACGCGCCCGTGGCGAACACCAGGATGAAATAGGACGCGCCCGGGGCGGCCGCACGGTAAACGGCCTTCAGGTAGTCGCCACGGAGCCCGACCGGAAGGGAATGGAACAGCGTGCTGTCCACCACAGTGGAGAACCGGCCGTCGTAGCCGGTAAACGAAGTGGCGTCGGCCTGCACGAAGGTCGCGGTGGACAGGCCGCGCTCGGCCGCTGCCGCCGCGGCCGCGGCGACCGCTGTCGGCGTGACGTCGATACCGACCACGGTGTACCCCAGTGCGGCCAGACGCAGTGACAATTCGGCAAATCCGCATCCCGCGTCGAGTACGTCGCCCCGAAACCTGCCCTGCCGAATCAATTCGGCGAGTTCTGGCTGGGGCTCGCCGATGTTCCACGGAGCCGGTCCCTTTAAGACATCGGATTCCTGTTTGTAAACGCTGTCCCAGTCGAGCATTTCCTCGGGTCCCGTTGCGGGGTCGAAATTAGTCACCTAGTAATACTGTCATGTTTGGTGATAATCATCAATAGGGACTTCACGTGACGTGGTCGAGGACGTCGATGTGCGCTACCTCTCGAGTCGGAGGTCGCACCGAACGCGGCTATACCGACAACCCGCCCTACGATCTCTGGCACGGCACACCAAAGGAACGTGCCTCGGTGCGTGACGCTGAAGGGGTCGCCTCGCGTGAAACCGCCGAGGACAGTTTGGCGACCCCGATCGGAGTCGGAGGGCGCGAGAGTTGGGTTCTAGCTCGGTTGCGTTGCGGCCGGTAAATTTCGAAAGGCTGTGGCGTGATCGAAGACCCATTCCGCGTAGGTGTGCGCGGGGCGGCCAAGGGTCTTCTTCACCCCGTCGGTGGCCGGGGTCGGCCTATCGAGGTCGCGCGAGTAGCGGGCCATCATCGCCTCGGCGAAGGATCGTGGTAGCCCGAGCGCAACGATGTCGTCCGCGGCTCGCGCAGGCGAGATCTCTTCATAGCGCAGCGACCTACCAATCACCGCACCGATGGTGGTGACCATCTCGGTGTGGGTGACCGGCTCCGGGCCGGTGATCGAGATCTTTTGCCCGGCAAGGCGGTGGTCGAGCAACGCCGCGGCGAGCACCGCAGCCACATCGGCTTCGTGGATGAACGGGTCGGCGCTCCCGTTCACGATGGTGACTTGCTGGACGGGACCTTTGTCAGCGGAATGCACAGACAGGAGGGACGAGGAGTTATTGCGCGTGGTGGCGCGATGCTGGCGTGTGACCGGTACGTTGGCTAAACTAATTATCCCTAGGGTCGGCTCCACTTCTCGGTCTGGGTGAGCCACAGCAGATAGCCCAGTGGCGGTAGCACGACGACCGCGGCGAGTGCGGCGACGAGCAGCAGTGCGGTGAGCGTGGTGTGTGCGCCGGCTGCACCATTGATGGTGAGCTGATCGACCAGCATCCAGGGATACTGGCCAGCACCCCACCCCAAGATGACGGCACCGACGGCCACTGCCGCGGAAACCCGTGCCAGAGAGTAACTTCGGCGATAAAGAAGAAGTAGGGTGATGGCGCCGGCGAGCGCAGCCACCACCAGCAGCGGGAAGGCGGCGCCGAGCAACCGGTGGCTGAGCGTCGGCGCGTCGCGAAGGATGGGATACAGACCCGCGAACACGATGAGGCCGCTGAGGATCCCGACCAGCAGGGTGCGGACGCGCAACCGCTCCGCCAGTCCGGGAAGGCCAACCCGGGCGGCGTCGGCGGTGAGAAACACTCCGGCCAGAAGCACACACGTGGTGACTGCGAGGCAGCCGCCGATCAGTGATGTCGGGTTGAGCCACGAGCCGAGTCGGTCGCCGTATCCGCCGGCCGGTACGCGGCCCGACGCGATCGCGCCGGCCACCGTGCCCAGGAAGAACGGGGTGATCAGCGACGACCCGGCGAAGATCGCGCCGAACAATCTGGCCTGGCTGAATGTCGCCGCGTACTTGCGGAACGCAAAACTGGCGCCCCGCAACACGATCCCGGCAAGTGCCAGCATCAACGGGATGAACAAGGTGGTCGTCGCCGCGGCGAACGCTCGGGGAAACGCGGTCCACCAAAACACCAGAACGTAGATCAGCCACACGTGGTTGGCTTCCCATACCGGCCCAATGCTGTGATCGACCAGCAACCGAAGCTCGCCCGCGTCGCGACCGCTGCCGGCGGTCAGATCGTAGAAACCGGAACCGAAGTCGGCGCCACCCAACAGTGCATAGGCAATCACTCCGATGAACATCGCCGCGGCGACCACGCCGGCCAGGGTCATCGACCGGCCTCCGGTCGATCAACGGCGGGCACGCTGGTTAACACGGCCGGACCGTACGGGCTGGGCAGATCCTCGA
>NZ_JAVROT010000525.1:0-14262 GCF_032162605.1 Mycobacterium sp. | reverse complement strand
CGGTGTGGCTCGACGACCTCTCCCGTGACCGCATCGAGTCCGGCAACCTCGCCGAACTCATCGCGAGCAAGAGCATCGTCGGTGTCACCACGAACCCGTCGATCTTCCAGGCCGCACTTAGCAAAGGGCACGCCTACAACGCACAGGTCCGGGAGCTCGCCGAGCGCGGTGCCGACGTCGAGGCCACCATCCGCACGGTGACCACAGACGACGTGCGCGCCGCGTGCGACGTCCTCGCCCCGGAGTTCGAGGCGAGCTACGGCGTCGACGGGCGGGTGTCCATCGAGGTCGACCCGCGCCTCGCCCACGACGCTGACAAGACCGTTGCGCAGGCCGTCGAACTGTGGAAGATCGTCGACCGCCCGAACCTGTTCATCAAGATCCCGGCCACCGAGGCCGGGATCCCGGCCATCGCCAAGGTGCTCGGTGAGGGCATCAGCGTCAACGTCACGCTGATCTTCTCGGTGGAACGCTACGAACTGGTCATGGGCGCCTACCTCGACGGCCTCGAGGCCGCGAAGGCGGCCGGGCGCGACCTGTCCCACATCCACTCGGTGGCCTCGTTCTTCGTCTCCCGCGTCGACACCGAGATCGACAGCCGCCTCGAGAAGATCGGCACCCCCGAGGCTCTCGCGCTGCGCGGCAAGGCGGCGCTCGCCAACGCTCGTCTCGCGTACGCCGCGTACCAGCAGGTCTTCGAGGTGCAGCCGCGGTTCCAGGGTCTGCTGGCCGGTGGTGCGCGCCTACAGCGGGCGCTCTGGGCGTCGACGGGAGTCAAGAACCCCGACTACCCCGACACCCTGTACGTCAGTGAATTGGCCGCCCCCAACACCGTGAACACGATGCCGGAGAAGACCCTCGACGCGTTCGCCGATCACGGTGAGGTCGCCGGCGACACCGTGTCCGGCACCGCGGTCGAGTCGCAGGAGGTCTTCGACAAGCTCACTGCCGTCGGGATCGACCTGACCGACGTATTCGTCGTCCTCGAGAACGAGGGCGTCGACAAGTTCGAGGTGTCCTGGAAAGAGCTCCTGGAGGCCACCGCGGAGCAGCTACGCGCCGCCGGAGCCGAAATCCACTGAGACTGCCCTGTTGGCGACTGCCCTGCGGCGCCGCCGTCAGGCTTCGAGCTCGCCCGCAATGCGCCGTTCGATGCTCGCCCGCGTCACTGCGGGCAGCACCAGCAGCCCGTCGAGCTCGTTGCGGGCCTTGGCGTACGCGTTCTGCCGTTCCTGCGGGGTCGCCGATTCGTCGGCGGCCACCCGCAGCAGAAGCTGGGCGCGGTTCAGCCGCTGTTGCCCCTCGGCGGAGAAGTCGCTGCGGCGCCTGCGGATCGCCTCTGTCTCGGCCACGTCGAAGGCCGAGCCGTAGTCGTGCACCGCGTCGCGGTAGTCGAGCTGGGCGTCACGGTCGGCGATCACGTCGTCGACGCTCGCGGGACGCAAGAGGTCTGCCCGGCTGCGGGCCTTGTGGAAGGCGGCCGTCAGCGGTTGGCGCATATCGGTCATCATCGGAAAGTCCAGCAGTTTCGCGACGTCGACCTCGTAGTCCAGCCAGCGCGCATCGATACTGTCGTGCTGGGCGTAGACCTTGGTCAGCTCGCGCCTGGCGGCGGCTTCGTCGACCTTGCCCCGACCCGATGCCTGCGCGACGGCGACCTTCGTCTGCTGCTTGATCCGATACCGCTCGAGTCGTCGGTCGGCGCGCCGTTCGTTGGCGGCGCCGACCGCTCTGACGCCGCCGCCGATCATCCCGCCGAGCGGGAAGATCAGCCACCAGAAGTTTCCGGCGAAGTGCAGCACGGTGTCCACGGCTTCCAGGATGCCACCGCGGCCACGCGCCGAGGTCGGCCCGCACCCCCAAGCCCGCGTTCTTCTGCGCGGGCGATGACCAGTTCGGCCGTCGAAAGGTCCTGCAATCCGACGCCGACGGATTCGAACAGCGTGATGTCGTCGTCGGATGAACGACCCACCCGGGAGCCGACGATGGCGTCGCCGAGCGCGGTGATCGCGGCCGTCGAGCAGGGCAACGCACTCGCCGGTCGGCGCCGAGGTCACCATGATCGCCGTCCCATTCTCGGGTAGCCGCAGGGAACGGGGCCCTGGGTTCTGCCGGTTACCGCGCGCCAGCCCGGCTACGGTTCCGCCACGAATGCAGCCTAAACCCGGGTTTCGGGTTCGCGCCGGGCAATGGCTGCGACGTTACGGAAAGTCGATGTCCACCTTGATGATCCGGCCGACGAGTGCCACCAGGTCACGCGAGTGACGCCCCGGCCAGCCGTGCAGCAGACGGCGCCACTGCGCAGGCACGGCGGACGCGCCGTACACCGCGCCGAGCAGACCGCCCGCGATGGCGGCCACGGTGTCGGTGTCGTCGCCGGCCCGCACCGCGGCGTCCAGCCCGCGGGTCAGGTGTTCGGCGGGATGTCCCGCCCCGGTGTTCGTCAGCGCGATCGCCGACCAAGCGGCCTGCAGTGCAGCGACCACCCAGCCGTTGTTGGCGATGTCCCTCGGGCGCGAAGACTCTGCCACGTCGAGCCGCTTCGACCACGTCTCGCGACTGTCCGCCTCGAGATGACGCAGCCCGACGCGCACGTCCAGCTCGCCGGTGAGTACCGCGTGGCGAATGGCGCAACACCACAGCACGCACGCGTCGCAGGCGTCCGGGTCGTAGTGCGTCAGCGCACTGATCTGACGGGCGGCGGTGACGAGCGCGTCCTCGTCGTGGAGGTAGGCCAGCGCGACGGGAGCGGTCCGCATCAGCGCGCCGTTGCCCCCGGTGCGGCCCGTGCGCTCGTGCAGTTGAAAGGCGGCGTGCCTGGCCGGCGAGGCCCAACCTTCTTGGTTCCCAACGTAGTCGAGCACGCGGCGGGTCTGGATGCCGACGTCCTTGGCCGTGCGGGACCACCCGTACCAGCGCTCGACGATGTCGTTCTGTGCGGACCGTTCGCGCAGGTCGACTCCAGTGGCGGCGACTTCGGCGATCGCGATGGCCATCGACGTGTCATCGGTCCACTCGCCAGGCGCCCAGCCGAGCCCGCCGCCGCCGACCATGGCGACGTCCTTCTCCGGCCCCCTGGGGGGCTGGAACTCGTACGGCGCGCCGAGTGCGTCGCCGGCGGCGGTGGCGAGCAGTACGCCGCAGGCCCGATCGATCTGTGCTGTAGTCAATGTCGTCATGTCGTCCCCCCGTGACCTATTTAACGCAATAATGAGCTAAATGAAATGTACAACAGAAGGCTGACAAATTCCCACGCATCCAGACGAGAGCGGGAAGACCCTCGCCGACTACCCACGGCCCTCTGTGGCCGTGGACACCGCGCTGGTCACTCTCGACATGGCGGGATCGGATCTGCTCGTCCTGCAGGTACGCCGCAACGACGACAGCGGGTGGGCCCTGCCCGGAACCTTTCTGCATCCCGGCGAGCGGCTGGCCGACGCCGTCGACCGGTCGCTGCGGATGAAGTCGGGTGTGCACGGACTGCGGCCGCGTCAACTGCACGTGTTCGACGACCCCGATCGCGACGACCGCGGCTGGGTCCTGTCGGTGGCCCACCTCGCGGTCGTGGGTGCAGACCGGCTCGCGTCCCGATTCCCGGATCGCACCAGGCTGATGCCGACGTCGCGGCCCGGCCGGCTGCCGCACGACCACGCAGGCATCATCGCCAGGGCGGTCGACGACATGCGGCCCCGCTATGCCGCGGTTCCCGATCCGGACGGGCTGCTCGGGTCCGAGTTCACTCTGCGCGATCTGCGCATGGCCCACGATGCCGTTGCCGGTGGGCCACTGCAGCGCGACCGGTTCCGCCGAATCATGGAACCCCAACTCGAGCCGACGGGAGAGGTCGTCACCGGCACACGCGGGCGGCCCGCGGAGACATTTCGGCGCATGAGCGACACTCGGCCACCGCCGAGACATTGTCGCTCATAGGTGGGCAGGAAGACATGTCAACGGGGGAGGGGGCGCGTGGGTGCACGTGACGTCAGTGACCTGGCAGGCCGATGTTGCGATAGTGCCGCAGCCGTGAGGTCAACCGCTCGTCGGCGGTCATGGAGCGCAACGAGTGAAGTTCGCAGGCGATGGTCGTCGAGAGCCGGGCCGTGAAGTCCGATGGGGTGTCTGCGGCATCGTGGTGCTCGGGGACGATCGCGTCGACGATCCCGTTGCGCAGCAGATCGGCCGACCGGATGCCTTGCGCCGCAGCCAGTTCGGGAGCGTGATCGGTATCGCGGTAGACGATGGCGCTGGCGCCCTCCGGCGGCAGCGGCGCCAGCCAGCCGTGCAGGGCGGCCAACACCCGGTCGGCCGGGACCATCGCCAGTGCGGGCCCGCCGCTGCCCTGGCCGAGCAGCACCGACACCGTCGGCGTGTCCAGCGTGACGAGTTCGGCGAGGCAGTTGGCGATCTCGCCGGCCAGTCCGCCCTCCTCGGCCTCGGCTGACAACGCCGGGCCGGGGGTGTCGATGACCAGCACCAGGGGCAGCCGTAGCCCGGCCGCCAACGCCATCCCGCGCCGCGCCTCACGCAGTGCCTGCGGGCCGACGAGTCCGCCGCCGACGCCCCTCTGCTGCCCGACCACCACCGCGGGCTGCCCGCCAAAGCGCGCCAAGGCCAGCAGCGTGGTGGCGGCCTCGCCGTGACCGCCGGTGCCCGACAGCAGCACCCGCTCCGTGGTGCCGTGCCGCAACAGGTAACCGATGCCCGGCCGGTCGGGACGCCGCGAGGACTCCACCGAATCCCAGGCGGGTACGTCGGCGATGGGTTCCGGTGCGGGCGCCTCCGGTGGTGGACCGGGTTTGTCGGAGAGCACCTTGAGCGCCCGGTCCAGCGTCGTGCGAAGCAGTTCGATCGGGACGACGCCGTCGATGACGCCGTGGCGGTGCAGGTTCTCCGCGGTCTGGATGCCCGCCGGGAAGGGCTCACCGTAGAGGTGCTCGTACACGCGCGGTCCGAGGAAGCCGATCAGAGCGCCCGGTTCGGCCGCGGTGACGTGTCCGAGCGAGCCCCAAGAGGCGAACACCCCGCCAGTCGTCGGATGCCGCAGGTACACCAGGTAGGGGAGGTGCGCCTGCTTGTGCAACTCGACGGCCGCGGCGATCTTGACCATCTGCAGGAACGCCACCGTGCCCTCCTGCATCCGCGTGCCGCCCGAACTCGGCGACGCCACCAGCGGCAGCGCCTCGGCGGTGGCACGTTCGATCGCCGCGGTGATCCGCTCCGCGGCGGCCACGCCGATCGATCCGGCCAGGAAGTCGAACTCACTCGCGACGACGGCTACGCGGCGACCGAATACCGTCCCCTCGCCGGTCAGGACCGATTCGTCGAGACCGGTCGCGGCCCTGGCCTGCGCGAGCTCGCGTCGATAATCTTCGCCGGCGCCGACGTCAAGGGGCTCGACGTCCCAGCTGAGGAACGACCCCTCGTCGAGGACGGCGTCGCGCAGCGCAAGGGCACCGATCCGGCTCACGGAGCAAGGCTATCGGGCGGCTCGATAGGCTGACCCCATGATTGGTGTTACCCGTGTTGACCACGTCACGACCCTGGAACTGCAACGCCCCGAGCGCCGCAACGCCCTCAATAGCGAACTCGTCGAGAGTCTGCGGGTGGCGATCGAGGAGGCCGCCGCAGCAGACGTCCGCGCCATCGTGCTGACCGGGCAGGGCACCGTGTTCTGCGCGGGCGCTGATCTGTCGGGCGACGCGTTCGCCGAGGACTACCCGGATCGGCTCATCGCGCTGAACCGCGCCATCGACGCGGCGCCCATGCCGGTGATCGGCGCGATCAACGGGCCCGCGATCGGCGCAGGTCTGCAGCTCGCGATGATCTGCGATCTGCGCGTCGTCGCGCCGGAGGCGTTCTTCCAGTTCCCGACGTCGAAATACGGTCTCGCGCTGGACAACTGGAGCATCCGCCGACTCTCGTCGCTGGCAGGCTACGGTCGGGCCCGGTCCATGCTGCTCACCGCGGAGAAGCTGACCGCCGAGGTGGCGTTGCAGACGGGAATGGCGAACCGCATCGGCGAACTGTCCGACGCACAGGCCTGGGCGGCCGACATCGCCGGACTGGCCCCGCTGGCTCTGCAGCACGCCAAACGGGTGCTCAACGACGACGGCGCCTACGAGGACCAGTGGCCGGTCCACAAGGAGCTGTTCGCGAAGGCCTGGGCCAGTCAGGACGTCATCGAGGCGCAGGTCGCGCGCATGGAGAAGCGGCCAGCCAAGTTCCAGGGCGCCTAAGGTGTTCTGGCGCGCCGCCCGGCTCGTCGGCGGGACCGCAGCGATCGTCGCCGGTGGCTGGGCGCTGCGCGCGCTCTCCGGCGCACCAGAGGCGCTAGGCGCATCGCCGGTCGAAATCGGCGCGGTCGCCAAGCGATCGCCGAACTACCACGACGGCGTGTTCGCCAACGTCGAACCCGCGTCGGACGTCGGCCTGACCCGTCAGCAGCAGTTCATCCTGGCCCGCGAGGTCATCGGCGGAAGCTCGGACCAGCATCCGGCGGAGCCCGTCCCGCTGGTCACCCCGGACCCCAGCGTGGCCGCAGGCGGCCTCGCCGTCACCTGGTACGGCCACTCGTCGGCGATCATCGAGGTCGACGGCTACCGCATCCTCGCCGACCCGGTGTGGAGCGACCGCTGCTCACCGTCGCGCGCGGTCGGCCCGCAGCGCCTGCACGCGGTCCCCGCCGAGCTGGAGGCGTTGCCCGCGATCGACGCCGTGATCATCAGCCACGACCACTACGACCACCTCGACGTCGACACCGTCAAGCAGCTGGCCCTGACCCAGCGGGCCAAGTTCTTCGTGCCGCTCGGCATCGGCGCACATCTGCGGACCTGGCACATCCCGGAAGATCGCATCGTCGAACTCGACTGGAACCAGAGTGCTCGACTCGGCGAGCTCGAGTTGGTCTGCACGCCCGCGCGGCACTTCTCGGGCCGATTCCTGACGCGCAACGTCACGCTGTGGTCGTCGTGGGCGATCATCGGACCCAGGCACCGCGCCTTCTTCGGTGGCGATACCGGCTACTCCAAGAGCTTCGCCGACATCGGGTCCGATCACGGCCCGTTCGACGTGACCCTCATGCCGGTGGGCGCGTACCACCCGGGTTGGCCCGACATCCACATGAACCCGGAGGACGCGGTCCGCGCGCACCGCGACGTCACCGACGCGGGACTGCTGGTGCCGATCCACTGGGCGACGTTCCGGCTGGCGCCGCACCCGTGGTCCGAGCCGGTGGAGCGGCTGCTGGTGGCCGCGGCGGACGGAGGCGTGGCGGTGGCGACGCCGAGGCCGGGGCAGCGCATCGAAGCGCCAACAGAATCCGGACCGTCGGTCTCGTTGGACCCATGGTGGCGTACCTGAGCGGCTAACGTGCTGGTGTGCAGCGCTCATCGAGGTCTCGCCTGGTCGTCTCGCTCGCGGTCCTGGCGTTGATCGCCGGATGTGACGCGAAGCCCGCCCAACAGGCCGGACCGTCGGGCGGCCCGTCCAACAGTGCCGTGTCCCCCCACGTTCCGCCGCCGTTGGTTCCGGCAATGCCGTTGCCGGACAACGCCGTCGACCACGCGGTCGCCAAACTCGACGGCATCGCCGACGAGCTGATGAAGAAGTCGGGCATCCCCGGCATGGCCGTCGCCGTCGTCCACGGCGGAAAGACGGTCTACGCCAAGGGGTTCGGCGTCAAGGACGTCCGTAACGGAGACGCCCCCGACAACAAGATCGAACCCGACACCGTGTTCCAGCTCGCGTCGCTGTCCAAGCCGCTGGGGTCGACCGTCGTCGCGCACCAGGTGGGGCTGGGCGCGATCAGTTGGGACACCCCGATCGTCGACAAGCTGCCGTGGTTCGCGCTTACCGATCCGGTCGTCACCAAGATGGTGACCGTCGGCGACATGTACTCGCACCGGTCCGGCCTACCCGACCATGCGGGTGACCTGCTCGAGGACCTGGGCTACGACCGGCGCTACGTACTGGAGCACCTTCGCCAGCTGCCGCTGGATCCGTACCGGATCTCATACGCCTACACCAACTTCGGACTGACCGCGGGAGCCGAGGCGGTGGCGACGAGCGCGGGCAAGTCGTGGGAGGACCTCAGCCAGGAGGTTCTCTACGGGCCGCTCGGGATGACGTCGACGAGTTCGCGGTTCGACGAGTACGAGGCGAGGACCGACAAGGCCGTCGGGCACATCCACATCGACGGCGCCTACAAACCGCTCTACGTCCGTGACGCCCAGGCCGAGGCGCCCGCAGGCGGGGTCAGCTCGTCGGCGAACGACATGACCAAGTGGCTGACCATGATGCTGGCCGACGGAAGCTTCAACGGTCAGCAGATCGTCGACCCGAAGGCGCTGTTGCCAGCCGTCACTCCCCAGATCGTGTCCGACCGCGCGAGCGAGCCCGCCATGCGCTCCGGTTTCTACGGCTACGGATTCAACGTGGGCACGACGTCAGCGGCCCGCCAGCAGCTCAGCCACTCCGGAGCCTTCGAACTGGGGGCGGGCACCAACTTCGTCATCATCCCGTCCGCCGACGTGGCGATCGTCGCGCTGACCAATGCCACACCGTCGGGCATCCCCGAGACGCTCACCGCCGAGTTCGCGGATCTGGTGCAGTTCGGCGAGGTTCGGCAGGACTGGCGCGGACTGTACGAGGCGGCGTTCAAGAAGATGGAGGCCCCGGAGGGCTCGCTGGCGGGCCAGAAGCCGCCCGCCAACCCGGCCCCCACGCCGCCGACGCCGACGCTGGTCGGCACCTACGACAATGCCTACTGGGGTCCGGCCAGGATCGCGGATGTGAACGGAAAGCTCACTCTCGCAATCGGACCGCGCGAGACACTCGAGCTGACCCACTGGGACGGCAACGTGTTCACGTTCGTCCCGACCGGTGAGAACGCGCCACCCGGATCGATCTCCAAGGCCACCTTTGCCGGCGACGAGCTGACGCTGGAGTTCTACGACGCCGAGAAGATGGGCACCTTCGCCAGGGCGCCAGGGCGATGACCCCCGCGCTGGCGACGGGCCTGTCCGACGCCGAGGTCGCGCAGCGCGTCGCCGAGGGCAAGACCAACGACGTGCCCACCCGGGCCGCCCGCAGCGTCGAGGAGATCGTCCGCGCCAACGTCTTCACCCGCATCAACGCGATCCTCGGCGTCCTGCTGATGATCGTGCTGTCCACCGGTTCGTTCATCAACGGTCTCTTCGGCATCCTCATCGTCGCCAACAGCGCGATCGGCATCATCCAGGAGCTGCGGGCCAAGCAGACCCTGGACAAGCTCGCGATCGTGGGGCAGGCGAAACCCGTGGTGCGCAGGCAGTCCGGGACCGGCGCGCGGCCGCCTAGCGAGGTGGTGCTCGACGACGTCATCGAGCTGGGGCCGGGCGACCAGATCGTCGTCGACGGCGAGATCGTCGAGGAGGCCAACCTCGAGGTCGACGAGTCGCTGCTCACCGGTGAGGCCGAACCCGTGGCCAAGGACGCGGGTGACGAGGTGAAGTCGGGCAGCTTCGTCGTCGCAGGCAGTGGCGCGTACCGCGCGACGAGGGTGGGCCGCGAGGCCTACGCGGCCAAACTCGCCGAAGAGGCAAGCAAGTTCACGCTGGTGAAGTCCGAACTGCGCAGCGGCATCAACACGATCCTCCGGGTCATCACCTACTTGCTGGTTCCCGCCGGTCTGCTGACCATCTATACGCAGCTCTTCACTACCGACGTCGGCTGGCGGGAGTCGGTGCTGCGCATGGTCGGTGCGCTGGTGCCGATGGTGCCGGAGGGCCTGGTGTTGATGACGTCGATCGCGTTCGCCGTCGGGGTGGTCCGCCTTGGCAGGCGTCAGTGCCTGGTACAGGAGCTGCCCGCGATCGAGGGCCTCGCCCGCGTGGACGTGGTGTGCGCCGACAAGACCGGAACGCTGACGGAGAACGGCATGCGGCTCAGTGAGCTCAAACCACTCACCGCTGGTCACTTCGCCGAGGACGCCCTGGCCTCGCTGGCCGCCGACGACAGCCGCCCCAACGCCAGCATGCAGGCCATCGGCGAGGCCTACGACGCACCACCCGGGTGGGTGGCGACCGCCACTGCGCCGTTCAAGTCGGCGACCAAGTGGAGCGGAATCTCCTACGGAGACAACGGCAACTGGGTGATCGGTGCACCCGACGTGCTGCTCGATCCCGCGTCGCCCGACGCCGAGGAGGCCGAGCGGATCGGCGCGCAGGGGCTGCGGGTGCTGCTCCTCGGGTCGTCGGACGAGTCGGTGGACGCCCCATACGCCCCCGGCACCGTCACCCCGGTGGCGCTGGTGGTCCTGGAGCAGCGAGTCCGCCCCGACGCCAGGGAGACGCTGGACTACTTCGCCGCGCAGAAGGTGACGGTGAAGGTGATCTCGGGCGACAACGCCGTCTCGGTCGGTGCGGTCGCGGGCACCCTCGGCCTGCACGGCGAGACCTTGGACGCCCGTCAGTTGCCCGCCGAGGCCGACGATCTGGCCGACACGCTCGAGGAGTACACGACGTTCGGCCGGGTGCGGCCCGACCAGAAGCGCGCGATGGTGCACGCCTTGCAGTCACGTGGTCACACCGTGGCGATGACGGGCGACGGGGTCAACGACGTGTTGGCGCTCAAGGACGCTGACATCGGCGTCGCGATGGGATCGGGCAGTTCGGCGTCGCGCGCTGTCGCTCAGATCGTGTTGCTGGACAACAGGTTCGCCACCTTGCCGTACGTCGTCGGCGAGGGCAGGCGGGTGATCGGCAACATCGAGCGGGTCTCGAACCTGTTCCTCACCAAGACGGTGTACTCGGTGCTGCTCGCGGTGTTGGTCGGCGTGGCTGGGCTGTCGGCCAAGCTGTTCGGCACGGATCCGTTGCTTTTCCCGTTCCAGCCCATCCACGTCACGATCGCCGCCTGGTTCACCATCGGCATCCCTGCGTTCGTCCTGTCGCTTGCACCCAACCGGGAGCGAGCCCACTCTGGCTTCGTCCGTCGGGTGATGACGTCTGCAGTGCCGAGCGGGCTGGTCGTCGGACTGGCCACGTTCACCTCCTACCTGTTGGCGTACGAGGGCCGCGCCGCGACCACCACCCAGCAGATCCAGGCCTCCACGGCCGCGTTGATCACGCTCCTGGTGGGGGCGTTGTGGGTGCTCGCCGTGGTGGCCCGACCCTACGAGTGGTGGCGGGTCGGGCTCGTCGGGATCTCGGCGGTCGCGTACGTGGTGATCTTCTCGATTCCCCTGGCCAGACGAGCGTTCATGCTCGACCCGTCCAATGTCGCGCAGACGACGACGGCCATGGCGATCGGTGTGCTCGCCGCCGCGCTCATCGAGGTCCTCTGGTGGGTGCAGGGGGCCGTCATCGGGGAGAAGCGCCGCCTCTGGCGGTCGGAGTGAGCAACCCGGGCGTTTAGGGTGGGTCCATGGGATTTCTAGACAAGGTCAAGAATCTGGTGTCGAAGAACGCCGACAAGGTGGACACCGCCATCGACAAGGCGGGCGACCTCGTGGACAAGAAGACGCAGGGTAAGTACGCCGGGCAGGTCGACAAGGTGCAGGACGCCGCGAAGAAGGCGGCCAGGGACACTGCGGGCGGCACCCAGCAGCCGCCGCAACCGCCTCAGACGCCCCCACCGGCCGCGCCGGCCGCGCCAGCCGCGCCGGCCGGGCCCCCGCCGACGCCCTAGCGATGGCGAAGCTGTCGGTCTCCGTCGACGTGCCACTGCCGCCGGAGAAGGCCTGGGCGGCCGCCTCCGACCTATCGCGCTACAAGGATTGGCTGAGCATCCACCGGGTGTGGCGCAGCACGCTGCCCGAGACGTTGGAGAAGGGCACGAAGCTGGCGTCGGTGGTCGAGGTCAAGGGCATGCTCAACCTCGTCAGGTGGACGATCGTCAGCTACAAGCCGCCTCAGTCGCTCACGCTCGACGGTGACGGCAAGGGCGGCGTGAAGGTCAAGCTGATAGGCAAGATCAA
Source organism: Mycobacterium sp. (assembly GCF_032162605.1). Classification (GTDB taxonomy): domain Bacteria; phylum Actinomycetota; class Actinomycetes; order Mycobacteriales; family Mycobacteriaceae; genus Mycobacterium. The sequence goes on along the minus strand of NZ_JAVROT010000525.1, from coordinate 2,306 downwards.
GCCGGCCGACATCGGGTCGACCGTGACGTTCGACGTGCATCTGGGTGGGCCCGCACTGTTCGGCCCCATCGGGATGATCGTCGCCAGTTCGCTCAAGAGCGACATCCGCGAGTCGCTGGACAAGTTCAAGACGGTCTTCGCGTGACGACCACCCGCGCCAGCAGACGCAAACGTGTCGGAATCGCCGGCGTGTCGCGCACTGTTGCGTCTGCCCGCCGGGTGACGCGAGTCCTCGCGTGTGCACGCTACTTCGGAAACCTCCGTGTCGAAGGGTGAGGCGCGAAGGGTGAGAATGTAGGGATGCCCGGTAACCCCGCCATCTACGTCAAGGCGTGCATCAACGGTGCGCGCACCCCCGACCAGCATCCGAACCTGCCGGTCACGCCCGAGCAGCTCGCCGCCGCGTCCGTAGCTGCCCACCAAGCCGGGGCGAAGGCGGTGCACATGCACCCGAAGACGCCGGACGGCAAGGACTCACTGGAACCGGACGTCGTCGACGCGGCGGTCACCGCGGTCCGCCAGGCGGTGCCGGGGCTGCCGCTCGGCGTGACCACGGGGTTCTGGGCGCTTCCCGACCCCGACGCGCGCCGCAAGGCCGTCGAGGGCTGGACCGTGCTGCCAGACTTCGCATCGCTCAACTGGCACGAACCGGGCTCACCGGAGCTCGCCGACGTCCTGCTCGGCAAGGGCCTCGGCGTCGAGATAGGACTATTCCACCTCGAGGCCGCCGCGTCATGGGCCGAGTCGAAGATGGCTCGGCACTGCATGCGCGTGATGATCGAGCTCCAGGGCCACGAGGACGTCGCGGTGGCGGACGCCATGCTCGAAAGGATCGCCGCCGCGGGTTCCCCGGCGCCGGTGCTGTTGCACGGTCTCGACGAAAGTTGTTGGCCGCTACTGGAACACGCAGGATCGTGCGGCGTCCAGACGCGCATCGGCATGGAGGACACGCTGAAACTGCCGGACGGTTCCGTCACGCCTGGCAACGCCGAACTGGTGGCGGCGGCGGTGCGGCTGCTCAGTCGGTAGGCGCGCCGAGCGCGAAGTCGGCGAAGTCGAAACCGGGTACGACGACGCAGCTCACCAGCGTGGGTTCGCCGTCACGCGGCCGGGCTCGCTGCCAGTGCCCTGGCGGCACCACGAACTGGGGCTGCTCGCCCGCAGCGACGTCACTTCCGATCAGATGTGTTGTGGCGCTGTGCTGTTCGGCCGCAGGCCCTTGCCCACTCCTGCCGTCCCGCCCAACCTCCAGCAGCAGCGGGCTGCCACGGTGATGTAGCCACAGCTCGGCACTGCGCACGGTGTGCCAGGCCGACTGTTGGCCAGGCATCAGTAGAAACAGGATCGCGGTGCCGGCGCTGCGGGAACCGGTGTATCCGGGCGGAAGTGCTGACTGTCCGATCGTGAGCTCGCTGCGCCACGTCTCGCGGTACCAGCCCCCTTCGGGGTGCGCTGACAGGTCCAGGTTCAGGGCCCAGTCGGGGAGCTCCGTCATGGGTCAAGCCTACGTGGGTGCGGCCCCGCGACCCGATACGCTCATCATATGGCCCGCCTGCGTCCCGGATGGTTCGTCGTGCTCTGCTCGACGGTCCTGCTGGTCAGCGCGTGGCTGCCATGGCTGGTGACCAGCGTCGACGGCGGTGGGCGGGCGAACGCGATCGGCGGGAAGCACGGCGTGATCCACGTGCCACCGAACGGGTTCGGCGTGGGGCAGCTCATCGTCGTGCTGGGCTCGACGTTGATCGTGGCGGCGGCGATGGCGGCGCGGAGTCTGTATGCGAAGCTCGCTTCAAGTGCGGCGCTTGGGATCTCGGTGCTGTTGGCGGTGCTGGTGCTGTGGTACTACCGGCTGTACGTCGCCAACTCCGTGGCGGCGGGTTACGGCCTCTACGTCGGCGGCGGCGCGGTCCTCGTCGCCGTGGTGCTCTCGGTGTTCGCGATGGTCGCGGCCTGGGCGGGGATGGGACGGAGGCGATGAGCGGCTTTCTCGAACCCGTGGCGTTGCGGGGCGATCGTTGGGTCTCCCTGGAGCCGCTGACCGCCGGGCACGCAGCTGAGATAGCCGCGGCCGCCGAGGAGGTCCGGGAACTCTGGTTTACCAGCGCGCCGACGCCGGATACCGCCCAGGAATGGATCGAAGGGCGATTGGCGGTGCAGCATCCCGACACCGGCTTGACGTTCTTGGTGCGCGACGGGGACGGCCGAGTGGTGGGATCGTCCAGCTACTGCCACGCCGATCCGCCCAACCGGCGGTTGGAGATCGGCTACACCTGGTATGGCAGCTCCGTCCGCAGAACCGGTGTGAA